>JAKAEO010000110.1 GCA_021818285.1 Myxococcales bacterium
GTCCGGCGGCGGCGCCGGCGGGGCGGGCCGTACCGCCTCGGGGACGGCCGGCGGCGCGGTGCGCGGCTCGCCGGCCGGCGCGGGCGGCTCCTCCGCCGTGCCGGCGGCGGTGAGCGCGAGGGCCGCGAGCAGGGCGAGCATCGGGCGGAAGATACACCGGCGCGGCGCGGGCGGCTCCTCCCCGGTGCGACGCGCTCCGCCGCTACCTGCGCCGGAACTGCCGGTTCTGGATCATCCGCTCCCGGACCCGGTCGCGGTCCGCCGGCGACATCTGGCGCCAGCGGCGCAGGTTCTCCATGTACCGCTCCCGGTCGGCGGGCGGCGAGTCGAGGAGGTGCTTGAACGACCGGCGCAGCTCGGCGCGGCGCTCCGGCGTGAGCTCGCGCCACCGGCGGTAGTGGTCGAGCAGCTCGCGCTGCTGCGCCGGCGGCAGCTTGCGGAAGCGCTCGTAGTTGCGCTCCACCGCCTCGCGCCGCTCCGGCGGGAGGCTGCGCAGCCGCTCCAGCCGCTCGCGCAGGGCCTGCTGCCGCTCGGGCGGCAGCTTCTTCCACTCCTCGTAGCGCTCCCGGAGCCGGTCCCGCTCCTCGGGCGAGAGCTTCTCCCAGCGCTCGCGGGCCGCGGGCGAGGGGGGCGGGCCGTCGTCGGCGCGGGCCGGCGGCGCGGCGAGCGAGAGGGCCAGCGCGGCGAGGGCCAGGAGGCGGGCGGCGCGGCGGGTCACGGCGTCCCCTCCAGCTCGTCGAGGTGGGCGACGACCTCCACGTCCTGCGGCGCGACGTCGCCCACGCTGGCCACCAGCTCCGGGCTCTCGAAGAGGTCGAGGTGGTCGGCGATGAAGGCCTGGCGGTGGCGCTCGCGGAGCCCGACCCCGACCACCAGCGCCGCCGCGGCGCCGGCGGCGGCGAGCGGCGCGAGGAAGCGCCAGGGCAGGCGGCGCAGCGCGCCCCGGGGGGCGTCGGCCCGCTGGCGCGCCAGCCTGGCGTAGAAGCGCTGCTCGAAGCCCGGCGAGGGCTCCGGCGGCGCGGGCAGCCGGTCCAGCGCGGCCAGCGCCGCCGCGGTCCGGTCGCGCGCCGCGCGGCACCCGGCGCAGGCGGCCAGGTGGGCCTCGACCCGCTCCCGCTCCGCCGGCGCGAGCGCGCCGTCGATCAGCGCGGTCAGCTCCTCGCCGACGTGGGTCACGACAGCACCTCCCCGCCCGGCGCGAAGGGGGCGAGCGCCTCGGCGGCGGTGACGGTGGCGCGGTGGATGAGCGACTTCACCGCCGGGACGCTGGTGTCGAGCGCCGCGGCGATCTCCTCGTAGGAGAGCCCCTGGAAGCGGCAGAGGACGAAGGCGACGCGCTGCTTCTCCGGCAGCCGGTCCAGCAGGACCTCGACGGCGCGCGCCAGGGCCCCGCCGGCCGCCTCCTGCTCGGGGGTGGGGGCCGAGCCCGGGAGAGCGTCGAGGTCCTCCGGCTCGTCGTCCGGGCGGGCGCGGGCGTCGCGGCGGGCCGCCTGCTCGCCGCGCCGGAGCTCGTTCAGGCAGTGGTTGGAGGCGATGCGGTAGAGGAAGGTCTTGAACCGGGCGGTGGGCTGGTAGCGCGGGGCCGCCTGGTGGAGCTTGAGGAACACGTCCTGCGCCAGCTCCTCGGCGCGGGCCGGGTTCCTCACGAAGTGGTTGCAGAAGGCGACCATCGCCCGCGCGTGCCTCTCGAACAGGGTCCGGAACGCCGCCGCGTCGCCCCGCTGGAACGCCAGCAGCAATTCCGCGTCGGGGTCCCCGACCATCCGGGGACACTAACACGCCGATCGGCGTCCGGTTTCGCTCGCCGCCACCATCTCCAGGACGGCCTGGTTGGTGGTGCCGGACGTCGGGAAAAGGGTGGTCCAGGAGATTCGGGCGGTCATGAAAAGCGCCGCGGATCCCGCTAGTTGCGTCCCGTGGAGCCGTTCGTGGGCGTCTGGCGCGCGGGCGGGAAGAGGACCCGCCGCGCCTCAGTGACCGGCGAGCCGCGCGCCCATCTCGACGAGGCCGTAGACCAGGGCCGCGACCAGGGCCGACATCGGGATGGTGAGGATCCAGGCCCAGACGATGCGGCTCGCCACCCCCCAGCGGACCGCCCGGGTCCCCTTGGTGGCGCCGACCCCGACGATGGCGCCGGTGATGGTGTGCGTGGTGGAGACCGGGATGCCGGCCGCCGCCAGGGCGAGGATGGTGACGCCGCCGCCGGTCTCGGCGCAGAACCCGCCGATGGGCTGCAGCTTCGTCAGGTTGTGCCCCATGGTCTTCACGATGCGCCAGCCGCCGAAGAAGGTGCCGAGCCCCATGGCGAGGTGGCAGAGCAGCACCACCCAGAACGGCACGTGGAACGGCTGGCCGGCCCAGATGGTGCCGTAGAGCAGCACGGCGATGATGCCCATGACCTTCTGGGCGTCGTTGGTGCCGTGGCTGAAGGAGAAGATCGCCGCCGAGATCAGCTGGAGCCGCCGGAACCACCGGTCCACCCGCGCCGGGGTGTTCCGCCGGACGATCCAGGCGGTGGCGATCATCATCCCCGAGCCCAGCACCATGCCGATGATCGGCGAGAGGACGATGAAGAGGGTGATCTTGACGATGCCCGAGGCGATGATCCCGTGGGCGCCGAGCGCCGGCAGCGCCGCGCCCACCATGCCGCCGGCCAGGGCGTGCGAGGAGGAGGAGGGCAGCCCCCACCACCAGGTGAGCAGGTTCCAGACGATGGCCCCGGCCAGCGCCGCGAACATCACCGCGAGCACGTGGTAGGTGCCCATGGCCTTGAGCATCTCGAAGTGGATGATGCCCTTGCCCATGGTGTCGGCCACCTTGAGCTCGGCGCCCCACAGGACCGGCATCGCCGCGATGAAGTTGAAGAAGGCGGCCCAGCCCACCGCCACCAGGGGCGAGAGCACCCGGGTGGAGACCACCGTGGCGATGGAGTTGGCCGCGTCGTGGAAGCCGTTGATGAAGTCGAAGAGCAGCGCCACCAGCACCAGCCCGATCACCACGCTGACGAGGAGCATGGGGCGCTAGGCGTGCTGCAGGACCACGCCCTCGATGACGTTGGCCACGTCCTCGGTGCGGTCGATGGCGTCCTCGATGAGGTCGAGGATCTCCTTCCACTTCATGACGGTGAGCGCGTCGAACTGCGAGGTGTTGAAGAGCTTGGCCAGGGCCCGCCGGATCAGGGTGTCCCCCTGGTTCTCGAGGACGTTGATCTGGGTGCAGGACTCGAGGATCACCCGGGCGTCCTTGATGTTCCGCAGCCCCCGGACCGCCTCCTGCATCCGCTCGGTCGCGGCCACCAGCACCTCGGCCAGCTCCCGCGCCTCGGGGATGACCGAGCCCACCTGGTAGAGGCCGAGCCGCTCCGAGGCGGCGTCGGTGAGGTCCAGGACGTCGTCGATGCGCGAGAGCAACCGGTGGATCTCGGCGCGGTCGAAGGGGGTGATGAACTGCGTGTGGAGCCGCTCGAAGGCCCGGTGGGTGATGTCGTCGGCCCGGTGCTCGACGTCCTTGATGGCCTTCACCTTGGCCGGGACGTCGACGAACTCCTCCAGCAAGGCCTTGAAGAGCTTGGTTCCCTCGACCGTCGCCGCTGCCTGCCTCTCGAAGTCGTCGAAGAAGTCGTCCGACCGAGGCATGAGCTTCTCGAGCATGGCACCTCCCACCCCGTGGGGCGCGCGGACAATAGCGAATCCAGGTGCGCCGTCCAAGGCGGCCGGCGGTGCCGGGCGCGGCCGCGGCGTTCGCGGGCCGGTGCCGGACGATCCGCTGCGCCGCGTCAACCGTCCGATATCCCGACGTTTCGCAGGCAAGGTTCGCGCCTCGACGGAGCCCTTCCAGTGGGGTGGCCCGAGGTGGCACCATGGCCCCCGCATGGACCCCGTGCACCGACCCTCCGGCACCGTACCGGCCTTGCCGCAGCGGGAGCCGGCCGACCACGAGGTCGCCGCCGGAGCGATCGCCGGCGTGGCCGGAGGCGGCGCCCTCTTCATCGCCGCCGCCGCCGCCAGCGACCAGGGCGCGACCTTCCCCTTGAGGCTCGTCGCCGCCACCCTCCTCGGCCACGAGGCCCTCGACCCCGGATGGGCCGCCCCGGTCCTGGTCGGCCTGCTCCTCGGCGGCCTGACCGCGGTGGTCCAGGCCCTGGTCTTCGCGAGCATCCTGCCGCGCGGCCGTCCGGCGACGGTCTCGGCGGCCTACGGCCTCGCCTACGGCGCCGCCGCCTGGGCGGTCTCCTGGTACGTCGTCGTGCGGCTGGCCGACCCGGTGCTCTTCGCCGCCGGGAGCGCGGGAGGCATGCTGCTGCTCCTCCTGCTCTACGGCGCCGTGCTCGGGCTGCTCCTCCCGCCCCTGCGGCGGGTCCTGCCGTAGGCGCCGGCCCCCGGCGCCCGCGGTCACGGCTTCCGGAGCGTCGCCAGCGTCGCCCCCCAGCCTCCCGCCTCCTCGCCCGCCGGCCGGAAGGAGGCCACCGCCGGGCTCCGCGCCAGGATCGCCTCCACCGACCGTCGCAGCGCGCCCGTCCCCTTCCCGTGGACGACGCGCACCTCCAGGATGCCGCGGCTCCGGCAGGCGTCGAGCCATTCCGGCAGGAGCGACCCGAGCTCCGCGGGCCGGAACGAATGCAGGTCGAGCGTCCCGTCGATGGGCAGCTCCACCGGATCCTCCGGCTGGTCCGCGCCGGCCACGGCCCCGGACTATACTCCCGCGGCCCGTGCCCGCCCGCCGCCCGCTCCGCGCCGCCGCCCCGTCCTCCGCGCTCGCCGCCCTGCTCCTCCTCCTGCCGGGCGCGGCGCCGGCCGCCGAGCCCCCGCTCGACCTCAGGCTCGACGTTCCGGCGACCCTGGCGGTCACCGGGACCGCCCTCGGCCTCGACCTGGCGACGGTCCTCCTCCAGAACCGGCTCACGCCCACCACCTGCCGCATCTGCGGCGCGGGGGCGTTCGACACCTCGGTGCGCGACGCGCTCCGGTGGAAGGACACCGGCGCCGCCTCCACGGCCTCCGACGTCCTCGGCATCGGCACGCCGGCCCTGGCCGCGGGCGCCCTGGCGCTGGCGGGGCTCTCCGCCGGCGGCGCGCGGACCGCCGCCGAGGACCTGCTCGTCACCGGCGAGGCGGTCTCCATCGCCGTCCTCACCACCCAGATCGCCAAGTTCTCCTTCGGACGGCTGCGCCCGGACGCCTGGGCCGATCCCGGGGCGTCCCAGGGCCCGAGCGCTCGCGTCTCGCTCTGGTCCGGCCACACCGACGCGGCCTTCGCCGCCGCGGCGGCGGCGGGGACGGTGGCGCGGCTGCGCGGCTACCGCTCCTGGCCCTGGATCCTGGGGCTGGGGCTCGCCGGCGCGGCCGCCACCGGCTGGCTGCGCATCGCCGCCGACCGGCACTGGGCCACCGACGTGCTGGCCGGCGCGGCGGCCGGGTCGGTGGTCGGCTTCGGCGTGCCGGTCTGGCTCCACGGCCGGGGCGACGGGGCGCGGGGCACCGGGCTCCGGCTGGAGCTCCTGCCCGACGGCCTCGCCGGCACGTTCTGAGGGGCCGGCCGGGGAGGAGCGCGCCCGGCCGCTGCGCGCCGCGCCGCGCCGGGACATGATGGGGCCCGTGGACCTCGACGCCCACCTGGACCGGCTCGCCCGCCTGCTCGCCGCCGAACGCGAGGAGGAGCGGCGGCGGCTCGACGAGGCGCGCGGCCGGCTCCCGCTCCGGGAGCGCGAGGCCCGCGGCCTGGCGCTCGCCGACCTCGAGGCGGTGGAGGAGGGCGGGCTCGCCGGGCGGGCCCTGGTCCACTACGCCCGCGCCGGCGGCGGCGAGCTCTCCGGCGCCCGCATCGGCCCGGGGAGCCCGGTGCGGGTGACCCTCCGCCGCGAGGAGCGGCCGGACGAGCCGCAGGGCATCGTCGCCTCCCGCTCGCGGGCCCGGATCGGCGTGGCCTTCGACGACGCGCCGCCCGACTGGGCCACCGAGGGGCGGGTGGTGCTGGAGCTGCTCCCCTCGCCGGTCACCTGGGAGCGGCTCTCGGGCGGGCTGCGCCGCCTGCGCGAGGAGCGGGAGGGGAA
Organism: Myxococcales bacterium; assembly: GCA_021818285.1. GTDB lineage: Bacteria > Myxococcota > Myxococcia > Myxococcales > Anaeromyxobacteraceae > JACRMN01. The sequence continues at coordinate 6,050 of JAKAEO010000110.1, forward strand.
GCGCTGGCACGCCCTGCTCGCCGGCGCCCCGCCCCGCTTCCTCGCCCGGCCGCGCGGGCCGGCGGCGGACGGGGCGGCGCTCAACCCCGAGCAGCGCGCCGCCCTCGACCTCGCCGACCGGGCCGAGGACCTGGCGCTGGTCCACGGCCCGCCCGGCACCGGCAAGACCACGGTGCTGGTGGAGATCGTCCGCCGGGCGGCGGCCCGCGGCGAGCCGGTGCTGGCCTGCGCCCCGTCGAACCTCGCGGTGGACAACCTGGTGGAGCGGCTGGCCGCCGCGGGCGTCGACGCCGTCCGGCTCGGCCACCCGGCCCGCGTCCTCCCCTCGGTCCTCTCCCACACCCTGGAGGCGCGCGTGGAGGAGCACGAGGCGGCCCGCATCGCCGCGGAGCTCGTCGCCCGCGCGCTCCGGCTGCGCCGCGACGCCCGCAAGCGCAAGGCCCGCCGGGGCCCGGGGCGCTTCAGCGAGGCGCGCGACGCCGAGCGGGAGGCCCGGGCGCTGCTCGCCGAGGCGCGCGCGCTCGAGGCGCGGGCCGAGGCGGACGTCCTCTCCCGCGCGCCGGTGGTCCTCGCCACCCTGACCGGCCTCGACGCGCCGCCGCTGGCCGGGCGGCGCTTCGCGCTGGCGGTGGTGGACGAGGCCACCCAGGCGGTGGAGCCGGCGGCGCTGCTCGCGCTGCTGCGGGCCGACCGGGCGGTGCTGGCCGGCGACCACCTGCAGCTGCCGCCCACCGTGCTCTCGGCCGAGGCCCAGGCCGGCGGCCTCGGCACCTCGCTCTTCGAGCGGCTCTGGGCGCTCCACGCGGCGGCCGGCACGCCGGCCGGCCTCACCCTGCTCGAGCAGCACCGGATGGACGAGCGCATCATGCGCTTCCCCTCCGAGGCCCTCTACGGCGGCCGGCTGCGCGCCCACCCCTCGGTGGCGCGCCACGGGCTCGACGGCGCGCCGCTCCTCCTCGTCGACACCTCGGGCGCCGGCCACGAGGAGTCCACGCCCGAGGGGAGCGACTCGCGCCAGAACGAGGGGGAGGCGGAGCTGGCGGCGCGGGAGGTGGAGCGCCTCCTCGCCGCCGGCCTGGCGCCGTCCGAGGTGGCGGTGATCTCCCCCTACGACGCCCAGGTGCAGCGGCTGCGCCAGCTCCTCGCCGCCCGCTGCCAGGAGGGGCTGGAGGTGGACACCGTGGACGGCTTCCAGGGGCGGGAGAAGGAGGCGGTGGTGGTGTCGCTGGTCCGGGCCAACGCCGCGGGCGAGGTCGGCTTCCTCGCCGACGTCCGCCGGATGAACGTGGCCATCACCCGCGCGCGGCGGAAGCTGGTGGTGGTCGGCGACGGCGCCACCGTGGCCCGCCACCCCTTCTACGAGGCCTTCCTGCGCCACGCCCAGGAGGCGGGGGCCTGGGCCAGCGCCTGGGAGCGCGGGTGATCGACGCCACCTTCCAGCTGGCGCGCGGCGTCGGCCCGCACCTCGAGCGGACCCTCTGGGCGCGCGGCATCACCCGCTGGGAGGCGCTGCCGCCGCCGCCGGCGGTGGCCCTCTCGCCGCGGCTCGACGGCCGGCTCCGCGCGGCGGTGGAGGAGGCGCGGGCCGCCCTGGCGGCCCGGGACGCGGAGAGGCTGGCCCTGCTCCTGCCCCGCCGGGAGCGCTGGCGGCTGCTCCCGGCCTTCCCGGAGGGCGTCGCCTACCTGGACGTCGAGACCGACCGCGAGGGGCGGCTCACGCTGGTGGGCGTGCTCGACGCCGCCGGGCCGCGCCTCTTCGTGCGGGGGCGCGACCTGGAGGACTTCCCCGCCGCCACCCGGGACTGGAAGCTGCTCGTCACCTTCAACGGCCTCTCCTTCGACGTCCCGGTGCTGGAGCGCGCCTTCCCGGGCTGGCGCGGGCCGCTCGCCCACCTCGACCTGCGCCACCTCTTCGCCCGCCTCGGGCTCGGCGGCGGGCTCAAGTGGCTGGAGCAGGAGACCGGCGTGGGGCGGCCCGGCCACCTCGCCGGCGTCGGGGGCGCCGACGCCGTCCTCCTCTGGGAGGCCCACCTCGACGGCGACCCCGGGGCGCTGCGGCGGCTCGCCGAGTACAACGCCTACGACGTGGTGAACCTCCGCACCCTGGCCGCCATCGGCTACAACCGGATGGTCGAGCGCCACCAGCTTCCGGCCGGGCCGCTCCCCGTTCCCGGGCGCGGCGATCTGCTCTATGACCTCTCCAAGGCCCTCCTCGCCCTCTGAACGGGGCCGGGGCCGGCCGACCCCGATGGCCCCGCTCACCCGCGCCCTGCGCCTCGCCGCCGCCGCCGCGCTGCTCGCCGCCGGCGCCGCCCTGGCCGGGGGCGCGCCGGAGGGATTCGTGCAGCCCCGCGACGACGACGGCCGCTTCCTGAACCTCGACCGCGTCCCGCCCCGCGGCTTCGGCGCCCTGCTGCGCTGGCGCTGGAACCGGCTGCTGGGGCGCACCACCCGGGCGCCGGACCGCGCGCCGGTGCCGCGCGTCGAGCCGGACTGGGCCCGGCTCCAGGTCCCGCCGGGCCCGGGGGAGGGGGTGCGCCTCACCTGGGTGGGCCACGCCACCTGGCTGGTGCAGCTCGACGGCAGGAGCTTCCTCACCGACCCGGTGATGTCCGACGCGATCGCCGGCTTCATCCCCCGCAACGTGCCGCCGGGCATCCCCTGGGAGAAGATGCCCCACATCGACGCCGCGCTGGTCTCCCACGACCACTACGACCACCTCGACGTCCCTACCCTGGCGCGGCTGGGGGCGCCGGTGATCGCCGGCCTGGGCACCGACCGGCTGCTGCGGCGCGAGCGGCTGCTGGTGACGGCGCTCGGCTGGTGGCAGTCCACGCAGGTCGGGCCGGTGCGCATCACCTTCGTGCCGGCGCAGCACTTCGCCCAGCGCGGCCTCTTCGACCGCAACGAGCGGCTCTGGGGCGGCTTCGTCATCGAGGGCTCGTCGGCGACCGTCTACCACGCCGGCGACACCGCCTATTTCCCCGGCTTCAAGCAGATCGGCGAGCGCTTCCGCATCGACGCCGCGCTCCTGCCCATCGGCGCCTACGACCCGCGCTGGTTCATGCTGGCGGTGCACCTCTCGCCGGAGCAGGCGCTCCAGGCCTTCGAGGACCTGAAGGCCGGGACCTTCCTCGCCATGCACTGGGGCACCTTCAAGCTCTCGGACGAGCCGCTCGACGAGCCGCCGCGGCTGCTGGAGGCGGAGCGGGTCCGCCGCGGCCTGCCGGCGGAGCGCGTCCGGGTGCTCCCCGTCGGCGGGAGCGTGGAGCTGCGCCGCCCCGCCGCGGTTGCCGTCCCCCTCGATCTCCCGCGCCGCGGCGACTAGAATCCGCGCCCTCCATGAGCGCCATCACCCCCGAGATCGTCGCCCAGCACGGACTCAAGCCGGACGAGTACCAGCGCATCGTCGCCCACCTGGGGCGCGAGCCCAACCTCACGGAGCTGGGCGTCTTCTCGGTGATGTGGAGCGAGCACTGCTCCTACAAGTCCTCGCGGATCCACCTGAAGGAGTTCCCCACCACCGGGCCGCGGGTGCTGCAGGGGCCGGGGGAGAACGCCGGGGTGGTGGACGTCGGCGACGGGCTGGCGGTCTGCTTCAAGATGGAGAGCCACAACCACCCGAGCTACATCGAGCCCTACCAGGGCGCGGCCACCGGCGTGGGCGGCATCCTCCGGGACGTGTTCACCATGGGTGCACGGCCCATCGCCTCGATGAACAGCCTGCGCTTCGGCGACCCGTCCCACCCCAAGACCGCCTGGCTGCTGGAGGGCGTGGTGGCCGGCATCGGCGGCTACGGCAACTGCATGGGGGTGCCGACGGTGGCCGGCGAGGTGGCCTTCCACGGGAGCTACGACGGCAACTGCCTGGTGAACGCCTTCACCCTGGGGGTGATGCCGGCCGACAAGATCTTCCGGGGCAAGGCGGCCGGCGTCGGCAACCCGCTCATGTACATCGGCGCCAAGACCGGCCGCGACGGCATCCACGGCGCCACCATGGCCTCGGCCCAGTTCGACGACAGGACCGAGGAGAAGCGCCCCACCGTCCAGGTGGGCGACCCCTTCATGGAGAAGCTGCTGCTCGAGGCCTGCCTGGAGCTGTTCCAGACCGACGCGGTGGTCGGCATCCAGGACATGGGGGCGGCCGGGCTCACCAGCTCCTCGGTGGAGATGGCGGGGCGGGCCGGGAACGGCCTCGACCTCTACGTCGACCAGGTGCCGCGGCGCGAGGAGGGGATGACGCCCTACGAGGTGCTCCTCTCCGAGTCGCAGGAGCGGATGCTGCTCGTCGCCGCCCGCGGCAAGGAGGAGGAGGTCCGCCGCATCTGCCGCAAGTGGGACCTGGACGTGGCGGTGATCGGCATCGTCACCGGCACCGGCCGCTGGCGGGTCCTCTCCGGGGGCGTGGTGGTGGCCGACCTGCCGGTGGAGCCGCTCACCGAGGGCGCGCCGCGGTACCAGCGCCCGATGACCCCGCACCCGGCCCTCC
>JAKAEO010000111.1 GCA_021818285.1 Myxococcales bacterium
CGACCCGGGCGCCGCCGGCCCCGGGCCGGGCGGGGCCCCCCGCAGCGCGCAGGCGGCCTCGCAGCTGCGCGACGCGCGCACCGTGTGGGTCCTGCGCGACGGGGCCCCGACGCCGGTCCGCATCCGGGTGGGGATCTCGGACGGCGCGGTCTCGGAGGTGGTGGACGGGGACCTGAAGCCCGGCGACCAGGTGATCACCGACGCCGCCGCCGGCCTCAGCAACTTCGCCGCCGGCCTGCGCCGGGGGCTGTGAGCGGACGGCACCATGGAGCAGCCCCCCCTCATCCGCCTCGAGGAAGTCTCCAAGACCTACCGGATGGGCGACGTCGAGGTGCACGCCCTGCGGGGCGTGACCCTCACCGTCGCGCTGGGGGAGTTCACCGCGGTGATGGGCGCCTCGGGCTCGGGGAAGTCCACCCTGATGAACATCCTCGGCTGCCTGGACCGGCCCACCGCCGGCCGCTACCTGCTCGAGGGGCAAGAGGTGTCGCACCTCGGCACCGAGGCCCTGGCCGGGATCCGCAACCGCACCATCGGCTTCGTCTTCCAGAGCTTCAACCTCCTGCCGCGCACCAGCGCCCTGGAGAACGTGGAGCTGCCGCTGCTCTACGCCGGCGTCGCGGCCGCGGAGCGGCACGCCCGCGCCAGCGCCTCCCTGGCCCAGGTCGGGCTGGCCGACCGGGCCGACCACTTCCCCAACCAGATGTCGGGCGGCCAGCAGCAGCGGGTGGCCATCGCCCGGGCGCTGGTCACCCGGCCGCGGGTGATCCTGGCCGACGAGCCCACCGGCAACCTCGACTCGCGCACCAGCGTGGAGGTGATGGCGCTGTTCCAGGAGCTGGGACGCAGCGGCATCACCGTGGTGCTGGTGACCCACGAGCCGGACATCGCCCAGTACGCCTCGCGGGTGGTGACCATGCGCGACGGGAGGGTGCGCTCCGACGTCCGCCGCGAGCCGCGGCGCGCCGAGCCGCCGCCGCCCGGCGAGCCCGCCGCCGCGGAGGAGGCCCTCCCGTGAACTGGTTCCAGACCCTCCGCGTGGCGCTCCGCGCCCTGCTGCGCAACAAGATGCGCTCCTTCCTCACCACCCTGGGCATCGTCATCGGGGTCTCGGCGGTCATCGCCATGGTGGCCATCGGCGACGGCGCCAAGGCCCGGGTCGAGGCGCAGTTCTCGGCCATGGGCTCCAACCTGCTCATGGTGCTGCCCGGGACCACCACCGCCGGCGGCGCCCACGGCGGCTTCGGGTCGATGCCCACCCTGACCTGGGACGACCTCAAGGCAATCCAGACCGAGATCCCCACGGTCCGCTACGCCGCCCCCCAGCTGCGCGCCACCGTCCAGGTGTTGTCCGAGGACCAGAACTGGACCACCACCGTCATCGGCACCACGCCGGACTACTTCGACATCCGGAGCTGGCCGATCGCCGCCGGATCGCTCTTCTCCTCCGTGGACGTGGACGGCGCCACCAAGGCGGCGGTGCTGGGCCAGACGGTGGTGGACAAGCTCTTCGGCCCCAACGCCGACCCGGTCGGCCAGGTCATCCGGGTGAAGAACGTCCCCTTCACCGTGGTGGGCGTGCTGACGAAGAAGGGCCAGTCCCAGTGGGGCATGGACTTCGACGACTGCGTGATCATCCCGGTGAGCACCTTCCGCCAGAAGGTCCAGGGCGGCCTGGGGAACTACCTGGGCGGCATCATCATGGTGAGCGCCACCGGGCCCTCCACGGTCTCCCGCACCGAGAGCCTGGTGCGCGGCCTGCTCCGGGACCGCCACCGGCTCCAGCCCGGCACCGACGACGACTTCTCCATCCGCAACCTGGCGGAGATCGCCGCCGCCTCGCAGGAGGGCACCCGCACCCTGACCACCCTGCTCGCCGCCATCGCCGCGGTCTCGCTGCTGGTGGGGGGCATCGGCATCATGAACATCATGCTGGTCTCGGTCACCGAGCGGACCCGCGAGATCGGGCTGCGCATGGCGGTCGGGGCCAAGCCCGGGGACATCCGGCTGCAGTTCCTGGTCGAGGCGCTGGCCCTGGCCGTGGCCGGCGGCCTCATCGGCGTCGGGCTGGGGCTGGGGGCGGCGCGGTGGATGGCCTCGAGCTTCGGCTGGCAGGTGCTCTACCGCCCCGACGTCATCTTCATCGCGGTGGGATTCAGCGGCCTGGTGGGGGTCGGCTTCGGCTTCTACCCCGCGCACCGCGCCTCCCGGCTCGACCCCATCACCGCCCTGAGGTTCGAATGAGCCGCCTTCCGCTGGCCGCGCTCGCGGCCCTGGCCCTCCTCGCCCCCCGCCCCGGGGCCGCCCAGCAGGCCCCGGCGGCGCCCCCTCCCGCCGCCCCGGCCCGCGAGCTCCTCACGCTCTCCGACGCCGTCCGCCTGGCGCGCGAGAACCAGCCGCAGCTCCGGCAGGCCCGGGCCGGGACGCTGGCGGCGACCGCCCGCGCCGCCGAGGCCCGCTCCGCGCTCTTCCCCCAGCTCGGCGCCAGCGCCGCCTACACCCGCTCCACCACCAACGTGCGCAGCGGCTACTTGCCGCTGGCGGGGACGCGGGACGAGACGCTGAGCCTCGGCGCCTCGGCCTCGCAGCTGCTCTGGGACTTCGGCCAGACCAGCGGCCGGTGGCAGGCCGCCCGCGCCAGCGCCGAGGCCCAGCGCTGGAGCGAGCGCGCCGCGCTGCTCCAGGCGGTCCTGGGGGCCCGGAGCGCCTTCTTCGCGGCCCGCGCCGCGCACGATCTGGTGAAGGTCGCGCGCGAGACGCTCGCCAACCAGGAGGCCCACCTGCGCCAGATCCAGGGCTTCGTGGACGTGGGCCGGAACCCGGCCATCGACCTGGCCCAGGCCCGCACCGACCGGGCCAACGCCCAGGTCCAGCTGATCAACGCCGAGAACGGCTACGACACCGCCAAGGCGCAGCTGAACCTGGCCATGGGGGTGGAGCGCTCCACCGACTACGACGTCGCCGACGACACCCTGCCCCCGGTCGAGGGGGAGGACGGCACCACCGACGAGCTGCTCCCGGAGGCGCTCCGCGCCCGCCCCGACGTGGCCGCGCTGGAGCAGCAGCGCCGCTCCCTGGAGGCGACCCTCTCCGCCGTCCAGGGCGGCTACCTGCCGTCCCTGGGCGTGACCGGCGCGGTCCGGAACGACGGCGCGCTCCCGCTCGCCGGGGCCGCCTGGAACTGGAGCGCCACCGCCACCCTGAACTGGAACCTCTTCCAGGGCGGCTTGACCGGCGCGCAGGTCGAGGAGGCCCGCGCCAACGTGACGTCGGCCGACAGCCAGCTGGCCGGGCTCCGGCAGCAGGTGCGGCTCGACGTCGAGCAGGCCCGGCTGGCGGTGCGGGCGGCCAAGGTCGCCCGCGGCGCCGCCGGCGAGGCCCTGGTGAACGCCCGGGAGCGGCTGCGGCTCGCCGAGGGGCGCTACCAGGCCGGCGCCGGCAGCGTCATCGAGCTGGGGGACTCGCAGGTGGCGCTGACCGCCGCCGGCGCCCAGTCGGTCCAGGCGGAGTACAACCTGTCCACGGCGCGCGCCCAGCTTCTGCGGGCGCTGGGCAGGATCCCCTCCCCGTGAGCCCCGGGCGCTCCGCTACCGGCCGCCGCCGCCGCTGGAGCTGGTGGCACCGCCGATGGCGCTGCCGCCGATGGAGAGCAGGGTCTTCAGGTCCTCGTCCGTGAAGGTGACGCCGCCCCCGAAGAAGACGTCCCGCCCCACCGAGAAGCGGGGACCGCCGGGATAACGGCCGCTCCGCCAGGTGGTGAGGATGTCGTCGGCCCCGGCGGTGACGTAGAAGTAGCGCAGGAAGTGGTAGTCGGCCCAGAGCTTGGCGCGAGCCCAGTCGGTCTGCGGCCGCGAGAACTGGTAGAGGTTGAAGGAGATCTTCAGCGAGTCGTCGAGGAGGTGCAGGTCGGCCCCGACGCCGCCCGAGCTCTCGATGATCCCCACCCGGAAGGTGGTCGGGCCGTAGCGCTTGGCGAACTCGAGGGAGAAGAACAGCCGGTTGTCGTAGATCTGCTTGGTGGTGGTGGTGGTGGTGACCGGGCCGTTGTTCACCTGGGTGCTGTCGACCTCCACGGTCTGGGTGGATCCGCCGCGCGGGTCGTTCACCAGCTCGAAGATGTAGTACTTGTCGGGGCGCGGCAGCAGCCTCAGCCCGAAGTAGGCCTTGGCGCCGCGCTGCGAGAGCAGCCACTCCGAGCGCAGGTCCACCTGGAGCTGCAGCTTCACCAGCCGGTCCACGTAGTTGGAGAGGCCCTCGAGGGCGTTGCCGACCTTGTTGCCGAGCCGCTCGTCGGTGAGCAGCTTCCCGGCCACGCCCTTGCCCTCGGCGATGGCCGCGGTGGTCTTCTTCACGTCCTCCAGGCTGGCGTTGAGCTTCTCCAGCGCCGCGCGGGCCTCGGCCACCGCGCCCTTGAGCTCCCCCTTGTCCTGCAGGCTGGCCAGCACCTCGTTGAGCCGGGCGCTGGCCTCCTCCACGTTCTTGGCGATGGCGTGGTAGCGCTCCTTGTCCCTGGCGGTGACGTCGGCGAGCGTCCCGGTGAGCGACTCGGTGCTGTCGAGGATGGCGCGGACCTTGCCCTGGCTCTCGGCCACGGTCCGGTCGAGGTTGGCGGTGATCCGGGCCAGGTTCTCGATGATGTCGCGGATCGAGCCCTTCTCGCCGCGCATCGTGCCCGCCAGCTCCCCGGTGACCGCCGAGATGTCGTTGGAGATCTTCTCCAGGGAGCCCATCAGCTTGGCGACGCTCACCCCCTCGTCCACGCACTTCACCTCCCGCTGCTCCGCGGGGAGGTCGCGCAGCGACGGGGCGCGGAGCGAGCCGGGGACGGCGTCGAGCAGGGCGTCGGGCAGCAGCGCCGAGGGGAAGCGCTTGGTGAGGCAGCCGTCGGCGCGGAAGTCGATGTCCTTCCGGATGCGGAGCTGCAGCCGCGCCCGCTGGCCCTGGAGGCTGATCCCCTCGACCTCGCCCACCTGGATGCCGGCGATCTGCACCCGGCTCTTCCAGGTGAGGCCGGTGGCGTCGCCGAAGAAGGCGAAGATCGTGTAGCTGTCCCGCTCCGAGTAGCCGCCCTTCTGGAAGAAGGTGAAGGCGATGATGAAGGCCACCGCGGCCGCGGCGGCCAGCAGCCCGACGGTGAACGCCTTGTTGAGGAGCGGCTTGGCCATCGGTCGCTACTGCTTCTCGAACCAGAGCGAGAGGAACTTCTTCACGTGGGGGTGCTGGCTCCGCCGGACCTCCTCGGGGGTTCCCTGCGCCGCGATCTGGCCATCGTACAGGACGGCCAGCTTGTCGGCCACCTTGAACGAGCTGGCGATGTCGTGGCTGATGACCATGCTGGTGACGCCCAGCCGCTGCTTGGCGCCGACGATCATGTCGTCCACGTACTCGGTGGTGATGGGATCCAGGCCCGTCGTCGGCTCGTCGTAGAGCACCACGGGCGGATCGTGGATCAGGGCCCGGGCCAGGGCCACCCGCTTCTGCATGCCCCCGGAGAGCTCGGACGGGTAGCGCGGCAGGATGCTCTCCGCCAGGTCCACCACCTCGAGCTTCTCCACGACGCGCCGGCGCAGCTCCTTGCCGGAGATGCTCCGGTCCTTCTCGTGCAGCGGGAAGGCGACGTTCTCCAGCACCGTCATCGAGTCGAAGAGCGCCGACTTCTGGAAGACCATGCCGAACATCCGCCGGGCCTCGGTGAGCGCCAGCCCCTCGAGCTTCGGCATCTCGACGTCGTTCACGAACACCGTCCCCCGGTCGGGCTTGAGCAGGCCGATGACGTGCTTCATCAGCACCGTCTTGCCGGAGCCCGATCCGCCGAGGATCACGCAGGTGGTGCCCTTCTCCACCTCCAGGTCGATGCCGCGCAGCACCTGGTTGGCCCCGAAGGCCTTGTGGAGGTCGACCACCCGGATCACGCGCGCCTCACTTGCCCGATCCCACCGTCACCAGCACGAAGCCGACGTCCACGAGCAGGATGGCGATGGAGCTGGCCACCACCGCCCGCGTGGTGCTCTCGCCGACGCCCTTGGACCCGCCGCTGGCCGAGTAGCCGCGCCAGCAGGTGATGACGGCCACCACCGCGCCGAAGATCAGCGACTTGAAGATGCCGTGGAAGATGTCCTTGGGGTCCACCAGGGTCCGGGTGTGCTCCAGGAACGGCCCCTCGGGGATGCGGGCCACGTAGATGCCCATCAGGTAGGCGCCGGCGTAGCCCAGGGCGTCGAAGACCATGGTGAGCAGCGGGAACATCGCCAGGGAGGCGAGGAGCCGCGGCACCACCAGGTACTGCACCGGGTTCACCGCCATGGTCTCCATGGCGTCGATCTGCTCGGTGACCCGCATGGTGCCGATCTCGGTGGAGATGGCGCTCCCGGAGCGGCCGATGACGAAGAGCGCGGTGAGCACCGGCGCCAGCTCGCGGGCCAGGCTGATGGCCACCGAGCCGCCCACGTACCCCTCGGCGCCGAGCTGCCGCATGGCGTAGTTGGCCTGCAGCGCCAGCACCACCCCGGTGAAGAAGGAGGTGGTGGTGACGATGAAGACCGACCCGACGCCGATGGCCGCCATCTGGACCAGGATCAGCTCGGGGCGGAACGGGGGCCGGACCGCCCAGCGCAGCGTGTCCAGGGCGAAGAACAGCATCTCCCCGAAGTCCTCGATGGCGTCGCGGATCCGCCTCACCCGGCGGAAGGTCGCAGGGAAGCCGCCGGGGGTCAAGGAACGCGCCCCGGCGCCCCGGGGCGGCGCTCGCCCGGGGCGGCCCGGCGCCGCGGAGCGCGATCCGCTATGATGCGTGACCCATGCTCAAGGCCGGCGGAGAGGTCGATTCGTTCTGCAGCAAGTGCAACCTGATCCTGGCGCACACCATCCACGCGATGGTGGGCCCCCGCCCGGCCCGGGTGGAGTGCAACACGTGCCACGCGGTCCACACCTGGCGCCCGCCGGAGAAGGGCGCGCCCAAGGCCCGGAAGAAGGCGGCCGGCGCCCGCGACCGCAAGGCGCCGGCGATGGGCTTCGACGAGATGCTCCGGGGCAAGTCGGTGGCCCTGGCGGTGAAGTACGACCCGCGCTCCACCTTCGCCCTCGACCAGGTCATCGAGCACCCGACCTTCGGGCTCGGCTTCATCTCCGACGTGAAGGGCGGCGGCAAGGTGGAGGTCACCTTCCGCAGCGACGTGAAGATCCTGGTGCACGCGCGCCGCTAGCCGGCCCCCCGCGCCCAGTCGAGGAGCCTCAGGAGGTCGTCCGGCAGCGGCGCCTCCAGGCGCAGCCGCGCGCCGGTGACGGGGTGGTCCAGCTCCAGCGCCGCCGCGTGGAGCGGCGTCCGGTCGAGCAGCGTCGCGCCCGTTGCGTCCCGGAGCGGCTGGCGCGGGCCGTAGTCGGGGTCGAGGCAGAGCGGCGCGCCGGCGTGGGCGAGGTGGACCCGGATCTGGTGGGTCCTGCCTGTCTCCGGCGTGGCCTCCACCAGCGCCGTGACCTCGGCCCGGGCGAAGCGCTCCCGCACCCGGAAGGCCGTCGCCGCCTCCTTGGCCCGGGGCTCGCCGGGCCGGGCCACCCGAACCCTCCCCTTGCGCGCCGGCGCCAGCGCGGCCTCCACCCGCAGGACGTCCGGGAGCGCGCCCCGGACGAAGGCCAGGTAGCGCTTGCCGACCTCGCGCCGGTCGAACGCCAGGTTCACGGCGCGGTGGGCCGCGGCGCTCCGGGCGAGGAGGAGCACGCCGCTGGTGCCGCGGTCGAGCCGGTGGACCACCCAGAGGCGCCCGAAGCCCTCCTCCAGCTCGGCCTGGATCGTCCGCTCCGCCGTGCCCCTGCCCGGGATGACCAGGCGCCCCGGCGGCTTGGCCACCGCCAGGAGCGCCGCGTCCTCGTGCAGGATCTCCAGCACCCCTAGACCAGGCGCCGCGCCGGCAGCACCGTCACCGGGCCGAAGCGCTCCAGCGCCCGGGCCAGCGTGCGGGCCGGTCCCACGGCCACCACCGCCCCGGTCCCCAGCGGGAAGTGCGCCCGGGCCACCGCCCGGCACTCCTCGGCCGTCACCGCCCCGATCCGCTCCCGGTAGCCGGTGACCTCCTCCCGCGACAGCCCGAAGAGCCGCAGCTCGGCGATGCGCTCCGCCACCTGCTCGTGGGTCTCCAGCGACAGCGGGAAGAGCCCGGAGAGCCAGGACCGGGCGCGCTCCAGCTCCTCGGCGGTGGGGCCCTCCTCCGCGAAGCGCGCCGCCTCCTCCAGCGCCACCTGGACCAGGTCGGCCGCCGTCTCGTTCTTGGTGAAGGAGGCGATGAAGAAGAGGCCGCCGGCCCGGCTCATGGAGAAGCGGCTGCGCACGCCGTAGGAGAGGCCGCGGTTCACGCGGATGGCCTCCACCAGCCGGGAGGTGAAGCCGCCGCCGAAGGCGGCGTTGGTCACCGCCGCGGCGAAGTAGGCCGGGGTGCGGCGCGGCAGGGCGACGCCGCCGATGCGGATCTGGGTCTGGGTGAGGTCCGGCTTGTCCACCACCAGCACCGCGCGAGGCGTCGGCGGCGGAGCCGGCACCGGGGGCGGCGCCCCCGCCCCGCCGGGCGCCCGCCAGCGCCCCAGGCGGCGCCGCGCCAGGGCGAGGACCGTCCCGGGCTCGACGTCCCCGACCACCACCAGGGTGGCGTTCGGCGGCACGTACCAGCGCCGGTGGAAGGCCGCGAGATCGGCTCGCCGGAGGCGGCCCAGCTGGGCGGCGGTGCCGTCGGGCGGGTGGGCGTAGGGGTGGTCGCGGTAGACCGCGCGCAGCAGCGCCCGCTCGGCCACCGCCCCCGGCTCGTCCAGGAGGTGGGCGAGCCCCGCCCGGTCGCGCCGCTTGAGCCGCGCCACCTCGGCGGCCGGGAAGGAGGGCTCGGTGGCGATCTCGACCACCACCTCGAGCAGCCGCGGCAGTGCATCGGCGGGCGCCGAGAGGCCGAAGTAGCTCGCGTCCTCGTCGCAGGCCGCGCCCATCTCCGAGCCCAGCGACTCGACGAGCTCGTCGAGCTGCCGGCCCCGGCGGCGCCGGGTGCCCCGCCGCGCCGCCTGCGCCACCAGGTGCGCCACCCCGTGGCGGCCCGGCGGGTCCAGCGCCGAGCCCGCGTCCACGAGCAGGCGCAGCGCCACCAGCGGGACCCCGGGCCGGCGGGCGACCACGGCGGTGGCGCCGCCCGGCAGGCGCTCCTCCACCAGCTCCGGGAAGGGGATGGGCCTCACGCGGCCCGCTCCGGTCCCCGGGGCTCGAGCCGGACCACGTTCCGCTTCCCGGGGTCGAGCCACTCGCGGGCCACGCGCCGGACGTCGGCCCGGGTCACCGCGGCGTACTGGGTGAGCGACCGGCCGGCCTCCCGCCAGTCGCCCATGAGCGCCTCGGCCTGGCCGAGCGCGTGCGCCACGCCGGCGTGGGTGGCCAGCTCGTGCAGCACCCCGCTGCGCAGGAGCCGTCGCGCGCGGGCCAGCTCCTCCGCCGAGATCCCCCCCTCCGCCACCCGCCCGAGCTCCCGGAAGAGCGCCGCCTCGGCCCGCTCCGGACGCACCCCGGGCGCCAGCTCGGCGAAGACGGTGAACAGGCCGGGGTCGATGCGCCAGCCGTAGCTCACGTGCACGCTCACCGCCAGCTCCCCCTCCTCCACCAGCTTGCGCCGGAGCCGGGACGACTCCCCCATGGAGAGGGCCGCCTGCAGGACGTCCAGCGCCGGGGCGTCGGCGCTGCGCGCCGCCGGGGCCCGCCAGCCGGCCACCAGCGCCGGGGCCTGCGCCGGGTAGCGGACCACCGCGCGGCGCTCGCCCCGCTGGGGCGGCTCGCCGGCCGGCACCGGGGGCGCCGGCGGGCCCGCCGGGATGTCGCCGTAGGCCGCCCGCAGCGCCGCCAGGGTCTCCGCCGCGTCCACGTCGCCGACGACGTACACCGCGGCGTTGGAGGGGGCGTAGTAGACGCGGAACCAGGCCAGGCAGTCCTCGCGGGAGATGCGCTCGATGTCCTCCATCCAGCCGATGACCGGCCAGCGGTAGGGGTGGGCCTGGAAGGCCAGCGCCTCCAGCTGCTCCTCCAGCAGGCCGAAGATGGAGTTCTCGCTGCGGAGCCGCCGCTCCTCCTTCACCACCTGCCGCTCCTGCTCCAGCGTCGCCGGGGTCAGCGCCAGGGAGCGCATCCGGTCCGACTCCAGGTCCACCACCGTGGCCAGCGCCTCGGCGGAGAAGTCCTCGTAGTAGGCGGTGACGTCGTTGGAGGTGTAGGCGTTGGAGTGGCCGCCCTTCGACTCCAGGACCCGGTCGAACTCCTTGGGGCCGTACCGCGCCGCCCCGTTGAACATCATGTGCTCGAAGAGGTGGCTGATGCCGGTGAGGCCGGGCCGCTCGTTGCGGGAGCCCACCTGGAAGAAGGTGTAGTAGCTCACCGTGGGGGCGGCGCGGTCCTCGAGGACCCGCAGCCGCAGGCCGTTCGGCAGCGTCTCCGCC
>JAKAEO010000112.1 GCA_021818285.1 Myxococcales bacterium
GTCGGCGGACCGCCGCGCCGAGCCGGCCCCGTCGGGCACCGGCCCGCCCTCGCCGAGGAGCAGGTCGGCGAGCTCCCAGAAGGCGGAGGGGCCGAGCGCGTCGAGCGGCAGGCGCCGCGCCGGCGAGCGGCGCTCCTCCTCCTGGCGGACGCGGGCCGCGTGGATCAGCTCGTCGAAGTCCTCGCCGTCGCGCGGGAAGGTGGCGGCGCCGAGCGAGAGGGCCGGCGCCCCCTCCGCCGAGAGGGCCCGCAGCGCCGGCTCGCGCCGCGCCTCCTCGGCGGCCCGCCGGCCGAACATCCGCGCCCCGAAGTGGTCGGTCTCGGGCAGGAGCACGTAGTACTCGGCGTCGGAGACCTTGGCGACGAGGTCGGCGTCGCGGGCGGCGCGTCCCACCGCCGCCACCAGCCCCCGGGTCGCGGCGCGGAAGGCCTCCCCTCCCGCCTCCCGCCGCAGCCGCGCCGCCCCCTCGACGGCGAGGACCGCGAGCGAGAAGGCCCGCCCGTAGCGGCGCGACTTGTAGAACTCCTTGCCGGCGTAGTCGACGAAGTAGGAGAGGTTGTAGGCGCCGCTCTCCCGGTCCCGGAGCCCGACCCGCTCCAGCGCCGCGTGGCGCCGGGCGTTGCGCAGCGCCACCGCCGCGAAGCGGCCGAGCGCCGCGGCGGCGGCCCGCTCCTCCTCCCCGAAGGGGCCGCGGGCGCGGTCGGCGAGGAGCAGGAGCCCCTCCGGCTCGCCTTCGGCGAGCAGCGGCAGGTGGAGCGACTCCCCCGGGGCGGCGCCGGCCGGCTCGTAGGGGAGGCCGGCGGCGAGCCGCGCCGCCAGCTCCGGCCCCCGCGGATCGAGCCGCGCCGGCAGCGCGGCGCGGTCCACCAGCCCCCGCCAGGCGCGCAGCGCCAGCCGGCCGTCGTCGCCGGCGACCCAGAGCGCCGCGCCCTGGGCGTCGGCGAGCTCGGCCAGCTCCCGGAGCAGGGCCTCCTGCAGCGCCTCGCCGTCGAGGGCGGCGACCAGCCGGAGCGCGCGCCGGGCCAGGGCCGCGTCGAGCGGACCCCCACCCGCGCCGGCCGCGGGCTCGCCCGCCCCCATGCGGCTCTCGCTAGAGATCGGCCTCGCCCTCGAAGACCCGGGTCGCCGGACCGCGCATCGTCACCCGCCCCAGGTCGGGGGCGACGGTGATCTGCAGCGGCCCGCCGGGGAGCCGGACCTCCAGCGGCCCCCCCGCCGCGACCCGCCCGGTCCGCACCGCCGCCACCGCCGCGGCGCAGGCGCCGGTGCCGCAGGCCTCGGTGAGCCCGGCCCCGCGCTCCCAGACCACCAGGTCGATCCCGCCGGCGCGGGCCTCGGCGAAGCCGGCGTTCACGCCGCCCGGCACCGCGGCCTCGACCGTCGGTCCCACCTCCGCGGCCCGCTCGGCCGTGGCCCGGTCGAAGAAGACGGCGTGCGGGTTGCCCATCGACACCCGGACGGCGTGGAGCCGCTCGCCGCCGATGCCGAAGTCCTGCTCCCCCTCGAGGCGGGCCGGCCCCATCTCCACCGAGACCGCCTCCACCTCGCCGCCGGCGCCGCGGTGGACGGTGCAGCGGCGCGGCCCGGCGTCGGTCTCGATGGTGAGCTCGCCGTCGAGCCCGCGCCGCTCGGCGAGCCAGCGGGCCACGCAGCGGACGCCGTTGCCGCACATCGCCGCCACCGAGCCGTCGGAGTTGTAGATGTGCATGTAGGCGGCGCCGCCGGCGCGGGGCGGGAGCACGGTGAGGACGCCGTCGGCCCCGACGCCGCGGTGCCGGTCGCAGATCCGGCGGGCGCGCGCCGCGTCCATGAGCGGCCCCTCGACGACGACGAAGTCGTTCCCGAGCCCGTGGTACTTGGAGAAGCGCAGCGCCATCGGCGGAATATAGCGCAGGGCCGGCGGGGGCGCGCGGCGAGCGCGCGGGGCGACCCGGCGGCGGGCCGGCGGGCGGCCCGGGCCCGGCTCAGCCGCAGAAGCGGGCGATGGCCCGGCCCAGCACCGCGGCGCAGCGCTCCAGCTCGCGGATCTCGACGTGCTCGCCGGTGCGGTGGGCCACCCGGATGTCGCCGGGTCCGAAGACGCAGCCCTCGGCCCCCATGGCCGCGAGCTCCGGCAGCTCGGTGCCGTAGGGCACGCTGCGCGAGGCGTTGCCGGTCTCCTCCTCCAGGAAGCGGACGATCTCGGCGCCGGCCGGCGTCACCGCCGCGCCGTCGAGCCGCATGGGGGTGTGGGCCACCTTGATGCGGCCGCCGCTCTCCGCCTCCACCCGCGCCGCCGCCTCCTCGAAGAGCCGCAGGCCGAGGCGCGGGTCCTGGTCGGGGATGGGGCGCCACTCCAGCGTGAAGCGGCAGCGGCCGGCGATGATGTTGCGCGCCTTGCCGCCCTCGACCATCCCCACGTTGTAGGTGGTGTGGGGCGGCGCGAAGAGCGGGTCGCGGAGCTGCGCCAGCTCGGCCTGGACCCGGCCGGTGAGGTCGGCGACCAGCCGGGCGGCGGCGTGGATCGCCGAGGCGCCCAGCTCCGGGTAGGAGGAATGGCCCTCCAGGCCCGAGAGCTCCACGTCCACCGCGGCGTACCCCTTGTGCGCGCGGATGGGGACGAGGGAGGTGGGCTCGCCGTCGATGGCGAAGCGGGGCCGCACCCGGCCCTCCTCGAGGAGCCTCTTCGCGCCCCAGCAGCCGGCCTCCTCGTCGGCGGTGAAGAGCAGGAGCAGCGGCCGGGCCGGGGCGCGCCCGGCGGCCGCCGCGGCGGCGACGGCGCAGGCGATGAAGCCCTTGGTGTCGCAGGCGCCGCGGCCGAAGACCTTCCCCTCCCGCACCGTGCCGGCGAGCGCCTCGCTCCAGGCCGGATCGTAGGGGACGCAGTCGGTGTGGCCGAGCAGGGCGAGCCCCTCGGGGGCGTCCGGGCCGCGGCGGCAGACCAGGTTCTCCTTCTCGATCCCCTCCTCGTCGAGCCAGGTCTGGCGGCGGGTCTCGAAGCCGAGGGGCCGGACCACCTCCTCGAGGAGGTCCACCACCGGCCGGTTGGGGCGGGTCGAGGTCGAGTCCAGGGCGATGAGCCGCTGGAGGAGCGGGACGATCTCCATCGCCGAGAGCCTAGCCGCCCGCCGGGGACGGGTCGAGGAGCGCGGCGCCGATCGCGATCCCCGGGCCCTTTCGGGCCGGCGGAAGGCCCTCCGCGGGCCGCCCCGGCGGCGCCGGACCCGACGTTGACAGGGGAGCGGGGAGCGGCTAGAAACCGCGTGCTCTAGGCCTTCTGGGCGGATAGCTCAGCGGTAGAGCATCGCCCTTACAAGGCGAGGGTCGCAGGTTCGAGACCTGCTCCGCCCAACGCTTCGACGCACGACTTGGGGTGTTAGTTAAGTCGGTTATAACGCCGGCCTGTCACGCCGGAGGCCAGGGGTTCGAGTCCCCTACACCCCGCCAGTAACGAGGCCGGGACTTCACGGGAAACCGGTGGGGTCCCGGCCTCTCTCTTTGGTGCCGGGGACGCGGATACCAAGGGGATACCAAACGTGTCGCTTACGGTTTCGAATTCCGGCGAATCGCTGCCAGTTCCGCCCGCGCCCGGCGCGAGCCGGTCGACGCAGCGTGGCGCGTCGAGAGCGCTGCGCGGCGAAGCAGGCGAGCCCGCCGCAGAGGCGAACCCGCCCTCCCCGGATCAAGGCAGCTTGTAGCTGATCTTCGATCGCGTCACCGTCTGGATGGTGCCGTCCACGGCCGGGCGGACCCAGTAGCGGACCCACTCGCTCGTGCCGGTGATTCCCGCCATCTTGCCGGTCCCTCCCACGAACGTGGAGGTTCCCTTCGTTCCGCTGGGCGTCTTGGCGGCGGTCTCGATGATGTAGATCTGATCGCCGTCGGGCCGCGTGAGGACGCAGCCGTTCTCGTAGCTCAGGTAGGCGTCCCTCAGGCCCTGCGCGGCGCCGAAGCAACGGACCGAGGCGTTGTGCGTCACACCCTTCCCATCGTCGGTCGTGGTCACGCCCAGGAATTCCCAGGTGAGCTGCACCCGCCCCGGGCCCAGGGGCAGGGCCTTCATGGTGACGTTCCCCATGGTCGTCGCCGAGTTCGTTCCCTCACGGGGAATGGCCTCGTCCGAGGCGCGCGCGCCCTCGCAGGCGAGGGCGGCCAGGATCAGGATCGTCGTACGCATGCTTCCTCCCTTGTGTGGCGAGAACCGGGCGGCGGTGCACCGCCCGATCCCCGGTGTTCGCCACCACGGTACGCGCGGGGCGCGGAGCGGCGCCATGGGCAAGGAGCCGGGCGATTGGCTACGCGCGGGCAAGAGGCCCGGCCGCCGCGGGAGACGGCGGATCACCGCCCAGCAGGGCGATGGCCTCGCGGCGCGTGGGAAGGCCGAGCTTGTGCAGGCCCGTGGCGAGCCGGGTGGCCACGGTGCTGGTCGCCACCCCGAGGAGGTAGCCGATGTACTTGTTGGAGAGGCCGCGAACCGCGTAGACGAGCACGTCCCGCTCGCCGGGCGCGAGGGCCTTGGGGTCGCGGAAGCCGGGCGCGTTGCGGCGGGCCAGGAGGAACCGCTTTCCGTCGGACTCGGTGCGCTCGATGATCGACCAGCGCCCGTCGAACAGCGCCCGCCAGATGGCCAGCGCTTCCTCGGGGTCGGTGCGGCGCAGCCGCCCCCGCGCCCGCTCCACTGCTCGCACCGCCTCGGTGAGGCTGGCCCGGGCCGCCGCGGGTTCGGCCGCCCCCGTGGCGTCGCGCACCCTCCCGCCCGGTTCGAGCACCGCCTCGACCTCGGCCGCGTCCGCAGCTGCACGCTGGAGGCGTGCCCGGAGCCGCAGCGCGGTGGTCAGGTGGGCCGTCACCCGGACGAGTTGCTGCATCGTGCGCGGGGGGACTTCCCGGCGCTCGGGAAAGGGCAGGTTGACCGTCACCGTGGGGGTGCCGGGCTCCGCGAACAGGACACCCAGCGAGTCGCCGGCCCCGGTCCCCACGAAGGCTGCGCCGGCGCGCCGGGCCACTTCCTCCGGGAACAGGGCCCGGAACTTGCTCGACCAGCAGGCGCCTCCGCGCCGCGGGGTCATGATCCGACGCAGCACCGGGAGATGTTCGCGCGAGAGGTAGCTGCTTCTCTCCTGGTAGGCCCGCACCAGGTCGGGACTGGCTCCACGGGCGGCCCAGACCCGCGGACCCGGGTCGGGCCCGTCGAAGTCCCAGATGGTCCCGACGATGCCGAGCCCCTGCGAGAGCGGCTCGAAGGGCTCGAGAAGGTCCGCGAGCCATGCCTGCTCGCTCTCGGTGAATGCGTACCCGGCTTCAATGATGCGCACACAGTCGAGCTTCATGGTGCCCCCCGACCGCCCAGGAGCGCGAACAGCTCCAGCCGCGAGCCGACCCCGAGCCTGCGGAAGACGGCCTCCACCTGGTGAGCCACCGTCCGCTCCGAGCGTGACCGCTGCCGGGCGATTTCCGCGTTGGACAGCCCCCCGAGGAGCAAGGCCAGCACCTCGGCCTCGGCCGGCGCAAGGGCTGGGGGGGACACCGCCCGGGGTATCGGCAGTTCCAGGATCGCGAACTCCTGGCCACGCTCCTCGAAGACCTCGACCCGCAGGCCGCCTGGAGCCAGGATCTCGCCCGGCGTGCGCTCCCCCATGCAGGCCCCCCCAATCATGACAGCAGGAGGCATGGGTGACTGTCATGGGAGGCGGCTCGGGTTGGCGGGTTCCCCCCAGCGGGGGTCCGGCCGCCCGCCCGACATCGCTGCGGGAAGGGCCCAGCCGGCGGCTCGGGAGGGGCCGCCGGATCCTTCCAGGCGGCGAACGAGGCGCTCGCGACCGTCGAGGGGGCCGGCGGCGCGAGGGTCGCTGGCGCGGCGCGGTGGAACGGTTTCCCTCGCCCGCTTGTTCTGCGGCGGAGGGCCCCCCGCCGGGGCTGGACCCGGCGGCGGTGGCGGGTCGTCCCGGCCTCCGGGGACGGGCCCGCGATCCCACCCGCGTCCGGGAGACACCATGCGTCCTGGCAGAACCCTGATCCTCTGCGCGCTCTGCGCGCTCCCGCCGGCCGCCCGCGCCGCCGCGCCCGCCCCGGCCCCCGGCCTGCACCTCGGCTGGCTCGACCGGAAGGCCGACCCGGCGCGGGACTTCTTCACCTTCGCCAACGGCGGCTGGCAGCGCCAGAACCCGATCCCCCCGGCCTACGCCCGCTGGGGCACCTTCAGCGTGCTCCAGCGCCGGAACCAGGAGGCGATCCGCCGGATCCTGGAGGAGGCGGCCCGCGACGGCCGCGCCCCCGCCGGCAGCGACGCACGGAAGGTCGGCGACTTCTACGCGAGCGGCATGGACGAGAAGGCCGTCGACGCCGCCGGCGTGGAGCCGCTGCGGCCCGAGCTCGCGCGCATCGCCGCCGTCGCCGACCCGGCCGGCCTGCGCGAGGAGATCGCCCACCTGCAGCAGATCGGCGTGGACGCGCCGTTCGGCTTCGGGCAGATGCAGGACTTCAAGGACAGCACCCGGGTGATCGGCGCGGCCTCCCAGGGCGGCCTCGGCCTGCCCGACCGCGACTACTACCTGCGCCAGGGCGCGAAGTTCCGGCAGGTGCGCCAGGCCTACCTCCGCCACGTGGCGGCGATGTTCGCGCTGCTGGGCGACGCCAGGGCCACCGCCGCCGCCGAGGCGAGGACGGTGATGGACGTCGAGACCCGCCTCGCCCGGGCCTCCATGCCGCGGGCCGACCAGCGCAAGCCGGAGAACGTCTACCACCCGATGGACCTGAAGGCGCTGGAGGGGGTGACGCCCGGCTTCTCCTGGGCGGCCTATTTCGCCGACGTCGGCCACCCGGAGATCACGAGCATCAACCTCGCCATGCCGGACTTCTTCAAGGCGATGAACGCCGACCTCTCCGCCGTGCCCCTGGCCGCCTGGAGGACCTACCTGCGCTGGCACCTCCTGCACGCCTTCGCCCCCTACCTCTCCCGGCCCTTCGTCGACGAGGCCTTCCGGCTGACCCGGGCGCTGACCGGCGCCCGGAAGCTGCTGCCGCGCTGGCAGCGGGTGGTGGGCGCCGAGGACCAGGCGCTCGGCTTCGCCGTCGGCAAGCTGTACGTGGAGCGCAGGTTCCCGCCCTCCTCCCGGGAGGCGGTGCTGCGCATCCTCCACGACATCCGCGCCGCGCTGAAGGAGGACCTCGCCGGCCTGGCCTGGATGTCGCCGGCCACCCGGACCGCGGCCCTCGCCAAGCTCGACCGGATGGACGAGCGGATCGGCTACCCGGACCGGTGGCGCGACTACTCGGCCCTGCGGGTGGACCGGGGCCCGTGGGTGCTGAACGTCCTGCGCGCCAACGAGTTCCTGCAGCGGCGCGAGCTCGCCAAGATCGGCAAGCCGGTGGACCGGGACGAGTGGCAGATGACGCCCCAGACCGTGAACGCCTACTACGACCCGTCGATGAACGACATCAACTTCCCCGCCGGCATCCTCCAGCCGCCGTTCTTCGACCCCGCGGCGCCGGCGGCGGTGAACTACGGCGCCATCGGCTTCGTCATGGGCCACGAGATCACCCACGGCTTCGACGACCAGGGCGCGCGCTTCGACGGGAGCGGCGACCTGCTGCCGGAGCCGGGCTGGTGGACCGCCGCCGACTACGCCAAGTTCGAGGCCGCCACCGCCTGCATCTCCGACCGTTTCTCGCGCTTCACGGTGGCCGGCGGCCTGCACGTGCAGGGCAAGCTGGTGACCGGCGAGGCCACCGCCGACCTCGGCGGCCTGACGCTCGCCTGGCGCGCCTTCCACGCCTCGCCCGCCTACCGGTCGGCGGGCGACGTCGGCGGCTTCACCCCCGACCAGCAGTTCTTCCTCGGCGCGGCCCACGTCTGGGCGTCGAACGTCCGGCCCGAGGAGGCGCGCCGGCTGGTGACCATCGACCCGCACCCGCCGGCGGTGGACCGCGTGAACGGCACGGTGGCGAACATGCCGGCCTTCCAGGAGGCCTTCCACGTGCCCGCGGGCAGCCCGATGGTCAACGCGGATCGCTGCGTCATCTGGTGAGACCCGGATCCCGGCGGCGGGGCGCGAGCTGACCTGACCCCGCGCCGGGTCCGGTCGGGCGCGACCTCCCCGGGGGCCCGGAGCAGATCGCGGAGGCGCCGGTCGAGGAGCTGCGGCGCCCGGTGCGGTATCGGGCGGTCGAGACCGACGGGGCCGCCCGCGCCGCCGCGAGCATCGCCGGGCTGTCGTGACCCGGCGGGCAGGCGATCGGCTCCCCGCGGGAAGGGATCGAGCGCGCTCAGCCCGCGAACGCCGCCCCGAGCCAGCGCCAGGTCCGGCGCAGGGAGGGCGAGATGAGCCAGGCGGCCCGGCGCGCGCGGCGCCGGATCTTGCCGTCCACCCGGGAGTCGAGCCCGTCCAGGAGGGCCAGCGCCTCCTCCTTCCTCCCGCTCTTCCCCAGGACGCGGGCCAGGAGCGTCGTCGCCTCTGGCTGCCAGGGCTCGATCTCCACGGCCCGCCGGAGCACCTGGGCGCCGACCGCCAGGGCGCGCAGGTGGAAGAGGCGGCGCCCTCCGGCCACCAGGGCCGCGACCGCGTCGGCGCGCCGGGCGCGCGTGAGGTGCAGGCGGGCGATCTCCTCCCAGAGGCGGGCCTCCTCCGGATAGAGGCCGGCCGCCTGGACCATGAGCGAGAGGCCGCGGTCGGGAAAGCCCGCGGCCTCCTGCCCCTCGGCGGCGAACCGGAAGCTGGCGAGCGCGGCCTCCCGCTGCCCGGTGCGCGCCAGGAGCGGCGCGATCTTCGCGTGGACCGCCAGGTCCCCCGGAGCCGTCTCGAGCACCGTCCGGTAACCGGCGATCGCCTTCTTGGTGCGGCCGCGGGCGCGGGCCCGGTCGGCCGCGGCCAGGACCTCGGTCCGGTCGAAGGGGCGCTTGCGCCAGAACATGGTGGCGAATGGTACCGCCCGCGGCGGAGGAACGGGAGATGCCTCTTCTTCGAGCGACACCGGGCCGGGCGCCACCGATGCCGGCCCGCGGCCCCGGGGCGGAGGTGACTGGGAGTGTCAGCCAGCCCCCTCCCTGGGCGGCGCGCGGCCGGAACAGGTCCACGCGCCCGCCGGTTGTCCCGGTGGCCGGCGCCCCGGGGCACGCGAACGCGATCGCCGGGGCGGACGGCCCCGGAGGGGCACATGCTCACGCGAGCGAGGACCGCGGCCGCAGGCGTCGTGACCACGCTGATCACCTGCCTGGTTGCGGCCGTCCCCGGACCCGGCGCGGCCGCGGCGCCGGTCGAGGCGAACGTGCTGCGGGCGACCCTGGAGAACGGTCTCCGGGTGGTCATCGTGCGCGACCCGCTCGCGCCGGTGGTCACCACCGAGCTGAACTACCTCGTCGGGTCGAACGAGGCGCCGGCGGGCTTTCCGGGGATGGCCCACGCCCAGGAGCACATGATGTTCCGGGGCTCGCCGGGCCTCTCGGCGGACCAGCTCGCCGACGTCATCGCGGCCATGGGGGGCCAGTTCAACGCCGACACGCAGCAGACGGTGACGCAGTACTTCTTCACCGTCCCGGCGAAGGACCTGGACGTGGCGTTGCACGTCGAGGCCCTGCGGATGCGCGGCGTCCTGGACTCCGAGCCGCTCTGGGACGAGGAGCGCGGCGCCATCGAGCAGGAGGTGGTGCAGGACCTCTCCAACCCCCAGTACACCTTCTACACGAGGCTCCTCGAGTCCCTCTTCCACGGAACGCCCTTCGCGCACGACGCGCTCGGGACCAAGGCCTCCTTCGACGAGACCACCGGCGCCGCGCTGAAGGCCTTCCACGACGCCTGGTACGCGCCCAACGACGCCATCCTGGTCGTGGCCGGCGACGTCCGCCCGCGGGAGGCCCTGGCGCGGGTCGAGGCGCGCTTCGGCGCCATCCCCGCCCATGCCCTCCCCGCCCGCCCCACCATCCGGCTGCAGCCCGTGAAGCCGGAGACGCTCCACCTGCCCACCGACCTCCCCTACGGCCTGGCGGTGATCTCCTTCCGCATGCCGGGCCTGGACAGCCCCGACTACGCGGCCGCGCAGGTGCTGGGCGACGTCCTGAGCAGCCAGCGCGGAAGCCTCTACGGGCTCGTGCCGAAGGGGAAGGCGCTCTACGCCGGCTTCTCGCTGAACGGCCTGCCCGGCGCCGGGATCGGCTCGGCCCTCGCCGCCTTCCCGCGCGGGGCCGACGGCGAGGCGCTGCTGAAGGAGGTCGGCGACATCCTCGCTGCCGCCCGGAAGGGCGGGGTCTCCCGCGACCTGGTGCGGGCGGCCGAGCGGCACGAGCTGGCCGACCACGAGTTCGCGCGCAACTCCGTCCCGGGGCTGGCGGAGAGCTGGTCGCAGGCCCTGGCGGTGGAGGGGCGCGCCTCGCCCGAGGAGGACGTGAAGGC
>JAKAEO010000113.1 GCA_021818285.1 Myxococcales bacterium
CCCCGCCGCCCAGGCCGCGCCGCCCGCGGCCGCAGCGCCCGCGGCGCCGGCCTTCGCCGCCGGCGAGGACGTGGGCGGCTTCCTCTCCTCGGCCGGGTCGGCCGTCGTCCAGGCGGCGCTGGCGCTGCGGCAGGCCGACGCCGCCGACCCGCTCGCCTACCGGCTGCTGCGCGTCGGCAGCTGGCTGCCGCTCACCGCCGAGCCGGCGTCCGAGGGGGGCAGGACGATGATCCCGCCGCCGGGCGGGCGGGCCGCCCTGGACGAGGCCGCGGCCGGCGCCGACCGGGAGGCCTGGCGGGAGGCGGCGGAGGGGGCGGCGGCCGACGCGCCGCTCTGGCTCGACGCCCAGCGCCACGCCTGGCAGGCCCTCGACGCCCTCGGGGAGCGCTACGCCCCGGCCCGCGACGCGGTGGCCGGCGAGCTGCGGTCGCTGCTCGGGCGGCTCCCGGGCCTGGCGCGCCTCTCCTTCGACGACGGCTCGCCGCTCGCCGACCCGGCGACCCAGGCCTGGCTCGCGAAGGTGGTGGGCGCGGCGCCGGGCGGCGGTCCGGGCGACGCCCCGGGGGCGGCGGCCGCCGAGCGGCTCGGCCGCGCCCGGCAGCTCCTCGAGGGCGGGGAGGTGGCGGCGGGGCTGGCCGAGACCCGGGCGGGTGCCGCCGCCGCGGCGGGGGAGCGGGAGCGCTTCCTGGTCCGGCTGGAGACCGGGCGCATCCTGGCGGCGGCGGGGCTGCAGGCGCTGGCCCAGGCCACCTTCGCCGAGCTGGACCGCGAGGCCCAGGCCCGGGGGCTCGACGCCTGGGAGCCGGCGCTGGCCACAGCCTGCCTGCGGGGGCTCATCGCCTCGGGGCGGGCCCTGGCCGACGATCCCAGAGGGGTGTCCCTTGATCTGGTGGCGTCCCATCGGAGGCTCTGTCGTCTCGACCCTGCATCGGCGCACGAAGTGTGGCCATGATGTCGTGCCTGGCGTGAACGGCGCCAATAGACCGTGGAGTGAGGTGCACAATGGGTAACAAGGACCAGTCGGTCGCTCCCAAGGAGCGCGTCAACATCGTCTACAAGTCGGCCACCGGCGACGCCCAGGAGGAGGTGGAGCTGCCGCTGAAGGTCCTCATGGTCGGCGACTACACCGGCAAGGTGGACGACACGCCGCTCGAGGAGCGCAAGCCCATCAACGTCGACAAGGACAACTTCGGCGAGGTGATGGCCAAGCAGAACCTCTCGGCCACCGTCGCCGTCCCCGACAAGCTCTCGGGCGAGAAGGACGCCTCGCTGTCGGTGAAGCTCGACTTCAAGAAGCTCGACGACTTCGGCCCCGAGGGCATCGTCAACCAGGTGCCGGAGCTGAAGAAGCTGCTGGAGCTGCGCCAGGCCCTCACCGCGCTGAAGGGGCCGCTGGGGAACATCCCCGCCTTCCGGAAGAAGATCCAGGCGATGCTCGGCGACGACGCCGCGCGCGCCAAGCTCATGCAGGAGCTGGGGCTGAAGGAGTAGCCCCCGCCCGAGGGAGATCCGACCCATGGCCGAGACCGAAAAGAAGACCGAGGCGCAGGCCCAGACCGCGGAGGCCGGCTCGCTCCTCGACAGCATCCTGGCCGAGACCCGCATCAAGCCGGCCGACGAGGGGTACGAGGTCGCGAAGCGCGGCGTCGCCGCCTTCATCGCCGAGATGCTGGCGCCGCAGAAGGCCAAGGAGAAGGTGGACAAGGCCGGCGTGGACGCCATGATCGCCGAGCTGGACCGGAAGCTCTCGGCGCAGGTGAACGAGATCCTGCACCACCCCGACGTCCAGAAGCTGGAGGCGGCCTGGCGGTCGCTGCGCTTCGTCATCGACCGCGTCGACTTCCGCGAGAACATCAAGGTCGAGCTGCTCTCGGTGGACAAGGAGACCCTCCAGTCCGACCTGGAGGACTCGCCCGACCTCACCAAGTCCGGCTTCTACCGCATCGCCTACTCCAACGAGTACGGCGTCTTCGGCGGCAAGCCCTACGGCGTGATGAACATGAACTACGCCTTCTCGCCGGGGCCACAGGACATCGAGCTGCTGCGCAAGGTCGGGGCGGTGGCCTCGATGGCCCACTGCCCGGTGCTGGGCAACGCCGGCCCGCAGTTCTTCGGGGACGACAGCTTCAAGAACCTGCCGACGCTCAAGGACCTGAAGTCCGTCTTCGAGGGGCCGCAGTACGCCCGCTGGAACTCCTTCCGGGAGAGCGAGGACGCCCGCTACATCGGCCTGGCGATGCCCCGCTTCCTGCTGCGGCTCCCCTACGGCGAGAAGACCGTCCCGGTGAAGTCCTTCAACTTCGCCGAGGACGTGGTGGATCACCACGACCGCTACCTCTGGGGCAACGCCTCCAACGCCCTGGTGACCCGCATCGCCGACTCCTTCGCCAAGTACCGCTGGGCCCCGAACATCATCGGGCCGCAGTCGGGCGGCGCCGTCGACAACCTGCCGCTCCACCAGTACGAGGCCATGGGGGAGATCCAGACCAAGGTGCCGACCGAGGTGCAGCTCACCGAGCGGCGCGAGTACGAGCTCTCCGAGGAGGGCTTCATCGGCCTCACCTTCCGCAAGGAGTCGGACAACGCCGCCTTCTTCTCGGCCAACTCGGTGCAGAAGCCGAAGACCTTCGGCAACACCGCCGACGGGAAGGCCGCCGAGGCCAACTTCCGCCTGGGGACGCAGCTCCCGTACATGTTCATCATGACCAGGCTGGCCCACTACATCAAGGTGCTCCAGCGCGAGCAGATCGGCAGCTGGAAGGAGCGCACCCAGCTGGAGACGGAGCTCAACAGCTGGATCGGCCAGTACGTGGTGGACATGGAGAACCCGGGCGCCGATGTCCGCTCCAAGCGGCCGCTGCGCCAGGCCCAGATCAGCGTCGAGGACGTCGAGGGGCAGCCCGGGTGGTACCGGTGCAGCATCAAGGTCCGGCCCCACTTCAAGTACATGGGCGCCTCCTTCACCCTGTCCCTGGTGGGTAAGCTCGACAAGGAGTGATGGGCCTCACAGGCCGGGAGGACGCGCAGCCGTAGACTCGCACCCGCAGCGCAGGACCAACCGATCCCGTACCAGGAGCAGGAGCCATGGCACTCATCTTCTACGCGTACATGAAGGGCCAGAAGCAGGGCGACATCAAGGGGGACTGCAAGCAGAAGGGGCGCGAGGGGGCGATGGTCTGCACCGCCTTCGAGAGCAGCTGCGAGGCGCCGCACGACGCCCAGTCGGGGCTGCCCACCGGCAAGCGGCGCTACAAGGCCGTCAAGATCGTGAAGGAGATGGACCAGGCCTCGCCGATGATCTGGGCGGCCATGACCACCAACGAGAACCTGAGCAACGTCACCTTCAAGTTCTGGAGGCCGAGCCCGAAGGGGGTCGAGGAGCAATTCTACACCATCAAGCTCACCAACGCCCGCGTCGCCAGCGCCACCATCCGCCAGCTGAACATGCACGAGATGGAGCACGCCAAGGTCCCCATGGAGGAGGAGGTCAGCTTCATCTTCCAGAAGATCGAGTGGGAGAACCTCACCGACAAGAAGATGGCCTCCGACGACTGGGAGGCCCCGGGCGTCTAGCGCCCGAGGCGTGGGCGCGCGCCGGGGGGGACCCGTCCGGCGCGCGCTCCCCGGCCCCTCGCATGGGACGCGCGCTGCTCTCGCGGATCGCCGGGCGCGACGCGTCGCCGCCCGATGAGGTGGCGTCGGTCGTCGCCCACCTCCGGGTGCTGCTCAACACCCGGCGCGGCGACGCCGTGACCGTGCCGGAGTTCGGGGTGCTCGACTTCTCCGACGTCGCCGGCGAGTTCCCCGCGGCCATCCCGGCGCTGGCGAAGTCGATCCGGGCCACCATCCTGGAGTTCGAGCCCCGGCTGCGGAACGTGGCGGTGCGGCACCTGCCGGACGAGCACGCCCTCACGCTCCGCTTCGAGATCCAGGCGCAGCTGGCGGCCGGGCGGAGCGTCCGCCCCCTGCGCCTCTCCACCACCGTCCGACCGGGCGGCCACATCGACGTCGCCGGCTAGCGGGCATGTTCAGCAAGTTCTACCAGGGAGAGCTGGCCTTCCTCCGGTCGATGGGCAAGGCCTTCGCCCAGGCCAACCCCACCACCGCCGGCATGCTGGCGGAGCGCGGCGGCGACCCCGACGTGGAGCGGCTGCTGGAGGGCTTCGCGTTCCTCGCCGCCCGGGTGCGGGAGCGCATCGAGGACGGCATCCCGGAGATGGCGCACGACCTCGCCGAGGTGCTGCTGCCCCACTACCTGCGCACCGTGCCGGCCTGCTCCATCGTCGAGTTCCAGCCCATCCCCGGCGCGCTGCGGGCGCGGCTCAAGATCCCGCGCGAGACCGAGCTGGCCTCGGTGCCGGTGGACGGGACCTCCTGCCAGTTCCGCACCACCGCCGACCTGGACCTGCTCCCGGTCACCGTCCAGGAGGTGGCGCTGGACCAGGCCATCGGCGCCACGCCGACGCTGCGGGTGCAGCTCCACGTCCCGCCCCAGGCGGCGCCGGCGCTCTTCGCCGAGGAGGGGATCCGCCTCTTCGTCCACGGGGAGCTGCCGCTGGCCTCCACCCTGCTCCTCTGGATGGCCCGCCACCTGCGCGGCGTGGAGGTGAAGGGGCTCTCCCCCGGCGGCCGCGCCGTCCCGCTGCCGGCCTCGTCGGTGCGGGTGGCCGGCCTCGACCCGTCCCTGCCGCTCCTCCCCTGGCCGCGGCTGGCGCCGGCCGGGTACCGGCTCCTCCAGGAGTTCTTCACCCTGCCGCAGAAGTTCCTCTTCTTCGAGCTGCGCGGCCTGCAGGCGGCGGCGGCGGTGGCGGAGGAGCGGGTGGAGCTCGCCTTCCGCTTCGAGCGCCCGCCGGAGCTGCCGGCCCGGGTGGGCAAGGAGACCCTGAAGGCCAACTGCGTGCCGGTGGTGAACCTCTTCCGCACCACCGCCGATCCGGTCTCCTTCCGGGCGCTGGGGGAGGAGCACCTGCTGCGCGCCGCCGAGCTGCCGCCGCTGCACGCCGAGATCCACTCGGTGGAGGCGGCGCTGGGCATCCCCGAGGGGCCGGGCGAGCGCCACCCCTACGAGCCCTTCTCCCGCTTCGGCCACGGCAAGGAGGGCCGGGAGGCCCGCTACTACCGGCTGCGGCGCGCCCTCTCCCCGGTGGACCAGGGGCTCGACACCTGGATCTCGGTGCTGCGGCCGGTGGACGGCGGGGCCGGGCCCGGGGCCGAGACGCTGTCGCTGGACGTCACCTGCACCAACCGCGGCCTCCCGGCGCAGCTGCGCATCGGCGAGATCAGCCAGCCCACCCCCTCCTCCCCGACCATCGCCCGCTTCCGCAACATCGTCCCGGTGTCCAAGCCGGTGCGGCCGCCGCTGGGGGGCGAGCTGCACTGGCGGCTCCTCGCCCACCTCGCCGCCAACCGCGCCTCGCTGGGCGACCCCGAGGTGCTGCGGAGCCTGCTCGACCTCTACAACTTCCAGGGGCTCTCCGACGAGCAGGCGGGGCGCGCCAACCGGCTGCGGGTCGAGGGCATCCGCGCCGTCCACGAGAGCCCGGGCCGCCGGGTGGTGGGCGGGGCCCCGGTGCGCGGCGCCCAGATCGCCCTGGAGCTGGACGAGGGCCACTTCGCCGGCGTCGGGGACGCCTGGCTCTTCGCCGCGGCCCTCGACGAGCTGCTCGCCCACCAGGTGTCGGTGAACTCCTTCACCGAGCTCGCCGTCCGGCTCGAGCCGTCGCGCCGGGAGTTCGCCTTCGCGGCCCGGAGCGGCGGCCGGCCCCTCGCCTAGGGAGGCCCCCGGTGGAGAGCCCGCCGCCCGCCGTCCCCGACCTCGACCCCGCGGCGCGCGACGCCCGCGTCGAGGAGGCGCGCCGCGCCGGGTTCCGGCCGCTCCTCCTGCTCCTGGAGCGGCTGCTGGGCGAGGGCGCGCAGGTGGGCACGGCGACCGCCCACCGCGACGAGCGGATCCGCTTCCGCCACGACCCCGCGCTCGCCTTCCACGCCGCCGACGCGCTCCGGGTGCGGGAGGTGGTCGCGCCGCCCGACCCCGAGGACTTCGCCGCCGAGCGGCCGCCGGTGCTGGAGGTGCTCACCAGCTTCCTGGGGCTGACCGGCGCGGTGAGCCCGCTGCCCCAGTACCTGTCCGAGGAGGTGCTGCAGGAGGACCCGGAGCAGCCGCGGCAGCGCGACTTCCTCGACCTCTTCCACCACCGGATGATCTCCTTCTTCGTCCGGGCGCAGGCGCGCGGCGACTGGCCCGGCGGCTACCGGTCCGACCGGGGCGACGCCTGGTCGGCGCGGGTGCTGGCGCTGCTGGGCCGGGAGCAGGGGCCCGGGCGCGGCGGGGCGCCCTCCTGGCGGCTGCTGCGCTGGGCCGGGCTGCTCGCCGAGCGGGCGGTGCCGGCGCCGGCGCTGGCGGCCGCCGTCGAGGACGCGGTGGCGGAGGAGCTGGAGGGGGCGGGCGTGGCCGTCGAGGAGCTGGCCGGCGCCTGGGTGGAGATCGCCGCCTCGCAGCTGAACCGGCTCGGCCGCGGCGCCACCCGCCTGGGCGCCGACCTGCTGCTCGGCCGCCGCATCTTCGACCGCGCCGGCAAGTTCCGGGTGGTGATCGGCCCGCTCTCCCGGGAGGGCTTCGCCCGGTTCGGCCACGGGAGCGAGGCGCTGCGGCGCGTCGCCGAGACGGTGCGGGTCCTGGTGGTGGAGCCGCTCGACTTCGACGTCGTCCTCTGGCTGCGCCCCGAGGCCGTGCCGCGCCTGGAGCTGTCGGCGCGCCGCGGCTCCCGGCTGGGCCGGGACTCCTGGCTCGGCGGCCGCAGCGCCGAGACCCGCATCCGCGTCGATCCCCCGCCCGCCTGACGGGCGCCGCCGCCGCACCGAGGGCACCATGCGCGTCGAACCCCGCTCGCTGGTCCGCAAGCTCACCCCCACCGCCACCCGCGCCCTGGAGGCGGCGGTGGGCCGCGCCGCCGGGAGCGGCGTCCACGAGATCGTCGTCGAGCACCTGCTGGCGCAGCTCCTCGAGCCGGAGGAGGGGGACGTGGCCCGCATCCTCCACGAGGCCGCGGTGGACCGGCAGAAGCTGCACGCCCGGGTGGAGCGGGAGCTGCAGCGGCTCAAGACCGGCAACGCCGGCCGCCCGGTGATCTCCGAGAGCGTCTTCAACTGGATCGAGGACGCCTGGCTGCTCGCCTCGGTGGAGCTGGGCGCCGTCAACCTGCGCACCGGCCACCTGCTGCTGCAGCTGGTGGCGCGGCCCGACCGCTACCTGGGCGAGAGCTACCCGGAGCTGGAGGAGCTGAAGCTCGCCGACCTGAAGGCCAACCTGGAGGTGGTGCTGGCCCCCTCGCCGGAGAGCATCGACGCCGCCCCCACCGCGGTGCCCGGCGCGCCCGGCGCCGCCGCGGCCGGCGGCGGCGAGGCGCTGGCCCGCTTCTGCCAGAACTTCACCGCCCGGGCGCGGGAGGGGAAGATCGACCCCATCTTCGGGCGCCACCGGGAGATCCGCCAGGTGATCGACATCCTGGCGCGCCGCCGGAAGAACAACCCCATCATCGTCGGCGAGCCCGGCGTGGGGAAGACCGCGCTGGTGGAGGGGCTGGCGCTGGCCATCGCCCAGGACGACGTGCCCGACGCCATGAAGGGCACCGACGTGCTGGGGCTGGACCTGGGGCTGCTCCAGGCCGGGGCCGGGGTGAAGGGGGAGTTCGAGAACCGGCTCAAGGCGGTGATCGCCGAGGTGAAGGCCTCGCCGCGGCCGGTGATCCTCTTCATCGACGAGGCCCACACCCTGATCGGCGCCGGCGGCGCGGCCGGGGGCGGCGACGCCGCCAACCTGCTCAAGCCGGCGCTGGCGCGGGGCGAGCTGCGCACCATCGCCGCCACCACCTGGTCGGAGTACAAGAAGTACTTCGAGAAGGACGCGGCGCTGGAGCGGCGCTTCCAGCCGGTGAAGGTGGACGAGCCGGGCGAGGCCGACGCGGTGCTCATGCTGCGCGGCCTGCGGGCCACCTACGAGAAGGCGCACGGCGTCACCATCCGCGACGACGCCGTGAACGCCGCGGTGCAGCTCTCCCGCCGCTACCTCTCGGGGCGGCAGCTCCCCGACAAGGCGGTGGACCTGCTCGACACCGCCACCGCCCGGGTGAAGATGGCGCTGGCCACCCGGCCCGAGGCGCTGGTGGCGGTGGAGCTGGAGCTGGCCGGCCTGGAGCGCGAGCGCGCCGCGCTGCAGCGCGACGTCGCCGAGGGGCAGCGGGCCGAGGAGGGGGCCGTCGCCCGGGTGGAGGAGCGCGTCCGGGAGGCGCAGGAGCGCAAGGCGGCGCTGGCGGCGCGCTACGAGGCGGAGCGGGCGGCGGTGGAGAAGCTGCGGGCGGCCCGGTCCGGCCTGGCGTCGGGCGCCGCCACCCGCGAGGCGGTGGACGCCGCCGCCGGTGAGCTGGCCCGGGTGCGCGGCGAGGAGCCGCTGGTCTGGGCCGACGTGGACGCCGACGCCGTCTCCCAGGTGGTGGCGGCCTGGACCGGCGTCCCGGTGACCAAGATGCGCTCCGACCAGCTCCAGGCGGTGCTGGAGCTGGAGAAGCGGCTGGGGGAGCGGGTGCGGGGGCAGCCCGACGCCCTGCGGTCGGTGGCCGAGGTGGTGCGCATCTCCTCGGCCGGCATCCGCAACCCGGGCACGCCGGTGGGCGTGCTGCTCTTCGTCGGCCCCTCCGGCGTGGGGAAGACCGAGACCGCCATCGCGCTGGCCGACCTGCTCTACGGCGGCGAGCGCTTCATGACCACCATCAACATGTCGGAGTTCCAGGAGAAGCACACCGTCTCGCGGCTCATCGGCTCGCCGCCCGGCTACGTCGGCTACGGCGAGGGCGGGCTGCTCACCGAGGCGGTGCGCCAGCGCCCCTACTCGGTGGTGCTGCTCGACGAGTGCGAGAAGGCCGACCTGGAGGTGATGAACCTCTTCTACCAGGTGTTCGACAAGGGGGCGCTCACCGACGGCGAGGGGCGGGAGGTCGACTTCAAGAACACCCTGGTGATCCTCACCAGCAACCTGGCCTCCGACCTAGTGATGCAGGCCTTCGACGATCCCGAGAAGCCGAAGATGGAGGACGTGGCCGCGGCCATCCGTCCCGTGCTATCGAATCACTTCAAGCCGGCGCTGCTCGCCCGGATGACCATCGTGCCCTTCGCCCCGCTGCCCTCCGACGTGCTGCGCGAGATCGTCGAGCTGAAGCTCGGCGCGGTGGCCCGCCGGCTGCGGGAGAGCCACAAGATCGCCACCACCTTCGCGCCCGAGCTGCTCGACGGGCTGGTGGCGCGCTGCACCGAGGCCGAGACCGGCGCCCGCAACGTCGACCACGTGCTGCGCGGGACGCTGATGCCGGCCCTCTCCCGGGCGCTGCTGGAGAAGCTCACCGCCGGCGAGAAGCCCACCCGCCTGGCGGTGGGCATGGCGGCCGACGGCGGGCTCGCGCTCGACCTGCAGGCCTGAGACGGAGGGACGCCGCGCATGATGCCCCTGGTGGTGAGCGTCGAGGACCTCGACACCGGGGTGCGGTCGCAGTTCGCCTTCATCCGCTCGCCGGTGCGGATCGGCCGCAGCGAGATCAACGACCTCCCCCTGGCGCAGCCCTTCGTCTCCACCTGGCACGCGGTGGTGCAGTTCGACGATCGGGAGAGCCGCTACGCCGACCTGGGCTCCACCAACGGCTCCCTGGTGGACGGCCGGCGCCTGGCCACCAACGCCCCCATCCTCATCGAGCCGGGGACCGAGGTGGTCATCGGGCGGCTGCGGCTCACCTTCGCGCGCCGCTCCACCGGGGAGCGGCCGGCGGTGGCGGCGCCGGCCACCATGTTCGCGATGCGGGCCGCCGACCTGCCGCTCCCGGCGGCGGCGCCGGCGCCGGTCCCCGCCGCGCCCCCGCCCCCGCCGCTCCCGGAGGTGGCCGACGAGGTGATCGAGCCCATCCTGGCGGCGGCCTCGATGGACCTGGACCTGGCCTACGCCGAGTACCGGGGCACCTGGGAGCACCTGCGCGACCACCTGGAGCGGCTGCTCTCGCCGCTCGACGCCGCCAGCCGCGGCGCGGCGGCGCGGCGGCTGGCCGGCAAGTACGGGGCCATCGCCGGCGAGCCCCAGTTCCGCGACCTGGCCGGGGGCGCGCTGCCGGCCGCCGCGCGCGAGGCCGCGCCGGCCGCGGCGCCGCCGGCGCCCGCCCCGCTCCCCGGCGGCGGCGGCGAGGTGGACCGGCTGGTCCGCACCTTCGCCGAGTCCTACCTGCCGGCGTCGGTGCGGGTGGAGCGGCCGGCCGAGGTGCAGGCCTTCCTCCAGCGGCTCGCCGAGACCCTCGAGACCGCC
>JAKAEO010000114.1 GCA_021818285.1 Myxococcales bacterium
CCCCGGCGCCGGTCCGGCGGCCAGGAACTCCGCGAGCGTCCCGAACTCGAAGTAGCGGACCGAGTCCATGGGGGCGTCGACCAGCTGGCGGGCCTCGCGCCGGGCCAGGCGGCCGCCCCGGAGCAGCCGCCGCCCCAGCGCCATCGACCGGCGGTGGAAGTCGAGGCCGGGGACGCCCCGGGCGCGGGCCAGCGCCCGGTAGAGCGGGCCGAGCACCCGGCGCCGGAGGCCGCGCAGCGGGGGGCGCGGCGTGGTCCGCGGCGCCGGCATCCGGAAGAGCGTGCGCCGCAGCGTGCCGCCGCCCGCGGGGGAGGCCGCGGGGGCGCCGGCGGGCGCGGCCCGCGGAGCGGCGGGGCCGGCGGGAGGGGTCGGGGAGGGTTCGCTCACGGTGCGTACCGGGGGTCGAGCATAACACGCGCTGGCGCGGCCCCGCGGGCCGCGGTATGGCCTGCCCGTGCCGACCACGCCGCTGCTCGACGCCCTGCGCCTGCTCGCCGACTTCGACGCCGGCGGCCCGCTGCCGCCCTGCGACCTGGACGAGCTGGCGGAGGTGCTCGACGCCCACGGCCTGGCGCCGCTCGCCTCCTGGCGCCTGGAGTCGGGGCGCGTCGGGCGGGGCGTGCCCATGGCCTTCCGGGAGCGGCTGCTGCCGCTCTACCAGGGCGTGGTGAACGACAACGTCTTCCGGATGATGACGCTCAAGGGGGTGCTGCGCGGCGTCGAGGTCCCGGTGGTGGTGCTCGACGGCGCCGCCTACGTGGACTGGCTCTACCCGCACCTCGCCTGGCGGCCGGTGGGCGAGCTGCGGCTGCTGGTGCGGGGCGAGGACGGCGCCGGCTTCGCCGCCGGGGCCAGGGCCGCGGGCTTCGAGCCGGTGGCGCAGGGGGCGGGCGGCCACACCGCCACCTTCTCCGACGGCCGGGTGGAGCTGCGGCTCCAGGAGGGGCTGGTGGCCGGGCGCGGCGAGGACCACGGCCTGCTGGCGCGCGCCGGGCCCTACCGGGTGGCCGGCCCGGCGGCGCTGCGCCCCTCGGCCGGGGACGCGCTGCTGCTCTCGGTGGCCGACGCCGCCGCCCTGGGCCTGCAGTCGCCGCTCCTCGCCTTCCTCGACCTGCGCGAGCTGGCGCTGCGGATCGGCCCGGGCGAGGCGGCGCCGATCCTGGAGCGGGCCGCGGCCGCGGGCCTCTCGCGGGCCCTGCACGGGGCCATGGCGCTCACCGCCTGGTTCTTCCCGGCGGCGGCGGAGCGGGCCCTCGCCCTCTCGCCGCCGCTGCCGGCGCTGGAGCGCAAGGCGGTGGAGGCGGTGGTGGAGGCGGCGCGCGATCCCGCCCGCCTGCGCCGCGTCCGTGGGACGGAGGAGGCCGCCCGCCTGCTGCTGTCGCCGGTGTAGGATCCCGGCCTGCCGCGCGGCCCGGGGGGATCGGGCGGGCGCCGGCGCGAACGGAGCGCTGCGCACATGAAGATCGCCGTCGTCGGGACCGGGTACGTGGGGCTGGTCACGGGCACCTGCTTCGCCGAGTCGGGCAACCGCGTCACCTGCGTGGATGTGGACGCCGCGAAGATCGCGGTGCTGCGCGGCGGGGGCGTGCCCATCTACGAGCCGGGCCTGGAGGAGCTGCTCCGCCGCAACGCCCGCGAGGGGCGGCTCGACTTCACCACCTCGATCGAGGAGGCGATGCGGGACACCGACGTCGCCTTCATCGCCGTGGGCACGCCGCCCGGCGAGAACGGCGCCGCCGACCTCTCCCACGTGCTGGCCGCGGCCGAGCAGCTCGGGCGCCACCTGCGCCGGTACACGGTGGTGGTGAACAAGAGCACGGTGCCGGTGGGGAGCGCCGAGCGGGTGGCGGCGGTGGTGGGGAAGGTGGCCGGCGCCGAGTTCGACGTGGTCTCGAACCCCGAGTTCCTCAAGGAGGGGGCGGCCATCGCCGACTTCATGAGCCCGGACCGCGTGGTGGTGGGCACCTCCTCGGCGCGGGCCCGCGCGGTGATGGACGAGCTCTACTCCCCCTTCCTCCGCACCGACCGGCGCATCCTCTTCATGGACGCCCGCTCCGCGGAGCTGACCAAGTACGCCGCCAACGCCATGCTGGCGATGCGCATCTCCTTCATGAACGACGTGGCCTCGCTCTGCGACGACCTGGGCGCCGACGTGGACGCGGTCCGGCGCGGCGTCGGCTCCGACTCGCGCATCGGCAACTCCTTCCTCTTCCCCGGGGTCGGCTTCGGCGGTTCCTGTCTCGCCGGGAACGAAACGGTGCTGGTCCGGCAGGACGGACGCGCGCGCCTCGTCGAGCTGGCCGCGCTCTTCGACGCGCTGGCGGCGGCGGTCGAGGAGGAAGTGCCTCCCGCCGCCGCGATCCGGCCGGACGGGCTCGAGGTCCTGAGCTGGTGGCCCGGCGACGGCCCGCCGCGCTTCCGCCGCGTCGAGGCCGTCACCCGCCGCCCGTTCCACGGCGACGCGGTCGAGGTGCGCACCCGGATGGGCCGCCGGCTGCTCTGCACGCCCGATCACCCCTTCGTCGTCTGCGGCAAGGAGGGCGGGCGCTTCGACGTGAAGGAGGCCCGCGACCTCACCGGCGAGGACTGGCTCCCGGTGGCGCAGGGCTTCGCGGAGGCGCGGGTGAGCGCGGAGCCGCTGGCCCTGGACCTGCTCCAGGCGGCCGAGGCCGGCGGGCTGGAGGCGGCGAACGTCATCATCCACCTGGGACACGCGGAAGCGGAGCGGCTGGCCGCCGGAGGCGCCGTGGCGCTGCGCGCCGCCCTCGCGCCGCTGCGCCACCCCCGGGGGCGGCACCGCACCTACGACATCCTCCGGTCGGCCGCGCTGCGCCTGGACGAGGTGGCGGTGGCCGGCGTGGCGCTCCAGGGCGCCGTGGCCTCGACCGTGAAGAACGGCACCCGGGTGCCGGTGACCTTGGCCGCCGACGCCGCCTTCTGGCGGGTGCTGGGGCTCTACCTGGCCGAGGGCCACTGCACCGCCGACGGCCACCGGCGGCGCCTCGTCTGGTCCTTCCACCCGACGCGCGAGGGGGCGCTGGTCGACGAGGTCGCCGGCTACTGGCGCGGCCAGGGCGTGAAGGTCGACGTCCGGCGTGCCCCGACGGCGATGCACGTCACCATCTCCTCCCGCCTGCTGGCGGCGTTCCTCCTCGACGTCCTGGAGGTGGGCGGCGACTGCTACTCGCACCGGATCCCCGACCTCGCCTGGACGGAGCCGGAGGGCCACAAGCGGGCCCTGCTCGGGGGACTGTGGCAGGGCGACGGGTCGTGGTCGCTTGCCGCGGGAGGACCGAGCGTCGTCCTGCAGTGGGGCACCGCCAGCCGCACGCTGGCGGACGGCGTCCTGCGGATGCTCGGGGACCTCGGCGTCATGGGGAGTCTCCGGGTCGGACGCACCGCGAAATCCACGGTGGACAACTTCTGGGTAACCGTGACCGGCGCGGCGCAGGTCGAGAGGCTCCTGGAGCTGGTGAAGGCGGAGGATCGGACGGGCGTGCGGACGTCGATCGCCCGGCAGGCGAAGCGCATCGCCCCGACCGGCCACGCTCCCGCCCGCGACGGCGCAGCCCGGGTGCGCGTCCGCTCCGTCGAGCGCCGCCCCTTCTCGGGCCCGGTCTACTCGCTGGAGGTCCCCGGCCCGCACACCTTCGTCACCTCGGGAGGACTGGTGACGCACAACTGCTTCGGCAAGGACATCCGCGCGGTGATGAGCATGGCCCGGGGGATCGGCCTCGACTTCGACCTGCTGCGCTCGGTGGAGCGGGTGAACGACCGGCAGAAGCGGCTGCTCTTCGACGTGGCGCAGAAGCAGATGGGCTCGATGTCCGGCAAGCGGGTGGGCGTCTGGGGGCTCTCCTACAAGCCGCGCACCGACGACATGCGCGAGGCGCCGTCGCGGGTGCTGATCCAGCTGCTGGCCGGGGCCGGCGCCGAGGTGCGGGCCCACGACCCGGTGGCCGCCGAGGTGGCGGCCAGGGTGATCGGGGCCCACGTGAAGGTGGTCCCGGAGCCCTACCAGGCCGCCGAGGGGGCCGACGCCCTGTTCCTGGTCACCGAGTGGAACGAGTTCCGCAACCCCGACTGGGCCCGGCTGGCGGCCTCGATGCGCGACCGGTTCCTCTTCGACGGCCGCAACGCCTGGGACGCGAAGAAGGCCCGCGCCGCCGGGTTCCGGTACTACGGCGTGGGGCGCGGCGCGCCGGCGTAGGGCGGCCGGGGGCGGCGCGGGGCGGCCGGGGCGGGGCGGCGGCTACGCCGCCGGCGTCTTGCCCTTCGACATGACCAGCAGCACCGCCGCCAGCTCCTGGGCCACGAGCCCCATGCGGCGCGGGACGTCGAGGGACTCGAGGGCGCGGTAGCGCAGGATCGGGTCGGCGATCACCGCCGCCGCCAGCAGGTCGGCGAGGCGCCCCGGCGCGTGCAGCCGGGCCGCCGCCTGGGCCAGCTCCGGCGCGCCCGACTCCTCCGGCAGCACCCGGACCAGGTCGTAGGCGAGCTGCAGGAGCGCCTGGGTGTCGCGCTCCAGCTCCTGGGGCCCGCCCGGTGGGAGGCGGTCCGGCAGCAGCTCGGCCCGGAACTCGCGGTAGGGCTTGGCGCTCTCCAGCTCCTCGGCGAGCCGGACGCGGGTCAGGCAGCGGAAGAGGATGTGGTAGCGGCCGTCGGGCAGCCGCTCGTCCTCCTCGATCACCCCGGCCCCGGCGATGGGGAGCACCGGCGGCCGCTCCCGGGACTCCCCCTCCCCCTCGGCCTGCTCCAGGGTGGCGACGCAGAGCGCCCGGTCGCCGTCGAGCGCGTCGGCGACCAGGGCGCGGTAGCGCGGCTCGAAGATGTGGAAGGGCGTGGGCGTCCCGGGGAAGACGACCACGCCCGGCAGCGGGAAGACCTTGAGCGTGCCCGCGGCCCGCGCGACGAGGTCGCGGAGCTCCCGGCGTCCGGACGCCCGCTCCTGCTGCGGCATCCCGCTCCCGATGGCGGGAGCTAGCCCTTCAGCCCCGCCTGGATGCGCATACCGTAGAACGAGCGGCGGACGAAGAACAGCGCCACCAGGAGGAATGCGACGAACAGACCCACCCGGAGGCCCCGGGAGAGATCGAGCGCCAGCTGCACGGCGAGCAGCCCGAACAGGGTGGTGAACTTGATGACCGGGTTCAGGGCCACCGAGGAGGTGTCCTTGAAGGGGTCGCCGACGGTGTCGCCGACCACGGTGGCGTCGTGCAGCGGCGTGCCCTTGGCCTTCAGCTCCACCTCGACCACCTTCTTGGCGTTGTCCCAGGCGCCGCCGGCGTTGGCCATGAAGATGGCCTGGAAGAGGCCGAAGATGGCGATGGAGATGAGGTAGCCGATGAAGAAGAACTCGTCGAGGAAGGCGAAGGCCAGCGTCGCCGCGAAGACGGTGAGGAAGATGTTGAACATGCCCTTCTGCGCGTACTGGGTGCAGATCTCGACGACCTTCTTCGAGTCCTCGACCGAGGCCTTCTCCACCCCCTCCAGCTTGATGTTGGCCTTGATGAACTCGACGGCGCGGTAGGCGCCGGTGGAGACGGCCTGGGTGGAGGCGCCGGTGAACCAGTAGATCACCGCGCCGCCCAGGATCAGCCCCAGCAGGAACATCGGGTTCAGGATCGAGAGCTTCTCGAGGTGGGCGGTGAGGCCGAGGGTGAGCACCACGATGATCGAGAAGATCATGGTGGTGGCGCCGACCACGGCGGTGCCGATGAGCACCGGCTTGGCGGTGGCCTTGAAGGTGTTGCCGGCGCCGTCGTTCTCCTCGAGGAAGTGCTTGGCCTTGTCGAAGTTCAGGTCGAAGCCGAAGTCCTTCTTCACCTCGGCCTTGATGTTCGGGACGTTCTCGATGAGCGAGAGCTCGTAGACCGACTGGGCGTTGTCGGTCACCGGGCCGTAGCTGTCCACGGCGATGGTGACCGGGCCCATGCCCAGGAAGCCGAAGGCGACGAGGCCGAAGGAGAAGACCGCCGGCGCCATCATGTAGGCGGTGAGGGCGGTGGCCCCCTCGCCGATGCCGGAGACGTAGAAGGCCCCGCCCATCAGGCCGGCGATGACCAGGCCCATCCAGAAGGCCGAGAAGTTGCCGGCGGTGAGGCCCGCCAGCACGTTCAGGGAGGCGCCGCCCTCCTTGGAGGCGGTGACGATCTCCTTGACGTGGCCCGAGTTCGTGGAGGTGAAGACCTTGACGATCTCCGGGATGATGGCGCCCGCCAGCGTGCCGCAGGTGATGATGAGCGAGAGCTTCCACCACAGGGTGCCGGCGCCGAGCTCGGGGATGAGCAGCCGGCTGACGAGGAAGGTGAGGGCCACCGAGACGAACGAGGTGAGCCACACCAGCTGGGTGAGCGGCTGCTCGAAGTCCATCTTGTCGGCCTGCTCGTAGCGGGCCCTGGCGATGAGGCCGTTCAGGAAGTAGGAGCCGACCGAGGCGATGACCATGACGATGCGCATCGCGAAGATCCAGACCAGCAGCTCGACCTGGGTCCGGGTGTTCGGCACCGCCAGCAGGATGAAGGAGATCAGCGCCACGCCGGTGACGCCGTAGGTCTCGAAGCCGTCGGCCGACGGGCCCACCGAGTCGCCGGCGTTGTCGCCGGTGCAGTCGGCGATCACGCCGGGGTTGCGGGCGTCGTCCTCCTTGATCTTGAAGACGATCTTCATCAGGTCGGAGCCGATGTCGGCGATCTTGGTGAAGATGCCGCCGGCGATGCGCAGCGCCGAGGCGCCCAGCGACTCGCCGATGGCGAAGCCGATGAAGCAGGGGCCGGCCAGGTCGCCGGGGACGAAGAGCAGGATGAAGAGCATGATCAGCAGCTCGGTGCTGATCAGCATGGTCCCGATCGACATGCCCGCCTTCAGCGGGATCTGGTAGGTCGGGTAGGGCTTGCCGCCCAGCGAGGCGAAGGCGGAGCGGGAGTTGGCGTAGGTGTTCACCCGGATGCCGAACCAGGCGACGCCCGACGAGCCGACGATGCCCACCAGGCTGAAGACCAGGATGACGAGGACCCGGCTCGCCCCCATGCCCTGGCCGCCGTTCGTCAGGAAGCCGAAGTAGGCGACGATGATGACGGCGATGAAGGCCCAGAGGACGGCGATGAACTTGGCCTGGGTGACCAGGTAGGTCTTGCAGGTCTCGTAGATCAGCTCGCTGATCTCCAGCATCGACCGGTGCACCGGCAGGCGCTTGAGCTGGCCGGAGATGGCGAGGCCGAAGGCCAGGCCGGCGACCGACACCAGGATGCCGGCGAGCAGCAGGTGCCAGCCGGTGATCCCCAGGAAGTGGACCGAGCGGAGGTCCGGGAGGACCAG
The DNA here is from genome assembly GCA_021818285.1 of Myxococcales bacterium. Lineage (GTDB taxonomy): Bacteria > Myxococcota > Myxococcia > Myxococcales > Anaeromyxobacteraceae > JACRMN01. The sequence continues at coordinate 7,318 of JAKAEO010000114.1, forward strand.
GTTCGCCTCCCCGCCGTGGGCGGGAGCGGCGAGGGCGAGCGAGGAGACGAGCGATGGCAGGTTCATGGCTGGACGCATCCCTCCGGGGGACGTGGGTGTCGCGGTCGGGCCCGGGTCCGGGCCGAAGGCTAGGGAGCGCGGATACTACGGAAAACCGGGGTGGTCTGGCAAGCTTCGGTCACTTCGGCGGCTTCGGCGCGCCGGTCGCGGTCGAGACCTCGAGGGCGGCGAAGTTGATGTTGTAGTAGCCGGCCTGCGCCGCCGAGTACATCACCCGCTTCAGGATCCGGAACGGGACCTTCACGTCCGCCTGGATGTTCACGTCGCCCTTCCAGGCCTTCTCCCGGTCGGGGTCGTTCTGGTGGATGAAGTCCCAGCGCTTCTTGTCGTCCCGGAGCCGCTCCTCCAGCCCCTGGATGTTCATCATCGCCTGGTCGGAGTCGAGGTCGCGGACGTCGGCCACCTTCTGGCCGCCCACCACCACGTGCTCGGAGCTGATGGCGATCACCGGCGCCACCTCGATCGTCTGGCCGTGGGCCGCCTCGGGCAGCTTGATGTCCTTCTGCATGTACAGCACCTCGCCGGTGGCGCTGAACTGCTGCAGGAGGAAGATCACCAGCATGGTCATCATGTCGACCATGGGGACCACGTTGAGCTCGGCGTTCACCGAGCGGCGGCCGCGCAGCAGCTTGCCGCCGAAGACCTTGCTCTTCGCGAAGCGGGGGGCGGGGCGCTTGCCGGGCTGGACGATGGGCATCGCTATCCCGCCGACGTGACCGACACGGTGGGGAGGCCGGCGCCGACGCAGGTGTCGATGGTCCGCACCAGGTCCTGGTAGAGCACCGCGTCGTCGGCCGCCACCGTCACCGCCGCCTGGTCCGGGTAGTCGGCCTTGAGCTGCTTCAGCCGGTCGGCCAGCGCCTTCAGGTCGTAGACCGGCAGGCCGTCGCCGCCGCGCCCCAGCGGCGGGATGGAGAAGGCGGCCCCGGCCGAGGTGCTGAGCATGTAGCCGTTCCCGCCGATCACCAGCGTGACCACCAGCGACTTCTGCTGCTCCGCCGTCTGCTCGGTGGGGGTGCCGAACTGCTGCGCCTGCAGCCGCGAGATCTGGGTCCAGACGGCGGTGAAGAGCAGGAAGGAGATGCAGCAGGAGAGCAGGTCGATGGCCGGGACGACGTTGATGATGGCGTCGAGCGGGCGGCGCTTGCGCTTGCCGCCGCCGCCCTCGGGCATCGCTCCGCCGCCCATGGCTCCTCCCGCCCCGCCTCGCCCCGGCCCGCTACTCGGCCTCGGCCGCGCCCGCCGGCATCCGCATCTTGTCGCGGTTGGCGACCACCAGGTTCAGCACGCCCACCGCCGACTCGTTGATGTCGTCCACCATCGACTGGGTGCGCCCCTGCAGCACCGAGTAGGCGATGAGCGAGGGGATGGCCACGCCCAGGCCGAAGGCGGTGCAGTTCATGGCCTCGGAGATGGAGCGGGAGAGCAGCGTCGCCTTGTCGGCCGGGTTGGCGTTGGCCACCGCCGCGAAGGCGCCGATGAGGCCGAGGATGGTGCCGAGCAGGCCGAGCAGGGTGGCGACGTTGCCGATCATCGCCAGGTAGCCGGTCCGCTTCTCCAGCTGCGGCGACTCGCGCAGCGTGGCCTCGTCCATCGAGGCCTGGACGTCCTCGTCCCCCTTGGGGACGCTGATGAGCCCGGCCTTGATGACGTTCACCAGCGGTGTGCGCTTCTGGCCGGCGCAGTAGCTGATGGCCTTGTCCAGGTCGCCCGCGTAGATGTGCTTCTTGAGCCCCTGGAGGAAGCTCTCCTTGTCGATGGCCGCCTTGAAGTAGAGCACCGAGACGCGCTCGATGCCGATGGCCAGCGCGAAGGTCAGCGACACGAGGATGGGGTACATCCCCGGCCCGCCGTCCTGGAACGCCTTGGCCACGCCCGCGAAGATGTCGCCCATGGACCGCTTCCTCCGGGCCGGGATCCGAGGCCGGCAAGGCGCCGCACCCCCGTTCGGACCCCGACCGATGGCTTCGTCCGGAAGGCGTACCACCGGAAGGAAACCGAGTCAACGCGGTGGCTTACGCACTTTGGCGCACCCGGTCGCGCGCGAGATTGGCCGGCGTCCGTTTCGCGGTGTACCGTCCGGCGGCACGCGAGCGAGCGATGTCCGGACGAGCCACCTTCGAGCCCTTTCGCATCCCGCGCGGCGCGCTCCCCGAGGAGGCGGCCGGCCTCGCCGCGGCCGCCGCCGCCGACCCGTTGCTGGTGCGCGAGGGCGACCCGCTCCCGGCCGCGCTCGCCGGGCGGGCCCTGGTCGAGATCCCGGCCGGACTCGCCGGCGCCGCCGACGAGGCCTGCCGCGGCGCCGACGGCAGCCCCGCCGGAGCGCCCGGCCCGGCCCGCGCCTGCCTGAACTCCGAGGCCCACCGGGCCCGCGTGGAGGCGGCGACGCGGCGGGCGCTCGACGGCGGGCACGCCGGCGTCTGCCTGGACCGGCCCGACGCGCCCCTGGCGCTGGGCGCGCTGGGCGCCGGCTTCTGCGCCGAGTGCCAGCGCGCCTTCGCCAGGGAGCTGGCGCGCGACTACGGCGACCACTTCCAGCCGCTCGACTACCTGGCGCTGGCGCGGGAGGCGCTGGCCTCCTCGCCGGGCGCGCTGGGCCTGGAGCGCATCCCCTTCGGGCGCGAGTTCTGGCGGGCCCGCGCCGAGTGGCTCGACCGGGCGGTGGCCGCCCACGCCCGCGCCGCCCGCGACGCGGCCCGCGCCGCCGGCCGGCCCTTCGAGGTGGTGGCCCGCTTCCAGGCGCTGGGCCCGGCCCAGTTCCGCGCCGCCCGCCACCTGGACGCCGCGCTCTTCCCCTTCGCCGACGGCGCCGGCTCCTCGGGCGCGGGGCTCTTCCGGCTGCTGCGGGCCGTGGCCGGGCGGCGCCCCTGCGCGGTGGAGCCGGCGGCGGGCGGCGCGCTCGACCGGCTGGCGGCGGTGGCGGCCGCGGCCGGCGTCGGGCTGG
>JAKAEO010000115.1 GCA_021818285.1 Myxococcales bacterium
CTCGAGGAGCTGAAGGACGTCCTCCAGCGCTTCTGGGCGCGGGGGGTGCGCTTCACCATCAACACCGACGGCCCCTACCTGCTCGACACCAGCATGCGCCGCGAGGTGGACATGCTCCACGACGCGATGGTGCTGGCGAACGAGCAGATCGAGCAGAGCTTCCGCTGGGCCCGCGAGGCGACCTTCCTGCCGCCGCCCGAGGGCGCCTGACCAGTCCCGGGACGGCCTCCCGTTGAATGGCGCGCCCGCCCGGCGCGTCGATCGCCCAGAACGGAAGGCTGCCGGCGACGCCGGGTCCAGCCAGAAAGGAAGCACATCCCATGAACACGCTGATCCGCCGCATCGCCGTCGGCGTCGCCGCCCTGGGCCTCTCGCTCCCGGCGCTCGCCTCCACCCCCGCTCCCGCCGAGCCCGCCGCGAAGCCCGCGGTGACCAGGGCGAGCGAGCACGCCAAGGCCCACCGCAAGGTGGCCCGGACGGAGAAGAAGGCCGAGGCGAAGAAGGAGGCGAAGCACGAGGCCAAGCACGCGATGAAGCACGAGGCGAAGCACGCGGCGAAGCACGAGGGCAAGCCGGCGCGGAAGCCGGTCGAGAAGGCGTCGGGCACCACGCCCGCGAAGTAGCTCCCGTCGCGACGCAGTGGACCGGCCCCGGGGGACACCTCCCTCCCCTCCGGGGCCGGACGTCGTCCGGGAAGGGCGGGGCCTTCGCGCCGGGCTCTCCACGGTTCCCGACCCGCGATCCGGGCTGGCACCTCGTGCCGGAATCGGCGACGCTTATCGGCACACCGGTGACGGAGGGCGTCACGCCCCGGCGCGGCCCCGCGCCGCGGCGCGCGCGGCCGGCGGAGCCAAGTCCCCGGTTCCGCCCGGATCTTCGCGTGCCGGTCCCATGTGCGCTCGCGGCCCACAGCCCGATCCGGGATCCGGCCCGGCCCTTGCTTTGGAGTGGGCCCGAGGGCACAGCGGGGCGCGAGGGGGCAGGGAGATGGCCATGGCCGGAGAGCACGACGCGAGTGGGGTCCTGGGCAGAGCGGCAGGGATCTCGTACCACGTGGGGGCGCACCTGGTGCGCGTGAGCTGCGCCGGGGGCCGCTGGTCGGTGCGCGTGGACGACGTCGCCTTCGATCGCTGGTACACGGCCCAGGCGGACGCCTGGGCGGCCGGCGTGCGCGAGGCCGACCGGCTCGATCGGGCCAGCGCCGCCTAGCCGCGGGCCGGCGGCGCACCCGGTGGCGCGGCCGCCAGCGCCTCCGCCTCGCGCAGCGCCTCCGCGGCGCGCGCCAGGTCGGCGGAGGAGAGGAAGGGGCGGCGCTGGTGGGCCGCCGCCGCCGGCGTTCCCCAGTCCTCCCGGGGCGCCTCCACGCCCGGGAAGTAGAGCGGTCGCCGGCGCGCCAGCGCCGCGAGCAGCTCGTCGAGCGGCGGGCCCAGCTCCCTGCCGGCCAGCGCTGCCCGGACCTTCTCGGCGCGCCACTTCAGCTCCAGGAGCCGGGCGAAGCCCTGCTGGAAGAGCGCCTTCACCGGCGTCGTGGCCAGCGTCCCGGCGGCCCGGGCGTCGTCGTCGCCGGCGGCGGCCTCGAGCCCCAGCTCCACCAGGGCCCGCGCCGCCTCCACCGCGCGCCGCACCCCGTCGAGGTCGCCGGGATCGACGCCGTCGGCGACCAGGGTGGCGTTGGCGGCGGTCACCAGCTCCAGCTCCAGCGCCTCGCGCTCGCCGGCGGAGAGCCGGTCGGCGGCGCGCGCCAGCCGCGAGCCCCGCGGGCGCAGCTCCAGGAAGAAGCCCGGGGGCCGGGCCGGCGCCCCCGGGAGCGGGCCGGCGGGGCGCGCCGCGGGGCGCGCGAACCAGGAGAGCGCCTCCTCCAGCGGCGGGTAGCCGAGGTCGTGGAGCCGCCCGGTCCGCCACCGCAGCGCCGACTCCTCCAGCTCGCTCGGCAGCTCGTAGCGCAGCGCCGTGAGCAGCCGCGAGGCGCGGAAGGGGTCCTCGGCGAGCAGGTCGTCCACCAGCCCGCGCACCGCCAGGTACGAGGCGCCCTCGGCCCGGAACTCGACCACCAGCTTCCCGTCGGGCATGCGCAGGACGCGGTCGGAGGTGAACTCCGGATCGGGCTCCTCGTCCAGGTCGTGCACCACCAGGGCGCCGTGGAGGAGCAGCTCCAGCAGCTCGACGTCGAGCGCCGCCAGCTTCCGGCGCCAGGCCCGCTCCTGGCCGTCGTCCCGATCGGCCCCGGCCCGGGCGGCCCGCAGCCAGGGCAGGGCCCGGGAGGGATCGAGCCTGCCCCCCGGCCAGGCGTCGAGGTCCAGGAAGGTGCGGAACTGGGCCGGGCTGGCGAGCTGCACCAGCTCCACGGCGTCGGCCAGGCCGACGTCGCGGATGGTGAAGTACAGCTCGTCGGCCGGGAGCGCCCGCACCAGGGCGCCCGGATCGGGAGCGTCGAGGACGAGGTCGAGGCGCCGCTTGCCGCGAGCCGACGCCAGCTCGGCCCGGGCCCGGGCCAGCGCCTCTGCGTCCGGCCGCGCCACGGGGCGCGCTACGCCCGGGCGGCGGCGCGGCCCTTGCCGCCGTGGGCCGCCTTCACCACGCGGCCGGCCTTCAGGCAGCGGGTGCAGACGCGCAGGTGGGTCACCGACCCCCCGACGACGGCGCGGACCGCGCGCAGGTTCGGCAGGGAGCGGGTCTTGGTCTTGTTGTTCGCGTGGGAGACGTTGTTGCCGACGAGCGGCCCCTTCCCACAGATGTCGCAGCGGCGTGCCATAGGTCTAGGACTCCGAAAGGACGCGGGAATATACGCAGAACGGCGCAGAAAGCAAGCGCCGGCGGCGCCGGGCCTCAGCGCGGGCGGGCCACCTTGCCGAGGAGCCGCTCGGCGGCGGCCGCCGCCTGCAGGCCGGCGTGGAACTCCCCCTCGACGCCCAGCCCGGGGATCACCTCGCGGCCGGCGAAGAGCACGTTGTCCCAGGGCGAGCGCGTCGGCAGGCCGGTGATCCCCAGCGGCCCGGGCGCGGCGACCTGGTAGAGCGGGTGGGGCATGAGGCGCGAGCCGCGCTTCTCCCGCGAGGCGGCGAGCAGCGGCAGCGACTCGGCGAGGAGGTGCCGGTCGAAGAAGGGGAGGGCGCCGGCCAGGGACTCGCGCAGCCGGGCGGCCCAGGCCAGGAGGGCCGCCTCGCCCTGGTCCCGGGCCGCGGCCGGGAGGAAGCCGGCGGCGCACAGCACCTGGACGCCCTCCTGCCGCTCCCCCTTGCCGGGCGCCCGCCGGGCCGGCGAGACCTGGAGGAGGACCGCCTCGCCCTCCTCGCCGCCCTCGGGCAGCACCAGCGAGGTGTCGCCCAGGCCGGGCGGCAGGGCCCGCGGGCCCACCACCCAGTTCACCGCCGCCACCTGCCGGTCGGCGCGCAGCCCGGCCAGCAGCCGGCCGCGCCTGCCCTCCCGCTCTGCCTCGGGGAGCAGGCGGCGCGCCGCCGGCGCGTCGGTCGCCAGCACGAAGACCCGCGCGGCGAAGTCGTCCTTGGAGCCGGCGACCCGCACCGCCGCCGCCCGCCGGCCGTCGAAGGACAGGCCCTCGGCGACGGCGGCGCCGCCCTCCCCGCCGAGCAGCTCGCCGCGGCTGTCGGCGATCTTCCGCCGGATCATCTCCCGCAGCATCTCCAGGCCGCCCGGGATGCGGTGGGAGCCGCGGGTGGCGGAGCCGAGCAGCCGCGCCGCCGCCAGCGGCGGCGGCTCGCCGTCCAGGTAGCCGAGGAAGCGGGCCAGCACCGAGAGACCGCGCGCCACCGGGTGGGACTCGAGCCCGGCGAAGGGGCCGGGCTCGCCCTCGGCGCCGGGCGGCGCCGCCCGCAGCGCGCGCCCCAGGGCCCAGCGGTCCCGGAGGCCGGCGGCGGGCAGCGGGGGGTGCGCCGCCAGGAAGGGGGTGGCGCGGTCGAAGCGCGCCGCCAGCCCGCCCATCGCCGCCTCGAGCCGCTCGGCGTCGGCCGGCCACTCGCGGCGCAGCTCCGCCGTCCGCCGCGCCGGGTCGCGCGCCAGCTCCAGCCGGGCCCGGGGGAGGAGGAGCTGGAGGTCCGGACCGGAGGGCTCGAGCCCCCGCTGCACGTCGGCGAGCAGCCCCAGCTCCTGGAGGGCGGCCTCGGCCGCCGGGAAGAGGCGCGGGGAGGGGAGCAGCGCCGGGACCCAGGGGAGCAGCCAGCCCCGGTCCTCGTAGCTCGGCCCCATGCCGTCGTGGTCCACGTGCAGCACCCGGTAGCCGCGCCGGGCCAGCAGGGCGCCGGCCAGCACGCCGCCGAGCTGCGAGCCGACGACGCAGGCGTCGTAGACGCGGTGGGTGGCGGGGGGCTTGAAGGTCCGGGGCACGATCAGCTCGCGGGCTGGACCAGGGCGCCCTCGGCGGCGGCGGCGCCGGCGACGCGGACCCGGCGCCCCTCCAGGGAGAGCCGCCCCTCGGCGAACCACTGCACCGCCTGCGGGTAGATGCGGTGCTCCTGGACGAGGATGCGGGCGGCCAGCGCCCTGGCGTCGTCGTCCTGCAGCACCGGCACCACCGCCTGGACGATGACCGGGCCGGTGTCGGTGCCGGCGTCGACGAAGTGGACGGTGCAGCCGGAGAAGCGGGCGCCGTAGTCGAGGGCCGCCTGCTGCACGTGCAGGCCGGGGAAGGCGGGGAGCAGGGCGGGGTGGACGTTCATCACCCGCGGGCAGCCGCGGGTCGAGGGGAGGGGACCGTGGGCCGCGAGGAAGGCCGGCCCGAGCAGCCGCATCCAGCCGGCCAGGCAGACCAGGTCGGGCGCGTGGGGGCGCAGCCGCTCCAGCACCGCGCGGTCGTAGGCCTCGCGGTCGGCAACCCCCCTGGAGGGCAACAGCTCGACGGCGGCGCCCGCGGCCCGGGCCCGGTCCAGGGCGCCGGCGCCGGGGACGTTGGAGAGGACCACCGCCACGCGGCCGTCGACGCGGCCGGCGGCGCAGGCGTCGAGCAGGGCCTGGAGGTTCGTGCCCCCGCCGCTCGCCAGCACCGCGATGCGGATCACCGGATCACCTCGCAGGTGGCCTCGCCCTCGCCCTTCTCGATCCCGCCCACCGGCCAGCTCTCCAGGCCGTGGGCGCGCAGGCTCTCGCGGGCCGCGGGGAGGTCGCCCGGCGCCAGCACCGCCACCAGCCCCAGCCCCATGTTGAAGGTGCGGTGCATCTCGTCGCGCGGGACGCCGCCCTCCCGCTCCACCAGGTCGAAGATGGGGGGGCGCGGCCAGGTCCGCTCGTCGAGCACGGCGCGGGTGCCGTCGGGGAGGTTGCGGGGCACGTTGCCGGGGAGCCCGCCGCCGGTGACGTGGGCGAAGGCCTTCACCGGGACCGCCTCGAGGAGCGCCAGCACCTCCTTCGCGTAGATGCGCGTCGGGGTGAGCAACGCCTCGGCCAGGGTGGCGCCGCCCAGCGCCGGCGGCCGCCAGTCGAGGGGGTGCCGCTCCAGCAGCGCCTTGCGGGCCAGCGAGAAGCCGTTGGAGTGTAGGCCGGAGGAGGCGATCCCCAGCACCGCGTCCCCGGGGCGGACGCCGCGGCCGTCGACGATCCGGGAGCGCTCGACGCAGCCCACCGCGAAGCCCGCCAGGTCGTACTCGCCGCCGGCGTAGAAGCCGGGCAGCTCGGCGGTCTCGCCGCCGATGAGGGCGCAGCCGGCCTGCCGGCAGCCCTCGGCGATGCCCTTCACCACCTGCGCCGCCTGCTCGGCGGCGAGCTTCCCGGTGGCGAAGTAGTCGAGGAAGAAGAGCGGCTCCGCGCCCACCACCGCCACGTCGTTCACGCACATGGCGACCAGGTCGATGCCCACGGTGTCGTGGCGTCCGGCGGCGAAGGCCACCTTGAGCTTGGTGCCGACGCCGTCGGTCCCGGAGACCAGCACCGGCTGCTTCCACTTCTGCAGGTCGAGGGCGAAGAGCCCGCCGAAGCCGCCGATCCCGGCCAGCACCTCGGGGCGCAGGGTCTTGCGGGCGTGGGGCTTGATGAGCTCGACGAGCCGATCGCCCTCGTCGATGTCCACGCCGGCGTCGCGGTAGGTCAGGGACATGCCCCCGCTTACCGCGTCGGTGCCGGCCGGCGCAAGCCGTTCCTCCCGCCCCGGGCGCCCTCCCGCTCCGGCGCGGCGCGGGGTGGCGTCGCCCCTTCCCTGGCCGGGCCCCCGCCGAGAGCTGCCGCACGGGTGACGCGCCGCGCCGCGGACGTGACGGCCGTCACCGCCCGCCGGAGCATTGTTTGACAGGGTGTCGGGGTCCGGGCCAGATCGGACGTCCGAGGACGGGAAGATGGCCGAGGAGCCGCTGGCGCAGCGCTTCACCAGGGAGGTCCCGCGCGGGACGGTGCTGTTCCGCGAGGGGGAGCCGGGCCGGGAGATGTTCGTCGTCCAGGCCGGGCGGATCCGCATCAGCAAGCGGGTCGGCGAGGCGGAGACCGCCCTGGCGGCGCTGGGGCCGGGGGAGTTCTTCGGGGAGATGTCGATCCTGAACAACCGGCCCCGCACCGCCACCGCCACGGTGGAGGAGGACGCGCGGCTGCTGGTCATCGACCCCCGGACCTTCGACGCCATGCTGCGCGCCAACGCCGAGGTCGCCGTCCGGATGATCAAGAAGCTGGCCGAGCGGCTGGAGGAGGCCGACCGGCGCATCGAGCAGCTGCTCCGGCGGGACGCGGCCGGGCCGGGCGGGAGCGGCCGGTGAGGCTGCGGGTCCTCGGCTGCTCGGGCGGGGAGCTGCCCGGCCACCGCACCACCTGCTTCCTGGTGGACGGCCGGCTGGCGGTGGACGCCGGGGCCCTCACCGCCTCGCTGCCGCTCGCCGCGCTGGCCCGCGTCGACGACGTCCTGCTCACCCACAGCCACTTCGACCACGTGAAGGACGTGCCGCTGGCGGCCGACCTGCTCATCGGGCGCCGCCGCCGCCCGCTGGTGGTCCACGCCTCGACCGAGTGCGCCGCCACGCTGCGCGAGAGCATCTTCAACGGCCGGCTCTGGCCCGACTTCACGCGGCTGCCGACGCCGCGGAACCCGGTGATCGAGATCCGGCCCTTCACCCCGGGTCGCACCATCGCGGTCGGGCGCTACACGGTGCGGACCGTCCCGGTGGAGCACCCGGTGGAGTCGGTGGGCTTCGTGCTCTCCGACGGCCGGGCCGCCGTCGGCATCTCGGGCGACACCGGCCCCACCCGCGCCTTCTGGCGGCGGGTGAACGCCGAGGAGCGGCTCCGGGCCCTGCTGGTGGAGACGAGCTTCCCCGACGCGCTGCAGGGGCTGGCCGACCTCTCCGGCCACCTCACCCCCCGCACCCTGGCGGGCGAGCTGGCCAAGGTGAACCGGAAGGGCGTTCCGGTGTATCTGTACCACCTCAAGCCCGCCCACGAGGCCGCGCTCCGGCGCGACCTGCGCAGGCGGGCGCTCGGCGGCGTCCGGATCCTCGAGATGGGCGACGCCCTCCGCTTCTAGGTGACCATGGCCTGGTTCTCGAAGAACAAGAAGCTCACCGCCGCCGACGGGGCGCAGCCGCAGCCCGCCAAGGGCGAGGTGGGCCTGTGGAAGAGGTGCGACGCCTGCGGCGAGGTGGCCTACACGCAGGACTGGGAGCGCGCCTGGAACGTCTGCCCTTCCTGCGGCGACCACGTGGCCCTGCCGGTGCGCCGCCGCCTCGAGCTGGTCTGCGACCCGGACGGCTTCGAGGAGCTGGACGCCGACCTCACCCCGCAGGACCCGCTCGGCTTCAGCGACCAGAAGCGCTACCGCGACCGCCTGAAGAGCACCCTCAAGAACACCGGGCTGCGGGACGCCTTCGTCTCCGGCATCGGCCGGATCTCCGGCGCGCCGGTGTCGATGGGCTGCTTCGCCTTCGAGTTCATGGGCGGCTCGATGGGCTCGGTGGTCGGGGAGAAGGTCACCCGGGTCTTCGACCGCGCCTTCGAGCGGCGCATCCCGGCGGTGGTCTTCAGCTCCACCGGCGGGGCGCGCATGCAGGAGGGCATCTTCTCCCTCATGCAGATGGCCAAGACCTCGGCGGCGCTGCAGCGCTTCCGCACGGTGCGCAAGCCCTACGTCTCGGTGATGCTCCACCCCACCACCGGCGGGGTGGCCGCCAGCTTCGCCTGGCTGGGGGACGTGATCATCGCCGAGCCCAAGGCCCTCATCGGCTTCGCCGGCCCCCGGGTCATCGAGCAGACCCTGCGCGAGAAGCTCCCGCCGGGCTTCCAGCGCTCCGAGTTCCTGCTCGAGCACGGGATGATCGACGCCATCGTCCCGCGGGGCGAGCTGCGCGAGAAGCTGGCGCGCCTCCTCGGCCTCCTCGGCTGAGCGCCCCGGCGGAAGGCCGGCGCCGCATGGCCGATCCCCTCGCCTACCTCGACTCCCTGAAGCCGCTGTCGATGCGGCTGGGGCTGGAGCGCATGGCGCGCGCCCTGGACTCCCTGGGCCACCCGGAGCGCGGGCTGCGCGTCCTCCACGTCGCCGGGACCAACGGGAAGGGCTCGGTCTGTGCCATGGCCGCCGAGGCGCTCCGGCTCGCCGGCCACCGCACCGGCCTCTACACCTCGCCCCACCTGGTGCGGTTCCACGAGCGCATCGCCCTGGACGGCCGGCCCATCGACGACGCCGACCTGGGCCGGGCCGTCGCCGCGGTGCGGGCCGCCTGCCCCTGGCACGACGCCGGCGAGGCGGAGCGGCTCACCTACTTCGAGTTCGCCACCCTGGTCGCGCTGGTGCACTTCGCAGGGGCCGGCGCCGGCGCGGTGGTGCTGGAGGTGGGGCTGGGCGGGCGCTTCGACGCCACCAACGCGGTGCGCCCGCTGGCCTGCGCGGTGAACCGCATCGGGCTGGACCACGTGGAGATGCTGGGCGACACCCTCGCCGCCATCGCCCGCGAGAAGGCCGGCATCTTCAAGCCGGGCGTGCCGGCGGTGGTGGCGCACGCCCAGCCACCCGAGGCGATGGCGGCGCTGCGGGAGGAGGCGGCCCGCCGCGGCGCTCCGCTCACGGTGGCGCCGGCGGCGTGGCCGGGGCCGGTGGCGCTCCGCGGCCCGCACCAGCGCGGCAACGCCGCCCTGGCGGCGGCCGCCCTGGAGCTGCTGGACCGGGCCGGGGTGGCGGTGCCGCGCGCGGCGATCGCGGCCGGCATCGCCGGGGCCCGGTGGCCGGGGCGGCTGGAGGAGATCGCCGGGGTGGTGCTGGACGGCGCCCACAACCCCGACGGCGCCGCGGCGCTGGCCGCCGCGCTCCCGGTCCTCTACCCGGACCGGCCCGTGGAGCTGGTCTTCGGCGTGCTCGCCGACAAGGACCACCAGGGGATGCTCCGGGCCCTGGCGCCCTCGGCCCGCGCCCTCCACCTGGTGGCGCCGGCGACGCCGCGGGCCCGGCCCACCGCCGGCTACCGGGCGCTGGCGGAGCGCGCCGGCCCGCGGGTGGACGAGCACGGGAGCCTCGCCGAGGCGCTCGCCTGCGCGCGGCGGGCCGCCGCCGACGGCGCGCTGGTGGTGGTGGCCGGGTCGCTCTACCTGGTGGGAGAGGCGCGGGCCCTGCTGCTGCCGGCGGCCGGCGGATAGCCCTCCCGGCGGCGCGGAATCGGCCGCAATCGCGGGCGTGCCGCCGCGCCGGTTTCTTCGGGCGCCCATGACCGCGTGCTATCCTCGACCGGTCTCGCCCACGGAGCGCACCATGCGACTCGGACTCACCTTTTCCGCCGTCCTGCTCGCCGCCGCCACCGCCGCGCCGGCGCGGGCGGTGGACCTCGACGTCATCACCAAGGTGGAGGTGCGCAAGGAGGGCGGCGTCACCCTGGTCACCATCCAGGGGTCGCGCCCGCCGAGCTTCACCACCTTCTCGATGACCGATCCGCCGCGGTTCGTCATCGACCTCTCCGAGAGCCAGTTCCAGGGAGTCCCGGAGGACGTGCCGGTGGGCGACGAGACCATCAACGTCGTCAAGAACCTCTCCTACGGCAGCGCCGAGACCTCGATCGCCCGCGTCCTGGTGGCCTTCAACCGCGACGTGGAGCCCCCGGACGTGCAGGCGGCCGGGAACGCGCTGGTGGTGCGCATCGCCGGCCCGGCGCCGGCGGGCGCCGCGGTCGCGCAGGCCGCGCCCACCCCCACGCCGGCCGAGCTGGCGGCCCAGTCCGAGGCCCAGGCCGCGCGCGCCGAGGCCGACGCCAAGGCCGCGGCCCAGGCCAGCGCCGCG
>JAKAEO010000116.1 GCA_021818285.1 Myxococcales bacterium
GCGGTGCTGGACGTGGGCGGAGGGTCCACGGAGTTCACCTGGGGTGACAGCCAGGCCCCGCGCGGCCGCCTCTCGCTCCAGGTCGGCGCGGTCCGCCTCGCCGAGCGCCACCCGGCCGCCGACCCGCCCGGCGTCGCCGGCCTCGCCGCGCTCCGCGCCGCCGCCGCCGAGGCGCTGCGGCCGCTCGCCGGGACCGGGGCGGGGCGCCCCGGAGCGCGGCTGGTGGGCGTGGCCGGCACCGTGACCACGCTCGCGGCGGTGGAGCAGGCGCTCCCCGCCTACGACGCGGAGCGGGTCCACGGCTCGGCGCTGCCGCTCGCGCGGATCGAGGCGCTGCTCGGGCGCATGGCCGGGCTCACCGTGGAGGAGCGGCGGCGGCTCCCCGGGATGGAGCCGAAGCGGGCCGACGTCATCCTCGCCGGCGGCGCGGTGGTGGCGGAGGCCATGCGGGCCACCGGCTTCGACACGCTCACCGTCTCCGATCGCGGCGTCCGCTGGGGGCTGCTCTGGGACCGGTTCGGCGGGGGTGGACGGTGACGGCGGACGGCGCCCGCGGCTGGGCGGTGGTCTGCGACTTCGACGGCACCGCCACCACCGAGGACATCGGCGACCAGGTGGCGCTGCGCTTCGCCGGCCGCGACGGGTACGAGAAGGCCGAGGACGAGTACCGGGCCGGCGCCTTCCCCTTCTCGGAGCTCCTCAAGCGCATCTTCTCCCCCATCACCGCCAGCGAGCGGGAGATCGCCGCCTTCGCGGCCGACCGGGCGCGGTTCCGGCCCGGGTTCGAGCGCTTCCTGGCCGAGTGCCGGGGGGCGGGACGCCCCTTCGTCCTCTGCTCGGCGGGGCTCGACGTCTACATCCGGCCGGTGCTGGAACGGCTGCCCGCCGCGCTGCGGGAGCACGTCCAGCTCCGGGCCAACGCCGCCGCCTGCTCGCCCCGGGGCATGGAGGTCTCCTTCCACGGCGGCGGCGCCCTGGACTGCGGCCGCTGCGGCTTCTGCAAGGGGCACGTGGTCCGCGAGCTCCAGGCCGCCGGCCACCGGGTGGCGGTGCTGGGCGACGGCTCGGTGGACCGCTGCGCCGCCGAGGCCGCCGACCGGGTCTTCGCGCGCCGGTCGCTCTCGCGCCACTGCGCCGAGGCCGGGATTCCCTTCACGCCCTTCGAGACCTTCGACGACGTGCGGCTCTAGAAGAAGCCGATCGAGAAGTGGGGCGCGTAGATGCGCTCGGCCAGCCGCCGGTCGGGCGCGGTGTTGAAGCCCAGGTCCAGCACCGCCGGGCCGATGGGGGTGAGGAAGCGCAGGCCGGCGCCCACGTCGATCCGCAGGTCGGTCAGGCTCGAGGCCTTGGGCTCCAGCCAGAGGTTGCCGACGTCGGCGAAGAACCCCAGCTCGAAGCTCCCCTGCACCGCGACCCGGGCCTCGGCCTTGAAGAGCATGAAGGTCTGGCCGCCGACGCTGGGCGGCGGGTAGCCGCCGGCGACGCTGCGGGCGGCGTCGGAGCAGGCCGCCCCGGTGAGGGTGCTGTTGCAGGCGGCCACCTGCCGCAGGTAGTCCTGGCGCAGGTCCTGCGGCACCATCTCGTCCTCGGCGTAGCCGCGCATGGTGGAGGCGCCGCCCAGGTAGAAGCGCTTGGGGAGGATGGTGTTGGAGAGGCCGTCGAGCGGCAGCACCCGGCCGCCCCGGGCCGAGAAGGCCAGCACCAGCGACCGCGCCACCGGCAGGTAGCCGGAGGCGGTGGCCTGGAGCTTCAGCATGTTGGTGAACACCTCGCTGCCCGGGATGGTGCCGAAGGCCAGGTAGCTGCGCGGCCCGTCCGGCGGGGCGTAGCCCAGCGAGTGGGAGTAGTCGGCGGTCAGGGAGGCGAACCATCCGGAGCGCGGGTGGACCGAGTTGTCGCGCCAGTCGAGCGAGAGCGTCGGCCGGATCGACACCAGGGTGGTGATGCCCTGGGGGAAGCGGAGCCGCTCCACGTCCGCCCGGGTGAGGGTCGCGGTGTCGGCGGCGGCGCTCTTGCGCACGTCGTCCACCTCCAGCTCCCCCTGGAGCGTGAAGGCCACCCGCGAGACCACCGCCAGGTCGGCGCCCAGCACGGTGGAGACCCGGGTCATGTCGTAGGCCTTGCGGTGGACCCGCTCGCCGATGGCGTCGAGGTGCACCGCGAGCGGGACCGGGAAGAACCGCACGCGCGGGTCGTGGAGGCCGACGCTGGCGTACCCCTCGAGCCGGTCCGACACCGGCTTGAGGCGGCCGCTGGCGTCGAGCAGGTCGGGGCGCTGGTCGAGGAAGTTGAAGGGGAGGTTCACCTTGGCGCGGGCCGCCAGCTCGAGGGCCCGGCCCGCCAGGTTCGGCTGGCTGTACTCCAGGGTGGCGCGCGGCCCGTTGGCGATGGAGAAGCCGATGCCGGGCGACAGGGACAGCCAGGGGCGCTCGGTGAGCTCGACGGTGAGGTCCTTCCTCGACTCCGGCACCTCGGGATCGTTGAGCCGCAAGACCGCCGACCGGAAGACGCCGAGCCGCAGCAGCGCCGTCTGGCTGCGGGCCGCCAGGGTCGGGTCGTAGACGTCGCCGGCCTTGAGCAGGAGGGCGGAGCGCACCACCTCCTCGCGCGTGCGCCTGTTGCCCGTCACCACCAGCGTGGCCACCACGACGCGCGGCCCCTCGTCGACGTGGAACTTGAGCTCCGCCCTCCGGTGGTCGGCGGAGTAGGTCTCCAGATCCTGGACCCGGGCGTAGAGGTGGCCCTGCCCGGCGTAGAGCGCGAGCAGGGCGGCCCGGGTCTGCTCCACCGCCGGGAAGGAGAGCGGGTCGCCGGGGGCCACCCGGGCGGCGGGCAGGAGGCGCGAGAGCGGCAGGGCGGCGTTGCCCTCGAAGGCCACCGACTCGATGCGGGTCCGCGGGCCCTCCCGGAGCTGGATCTCCACGTCGGCGGTGCCGGCGCGGTCGTCGAGCACCACCCGCGTGCCCTCGTGCGCCGCCTCCAGGAAGCCGTCGGCGCGGCACTGGTCCACCACCTGGGCCACCGCCTGGCGGAAGGTGGCCTCGTGCCAGGCCTGGCCGGGCTCGGGCCAGGCCAGCGCCCGCGGCGGCGCGGTCGAGCCGCTGGCGCGGGCCAGCCGCTCGGCGTCGGCCGATCCGGACTCCCCCGCCGGCCGCGGCGCCGCCGCGAAGGCCTCCCGCAGGCGCCGCGCCAGCAGGGAGGCCGCCAGCTCCCGGTTGCCGGTGAACCGGATCCGGTCCACCCGGTAGCGGCGCCCCTCGTCCACCGCGAAGCGGACCACCGCCCGCTCCCCGTCCCGCAGCTCGCGCACCTCCACCCGGACGGCGGCGAAGCCCCGCTCCTGGTAGAAGGCCCGGAGCCGGGCGGCCGCCGCCTCCTCGGCCGGCTCGTCGAGCGGCTGCTCCGGCTCGAGCCCGAGCTGGTCGAGCAGCGCGCGCGCCGAGAAGGCCTCGTTGCCGGCGAAGCGGAACTCGATGCGCGGCCCCTCCTCCACCGGGATCCGCACCCGGGCCGCCTCCCCGTCGACGGCCACCTCCGGCTCGGCGACCCGCGCCCGGAGCCAGCCCTCCCGGTGGAGCCGCGCGCGAAGCCGGCGCACCTCGCCGTCCAGCTCGTCGAGGTCGAGGACCGCGCCGGGCCGCAGCGGCAGCCCGGCGAGCAGCTCGGGGGACCGCGGCTCCAGGCCGCCGGCGATCGACAGGGCGGTGACGCGGGTGGGCGGACCGGCGTCCACCTCGATCCGGACCTCCACCTGCTGGTCGCCGCGGGCGCTGCCGGTGACCGCCGGGCGCCGGTGGCCGCGCCGCTCCAGGGCGGCGCGCAGCCGCGCCAGCCCCTGCTCCAGCCGGTCCGGCCAGAACTCGTCGCCCGGTGCCAGGCCGGCGGCCCGCCGGAGCTCGGCGGCGGAGAGCACCGGGGACGCCGAGCGGTCGTCGAGCCGGACCGACCGCACCAACCGCCGGGGGAGGCACTCCACCACCAGCACCACCTCGCCCCCCTCGGCCGGCAGGGCGCGGATCACCACGTCGGAGAAGCGGCCCAGCTGGTAGAGCAGCGTGGCGGTGCGGCGCAGCGCCCGCGGCGAGAGCGGCTGCCCGGCCCGGACCGCCACCATCCCCTCCAGCACCGCGGCGTCCTCGCCGGGCGGGAGCTTCAGGACCACGCCGGCCACCACCGGCCGGCGCGGCGGCGCCTCCTCCCCGGGAGCGGCCAGCAGCAGGGCGGCGGCGAGCAGGGCCGGGCTCAATCGGTCCACTCCAGCCGGAACCGGAGATCCGCGCCCCAGTCGCCGCCGCTGGTGGTGTCGGGGCTCTCGTTGTCCCACTGCAGGAACAGCGAGGTGCGCGGCAGCGGCCGCCACTCCAGCTGGGCCTTCTGCCCCTTGGCGACGCCGCTCACCGGGGCCTGGTAGCGCAGCCGCCAGTCCTTGAGCGCGCCGGCCCCGATCCCCAGCCGGGTGAAGTCCAGCTTCGACTCGAACTCGGCCTTGGGCACCACCTGGCCGGTGCCCTCGGAGTAGGCGCTGGTGATGCGGAAGGTGAAGTCCTGGAGCGGGCTGCCGCGCGGCAGGAAGCGGCGGACCTGCTCGTCCAGGCCGGAGGCGGCGAACAGGGCCTGCGCCGCCGCCGCGCCGATGGCCACCCCCCCGCCGCCGCCGGTGAAGGCGGAGTCGCGGCTGGTGATGCCCATGGAGAGCAGCGTGAAGATGTCCTCCTGGCTCAGGGCCGGCACGCTGGAGAGCTGCAGCTGCGGATCGTCGAAGGAGCCGTAGGCGTGCATGAGGATCTGGTAGTCGCGGACCTGGGCCTCGCCGTGCACGTCCATCTGCGGGCGGATGCGCCGCCGCTCGGTGAGATCCACCACCGCGTGGCTGAGCAGGAAGTCGTGGCCCCGGAAGGTGACCAGCGAACCCGGGGTCATCGTCACCGAGCCCACCATCCCCAGGGAGCCGAGGGTGCCGGTGAGCGTCAGCTCGCCGCGCACGCCGCCGCGCACCAGGTCGTTCTCGATGCGGATGTCCCCGTCCAGCACCAGCTGGACGTCGAAGCGCAGCCACTCGCCGCTCCGGTCGTACCCGCGCGGCGCCGCCGCCCGGCGCTTCCACTCCAGCAGGCTCCGTTCCAGGTCCACCCGCTCGGTGTAGAGGGCCCGGAGCACCTCCAGGCGGCCGGAGAGCAGCATCGAGTCCCAGGTCCCGGAGGCCGAGAGCTGCCCGGAGACCACCGAGGGCAGGTTCGCGGGGATGCGGACCGGGACCTCCTCGAGCCGCGCGGTGGCGCGCACCTTGGTGGGGACGAGCCGCTGCAGCTCCAGCTCGCCGTCCAGCTCGGCGCGGCCGCCGTTCACCGTGGCCGGGAGGTGGTCGAAGACGATGCGGTTCTGGGAGAAGGCCAGGTCGCCGGACATCGCCGCGAAGGTCACCGGCAGGTCCTTCACCTGGAAGCCGGCGTCGCGCAGGCGCCCGGAGCCCACCAGCAGCGGTTCGGCCGTGGTCCCCGAGACCCGGGCCTCGAGCTGGAGCCCGCCGTGGGGCCGGGCGACGCCGGGCAGGAGGCCGCCCAGCAGCCTCAGGTCCAGCGACCCCTCGGTGGCGAGCGAGAGCCGGCCGTCGCGCTCCCGGGCGCCGGTCACCGACAGCTCGGTGTTGACGCCCACCAGCGTGAAGGAGCGGACCTCGATCCGGCCGCCGGCGGTGGCGATGCGGACCGGGTCGCGGTTCTGCACCCGGAAGTCGGCGTAGCTCACCTGGAGGTCGCCGAAGGACAGCTCGGAGCGGGCGGCGCCGACGTCGGCCAGCACGCCTTCCGCGGTGGCCACGCCGCGGGCCCGGGCCCGCAGGCCCGCCGGCGGGCCGCCCGGGAAGAAGCGGGTGACGTCCTCCACGTCGACGTCGGCGCGGGCCTCGAAGGGCATGTCGCCGTCGGTGCGGGCCTGGCCCGAGAACTTCACGCCCTCGGTCGAGCCGGTGAGGGTGAGCACCGGCCCCTGGAGCGCGCCACCCACCTGCACCGTCCCCACCGGGACGCCGAGGGCCGAGACGCCGTCGCCGTTGCCGGAGAACCGGACCAGCGGCTCCTCCCAGGACCCGCCGAGCTGGGCCTGGCCGCTCACCCGCCCCGCCCACCGGCCCCCGGGCAGCCCCAGCGCCTCCAGCGGCAGGCCGGCCGCGGACGCCTCCAGCTCCCAGGGAAAGGGGCGCGCCAGGCCCACCCAGCCGCTGCCGCGCGCCGCCCCCGACTCCCGGCGCAGCTCCAGCCGCTCGAAGACCGCGCGCCGCCCCCGCTCGATGCGCCCGGACACCTCGCCGGCGTCGAAGGGCCGCTCCAGGAGGCTCCCCGGGCCCAGCCGGGCGGTGAAGTCCACGTCCGGGGCGTCGGCCGGGCCCTGGAGGCTCGCCTCGGCCTGGACCGGCGCGTCGAGCGCGTCGCGGGCCACGCGCGCCTCCGGGAGCCAGGGCATGGCCCCCTCGAAGAGGTCGCGCAGCCGGCCGCGCGCCTCGAAGCCTCCCCCGGTGATGCGGGGCGGCGACGCGCCCAGGTCCACGTCCACCTGGCCGGTGTAGCGGGTCTCGCCGCGGCGCCCGTCGACCCCGGCCACCCGGAGCACCAGGTCGTCGCCGCCGGCGGTGGAGAGCTCGGCGCCGGCCTCGCCCAGGTCCAGCTGCAGGAAGCGGAGGTCGCGGGCCCGCACCGTGCCGTGGATCCGCGGGTTGCCGTAGGGAGCCGCCCCCAGGCCCCCCACCACGACGGCGCGCCCCGCCATGGGAACGCCGCCGACGTGACCGAGCTCGCCCAGGTCGACGCCGCCGGCGAAGTCCACGGAGAAGCCGCTCGCCTCCGCGAAGGCGAGCCGGGCCTGGGCGGTGAGCGACTCCCGGCCGACCGCCAGCCGCGCGTCCTCGAGCCGCACCCCGTCGGGCCCCACCGCCACCCGGGTGTCGAGCCGGCCGCGCGCGAAGGCGAGGATGGGCCGCTCGCCGGCGCGGGGGCGGTCCCAGGCGTGGCCG
This sequence comes from Myxococcales bacterium, assembly GCA_021818285.1. Taxonomy (GTDB): domain Bacteria; phylum Myxococcota; class Myxococcia; order Myxococcales; family Anaeromyxobacteraceae; genus JACRMN01. The sequence continues at coordinate 7,007 of JAKAEO010000116.1, forward strand.
AGGACGCGGAAGTCCGCGAGGTCGAGCGCGCCGGTGCCGTGCAGCGCCAGCGGCCAGGCGGTCCCCGCGCCTTTCACCTCCCCGCGGACCCGCATCGAGACCCAGGCCCCCGGAAGGCCGAAGCGGCCGAGCACGTCGCCCAGCTCGGTCCCCTCCAGGCGGGCCTCTCCCTCGACGGCGACGGTCTTGCCGATGCGCACCTTCCCCTGCGCCACCACCGGGCCGCCCGCCGCCGCCACCTCGGCCCGCTCCACCTGCACCTCGCTCCCGGCCCAGCGGAAGCGGACGGTGGCGTCTCCGGGCGTGAAGGCGGAGATCCGCGCCCGCTCCAGGCGCGCCTCCCCCTCGACCGCCAGCCGGGCCGGCGGGCCGGTGACGTGGACCGAGGCGGAGGCGGTGCCGGAGGCGGCGGTCCCGGGGCGGCCGGCGGCGTCGAGGAGGGTCCGCAGCGGGACGGTCCCCGACACCCGCAGGTCGAGCACCGGACGGCACGGCGTCGCCACCGCGCCCCGCACCTCCACCCGGGCGCCCGCGCCCTCGGCCCAGGCCTCGATCCCGTCGACGGCGGAGAGGTCCATCGCCGCCTCCAGCCGGGCGCCGGCCGCGTCCACCCGGAGGGAGCGGCCCGCCCCGTCGACGGCGAGGTCCCGCGCCTCGACCCGCAGCGCGATCCGGCGCGCGCCGGGCGCCAGCTGGCGGAGGCCGCGAGCCGCGGCCCCCGGCACGGCCTGGACGTCGATCCGCCCGGCGCGCACCCGCTCGCCGCCCGGCAGGCCCAGGTCCAGGCTGCCCTCGGAGACGCGCAGGGTGTCGATCCGGACCCGCGAGAGCGCCGGCGGCGGGCAGGCGGCCGCCGGGCGCGACGGATCGCGGGCGGGGAGGTCGGCGACGACGCGCGGTCGCGTCAGCTCCACCGCGGCCAGGTCCAGGGCCCCGCCCAGCGCCTGGACCGGCGCCAGCCGGAGCCGCACCGCCTCGGCGCGAAAGGGCTCGGCGCCCGGGGGCCCGAGGCGCACGTCCCGCGCCTCCACGGCGAGGCGCAGGGGATCGACCCGGCAGCTCCCGAGCTCCAGCGTCAGCCCGGTGGAGGCCCGCACCCGGATCGCGGCCAGCCGGCAGAGCTCGCGCCCGGCCCAGGGCGTGCGCAGGAGCGCGAGCGACGCCGCCACCAGCAGCAGGACGACCGCGAGGAACCCGATGGCGAGGCGGCGCTTCACCGGCTCGATTCTGCCGTGGCCCGGGTGGGGCGTCGAGCCGGCGGCCGCACCGCGGCCTCACTTCGTCAGCGAGTCGAGGAAGGCGTCGATCTCCTCGAGATCGAGGCGCCCGTCCCGCGTCCCGGCCCCGGTGGGCGGCCCCTCGGGCCGGGCCGGCTCCAGCCCGAGCTCGCGGCCGATCCGCTCCACCAGCCGCTCGTCCAGGTCCCGGGCGCGGGCCAGGAAGCCCTCGAAGAGCGCGTTGTCGCAGAGGGTGTTGATGAGCCGCGGCGTCCCGCGGCTCAGGGCGTGGATCGCCGAGATCCCCCCGGCGGTGAAGGGGACCCGGGGCGCCCCGGCCAGCCGCAGCCGGTGCCGGACGTAGGCGTCGGTGGCCTCCTCGGAGAGGGGCTCCAGCCGGTAGCGCAGCGCCACCCGCTGGGCCAGCGGCGGGTCGAGCTTCAGGTTCTCCTCGAGCTCGGGGAGGCCGAAGAAGACGAAGGAGAGCAGCTTGCGCTCCGGGACCTCGAGGTTCAGCAGCCCCCGGAACTCCTCCATGATCTCCCGGGTGGCCAGCATCTGGGCCTCGTCGATGAGCACCACCGCCTTCTTGCCCTGCTCGTGGATGCGCACCAGCCGCTGGTAGAGCTGGGAGAGCAGCGCCAGCTTCTCGTCGGCCGGGTTCTCCACGCCCAGCTGGAGGGCGATGCGCTTCAGCAGCCACTGGGCGGTGATGCCCGAGTGGATGATCACCAGCAGCGCCGCCTCGTACTCGGCCTCGGGGAGGCTGTCGAGCATGCGCCGCGCCAGGGTGGTCTTGCCGGCGCCGATGTCCCCCACCAGCAGCGCCAGCCCCTTCATGCTGGCGACGCAGTGCGAGAGCCGCATCAGCGCCTGCGCGTGCTGCGCGGAGCCGTAGTAGAAGCGCGACACCGGCGCGTTCGAGAAGGGCTCCTGGGTGAGCTCGAAGAAGTCGAGGTAGTTCACTCTTGGTCCGCTCGTCTAGACGTACCCGATGTTCTTCTTGGCCCCGCCGCGGGGGTCCGCGCCGGGAGGCCGGGCCGCCGCGGAGGGCTCCGGATCGGGAGGCGCCCGCCCGGGCCCCCCGCCCAGCTGGCGCACGCGCTCCGCCGCGTCGCGGAACCCGGCGTCGCCGTCGACCACCTGGTGGAGAAACCAGAGCGCCGCGTCGCCGTCGCCGGCCGCCTGGTAGGCGACCGCCAGCTCGTAGCGCAGCGCCCGCGCCGCCTCGGGGCGGAGCCCCTCCCCCTGGAGGGCCCGGCGGAAGGCCTGCGCCGCCCCGCGGGCGTCGCCCTTCTCCATGCGGCACAGGCCGATCATGGAGAGGCAGTCGACCTTCTTCCGCGCCAGGGCGCCCTGCAGCGCCGTCTCGAACTCCGACAGGGCGTCTTCCAGGAGCCCCATCTCCTTGTAGGCGATGCCCAGGTCGTAGTGGGTGTCGGTGTCCTCGGCGCGCACGGTCCGGGCCACGCCCTTCTTGAACTGGCTGAAGACCTCCTCCACCGAGTACTGGAACTCGTCGGCCGCCGGCAGCGGCTGCGACAGCAGCTCCTCGTCGAGCTCGCGGGCGATCTCGTGGATGCCGCTCGGGGTCCCGGGCGACGGGCCCGGCGCGGCCGCGGCGGGCCGCGGGGCCGCCGGACGACCGGCCGGGACGGAGGGCGCCGCCGGGGCCGGCGGGCGGGCCGCCGCCTCGCGGCGCTCCAGCTCGCGCGCCAGGTCGCGCACCCGGGAGTGCTCCGGGTAGAACGAGGCCAGGTTGGCGAGCGCCTCGCGCGCCTCCGCGAAGAGTCCCTGCTGCGCGAAGAACTCCACCTCCTCCAGTTCCTCCGAGAGGTCGAGCTCCTCCTCGGGCGGCGGCGGGGCGGCGGGCGGCGGCGCGGCGCGCGGTGCCGGCGGCGCGGCGGGCGGCGGCACGGCGCGCGGTGCCGGAGTCGCGGCGGGCGGCGG
>JAKAEO010000117.1 GCA_021818285.1 Myxococcales bacterium
CGGGGGTGGTCGGGGGGGCGCTCGCGGCCCTGGCGGCCCCGCGGACCGTGCTCACCGCGCTCGGGCTCTGGCTCGCCGGGCTCCTGCTGCGCGGCGCCCTGCGGGTGCTCTGGCTCGCGGGCGCGCTGCCCACCCTGGGCGAGGCCCTCTCGGGCCGCGAGGCGCCGGCCTTCGCCACCGGCGCCACCTGGGGCTACCGCCGCGTGCTGGGGACGGCGATCGCCGGCGCGCTCCTCGAGGCGGCCGCCGCCGGCACGGTGCTGGGCACGGTGCTCGCCGCGGGGGCGGTGACGGTCCGCCTCGCCGGCCGGGGCGGGCACGCTCCGGCGGCGCTGCTGGTGGCGCTGGCGCTCACCGCCGCGGTGGCGCTGCCGCTCGCCGCCGGCCTCCTCGCCGACGCGGCCCTCTCCCGGTCGGCGCTCCGCGCCGAGGGGCCGGCCGCGGCCTTCGTGGCCGCCGCGGTGCGCCTGGGCCACCGACCCGCCGCCTTCGCGGCGGTGGCGCTCGGGGTGGGGCTGGGCGCGCTGGTGATCGGCGGCTCGGCCGACCTGCTGGCCGGGACGGCGGTCCAGGCGGTGGCGTCACGCGTGCCGCCGGCGCTGCTCCTCGTCCCGGAGCTCGCCGCCGCGGTGGCCGGCGCCATGGCGGCGGCGCTGCTGGAGCTGTGGCGGCTCGGCGCGGTGGCGACCCTCGCCTGCCACGCCGCGCCGGGCGATCCCTAGGCCGGCGGCCCGGGAGCCTCCGGTCCGGCCTACCGGCGGCGCCGCACCAGCAGGATGGGGAGCCCCATCTCCGCGGCCAGCCGCTCCACCGCCGCGTCCTCCAGCGCCGGGCCGGCCGGCTCGACGATGAGCGCCAGCGCCGGGCGGGGCGCGGCGCCGCGGGACGGGCGCCGGGGCGGTGCCTCGACCATCCGGCCGGCCAGGCCCGCCCGCGCCAGGGCGGCGAGCCTGGCGCCGAGCAGCAGGAGGTCCGCCTCCCCGGGCGCGGCCAGCACCTCGTCGGGCAGGGTGCCGCGCCGCACCTGGAAGCTCCAGGTGACCTGCACCGAGGAGGCGGCCCGGGCCAGCTCCTGCCGGGCCGCCGCCTCCAGCGCGCGGAGCTGGGACTCCAGCGACTGCCGTTCCAGCGGCCGGGCCGGGCCCCCCGAGACCGGGACCTGCCGGGCGAAGGGCAGCCCGGCCAGCCGCACCAGGTTCACGTCCTCGACGAAGAGGCCGGCCAGCTCGATGCCCAGGACGCTGGCCAACGCCGCGGCCGCCCGCGCGGCGTCGCGGTTGCCGGCCACGGCGTCGAGCGCCACGATGAGCCGCCCGCCGCTCAACGGCCCTCCTCCTTCTCCGGCGCGGCGAAGGCCCGCGCCGCGGCCGCCAGCGCCTCCAGCCGGGCCGAGACCCGGGCCGCGACGGTGCCCCCGGCGAAACGGCCGTCGGCGCCCCGGACCCCGAAGGGGACGCCGGTGAGCAGCTCGATGCCCTGCTCCACCGTCTCCACCGGCCAGACGTGGAAGCGGCCGGCCCGCGCCGCCTCCAGCACCTCCTCGCGCAGCGCCAGGTGTCGCACGTTCGAGGCCGGGATCAGCACCCCCTGCTCGCCGTCGAGGCCGCGCTCGCGGCAGACCTCGAAGAAGCCCTCGACCTTCTCGTTCACGCCGCCGATGGCCTGGACGCGGCCGAGCTGGTTCACCGAGCCGGTGACCGCCAGCCCCTGGCGCACCGGCAGCTCGGCCAGGGCCGAGAGCAGGGCGTAGAGCTCGGCCGAGGAGGCGCTGTCCCCCTCGACGCCGCCGTAGGACTGCTCGAACACCAGGCTGGCGGAGAGCGAGAAGGGGCGGTCCCCGGCGAAGGTCGAGCCCAGGTAGCTGGAGAGGATGAGGACCCCCTTGGAGTGGATGGGCCCGCCCAGCTCCACCTCGCGCTCGATGTCCACCACCTCGCCCCGCCCCAGCCGCACCCGGGCGGTGATCCGGCTGGGCCGGCCGAAGGCGTCGCGGCCGAAGGCCAGGACCGACAGGCCGTTCACCTGGCCGACCTGGGCGCCGGCGGTGTCGATGAGCACGGTGCCGTCGGCGATGGCCTCCAGCATCCGCCTGCGGACGCGGTCGGTGCGGCGCCGCCGCGCCTCGACCGCCGCGGCGACGTCGGCGGCCGTCGCCACCGCCCGCCCGGCCGCGCCGGCCACGTGGTCGCACTCCCGGAGCAGATCGGCGAGCTCGTCCTCCAGGGCGGAGAGCTTCCCGCCGTCGCCGCTCCAGCGCGAGGACTCCTCCACCAGCCGCGCCACCCCGCCGCGGTCGAGCGGCCGGAGCTTCTCGTCGCCGCAGAGCCGCGCCGCCACCCGCGCCAGCCGCAGCTCGCTGGCCGGATCCCGCGGGACGTCGTCGTCGAAGTCGGCCGGCACCTTGAAGAGGGAGAGGAACTCCGGGTCCAGCTCCGACAGGAGGTGGTGCAGCAGGCGGTCGCCGAGCAGCACCACCTTGACGTCGAGCGGGATGGGGCAGGGCTCCAGCGCCGAGCCCCCGCCGAAGCCGAAGCGGCGCTCCGGCCCCTCGATGCGCAGGAGGCGGGAGCGCAGGGCCCGCTTCAGCTCCTCCCAGGCGAAGGGCTGGCCGAGGAGCCGGCGGGCGTCCAGCACCAGGTAGCCCCCGTTGGCCCGGTGCAGCGCCCCGGCGCGCAGCAGGGTGAAGTCGGTGACCATGGCGCCGAAGTGGACCTGGTGGTCGATGCGCCCGGTGAGGGCGGCGTGGGTGGGGAGGTCCTCGAGGACCAGCGGCGCCCCCTGGAGCCCGGTCCGGTCCACCAGCACGTTCACCTGGTAGCGGCGGAAGGCCGGCGTCTCGGTGAAGAGCCGGCGCACCTGCGCCGCCGCCCCCTCGCCGCCTCCCTCGGCCGCCCCCAGGAACTCGTGGACGTTCTCGATGACGTCCTTCTGGACCGCGTCGAGGTGGGCCTGGATGGGCGCCAGGCCGGCGTACCGGGCCCGCTGCTCGTCGAGCAGGTGGCCGACGGCGTGCAGCGCCACCTCGCGGTTCATCTCCTTCACCTGCTCCCGGTGGCGCCGCTCCTGCTCCGGGAAGGAGCGGACCAGCCGCGCCAGCTCCTCCTGCAGCTCCTCCAGGTCCCGCTGGATGCGCTGCCGATCCTCCGCCGGGAGCTTGTGGAAGGCGTCGGGCTCCAGCACCTCCCCGCCGCGGACCGGCGCCACCGCCAGGCCCACCGGGGTGCGCACCAGGCCGATGCCGCGCGCCTCGGCCTTGCGCGACAGCTCGGCCATGAGCTTCTCCCGCTCCTCGGAGAGCTGCTTGTGCAGGACCTGGAGCCGGGTGCGGTACTCCTCGCTCTCGAAGGCGGCCGGGACCGCGGCCTTCAGCTCCTCGACCAGCGCCTCCATGTCGCGGCGGAAGCGGGCGCCGGTGCCGGGCGGCAGCTCCACCGCCCGGGGCCGCTGCGGATCCTCGAAGTCGTGGAGGTAGCACCAGTCGGGCGGGACCGGCTCGCCCGCCGCCCGCTCCCGCAGCAGCCGCTCCACCAGCCGCCGCTTGCCGACGCCGGTCGGGCCCAGCGCGAAGACGTGGTAGCCGTCGCGCCGGACGGCGGCCCCGAAGCGGACCGCCTCCGAGGCCCGCTCCTGGCCCAGCGGGCCGGGGAGGGGCTCGAGCCCGGCGGTGGTCTCGAAGGGCAGGCGCGCGGGGTCGGTGCGGCGGCACAGCGCTTCGGGAGGGAGGGGCGCGACGGCCACGGCATCCTCCTCGGGCCCGCGATCGGTGCGGCGGCGGGCCCACGCCGACAGGATACGGCCGCGGGCGGCGGCGCGGGGGACCAGGAGGGGTGCGGCCGATGGTCCCGGAACCGGCCGGGATCACTCCGCGGGCGGCTTGCGCCCGCGGAAGAAGCGGCGGACCGAGAGCTTGCGCCGCGGGAGCCCGGCGAGCTGCGTGGCCAGCGCCGCGCCCACCAGCGCCGAGGCGACGACCATGGCGGCGACGCCGGCCCAGGCCACGCCGGACCAGCGGGAGGCGGTCTGGTAGAGCAGGAGGAAGGCGCCGAGGGTGAAGCTGCCGGCGCCGATGCCCAGGAAGATGGTGAGGCCGGCGGTGCGGACGGCGGCGGCGATGCGGTCCAGCGACTCGGAGTGGACGTTGACGCGGAGCTTCCCCGACTCCACGTCCACCAGGATCTGGGCGAGCTGGCCGGGCACGTCCTGGGCCAGCGCCTGCATCGCCAGCAGCGACTTCATCACCGCCCCGCCGGCGTCCCCGAGCCCGAGCCGCTGCACCAGCAGCTCGCGGGCGTAGGGCAGCCCCACCTCCAGCACGTTCATCCGCGGGTAGAGCCGCCGGATCATCCCCTCGACGGTGACCGCCGCCTTGGAGAGCACCGCGTACTCCTTGGGGACGCGGATGCGGTGCTGGATGGCGAGGTCGAGCAGGTCGCGGAGCAGCGAGGTGGCCTGGATCTCGTCGAGCTTCAGCCCCACGTACCGGTCGAGCATCGCCTGGATGTCGGCGCGGAAGTCGGAGACCGGCGAGTGCTGGTCGGGGACGCCGATCTTGTTGAGGAGGCGGGCCAGCGTGGCCGGATCGCGGAGCGCGACCGCCACCACCAGGAGGACCAGCGCCTCCTGCATGGGGCGGGTGAGCCGGCCCACCAGCCCGAAGTCGAGGAGCGCCACGCGGTTCCCGGGCAGGACCAGCACGTTCCCGGGGTGGGGGTCGCCGTGGAAGATGCCCTTCTCGAAGAGCTGCCGGAAGGCGGCCTCGATGACGTGGCGGGCCACCTGCTCCGGGTCGTAGCCCTCGCCGGCGGGCAGCTCGTCGATGCGCCTGCCCTCGACGTAGTCGAGGGTGAGCACGGTCGGCGAGCTGAGGTCGCCGTGCACCGCGGGGATCACCAGGAAGGGCAGGTCCACCGAGGCCTCGGCCATGGCCCGGGCGTTGCGGGCCTCGTTGCCGAAGTCCAGCTCCTCGTGGATCGCCTTCTCGAACTCCTCGATCATCCCGGTGGGCGTGGAGACGCCGGTCTCCTCGACCACCGCCTCCAGCAGCCAGGCGAGGTGGCGCAGCAGCGGCAGGTCGGCCTCGATGCGCTCCCGGGTCCCGGGGCGCTGCACCTTGACCACCACCTCGGCGCCGCCGTGGGTCCGCGCCCGGTGGACCTGGGCGATGGAGGCCGAGGCCAGCGGCCGGTCGTCGAGCCAGGCGAAGAGCTCCGCCACCGGGCGGCCCAGGCCCCGCTCGATCTCCCGGCGGACCTCCTCCAGCGGGATGGGCGGGACCGAGTCTTGAAGCTGCGCCAGCTCGTCGATCCAGTGGGAGGGCAGGATGTCGGGGCGCGAGGAGAGCAGCTGCCCCAGCTTGATGAAGGTCGGGCCGAGGTCGAGGAGGAGCTGGCGGAAGCGGGCCGCGGCCTTGCGGTCGGGCGCGGGCGCCCCGCCGGCCGCGGCGGCGGCCGCCTCGCGCAGCGCCTCGGCCTCCTTGCGCGGCAGGCGCGCCGAGTCGAGGTAGGCGCCGAAGCCGTGGCGCGTCACCGCCGTCGCGATCTGGCGGAGGCGGTTCAGGTCCTGGAAGGCCTCCTTGAGCACCGGGAGGACGGTATCATCCGGCCCCCGCTCCCGCCACGCCGGGGGTGCGTGCTAGAAGGCCGCGAAAGGCCCCCGCTTGACCGAGATCGCCGCCGCCACGCCGATGATGCGCCAGTACCTGGAGGTGAAGTCCAGGCACCCGGACGCCATCCTCTTCTTCCGCCTCGGCGACTTCTACGAGATGTTCTTCGACGACGCGCTGCGCGCCGCCGAGACCCTGCAGATCACCCTGACCGCCCGGTCCAAGGGGGACGACAAGGTGCCGATGTGCGGCGTGCCCTACCACGCCGCGCGCGGCTACGTGGCCCGGCTCCTGGAGGCCGGGTTCAAGGTGGCCATCTGCGACCAGGTGGAGGAGCCGGGGAAGTCGGCGCTGGTGCGGCGCGAGGTCACCCGGGTGGTGACCCCGGGCATGGTGCTGGACGACCAGGTGCTCGATCCGCGCGAGTCCTCCTTCCTGGGGGCGGTGGCCCTGGGCGAGGCGGGCGGCGGGCTGGCGCTGCTCGACGCCACCACCGGCGAGCTGCGCTGCGGCGAGGCGGCGAGCGACGACCGGCTGGTGGAGGAGCTGCGCCGGGCCGGGGCCCGGGAGCTGCTGCTCTCCCGCGACGACGCGGCGAGCGAGCGGGGCCGGGCGCTGGCGCGGGGGGCCGGCGCGCCGGTCACCGAGCGGGAGGCGGCCGACTTCCAGCGCGCCGAGGAGAAGCTGCGGCGCCGCTTCGCGGTGGCCACCCTGGACGGCTTCGGCGTCGGGGACCAGCCGCGCGGCCTGGCGGCGGCCGCCGCGGCGCTCGCCTACCTGGAGGACACGCAGAAGGCCGGGGCGGTCCACGTCGACCGCATGGCGCGGCTGCCGGTGGACGAGGTGCTGCTGCTCGACGAGTCCACCCGGGCCAACCTCGAGCTGGAGCGGACCCTGGCGGGCGGGAAGCGCAAGGGTTCGCTGCTCGGGCTCCTCGACCGGACCGTCACCGGGCTCGGGGCCCGCCGCCTCGCCGACTGGCTCCGCTACCCGCTGCGCGACGTCGAGGCCATCGGGACCCGGCTGGACGCGGTGGAGGAGCTCTGCGGCGGCGCGGTGCTGCGCGAGGGGCTCGCCGAGGGGCTCCGGGCGGTGGGGGACCTCGAGCGCATCCTCTCCCGCCTGGCGCTGCGGCAGGGGAACGCCCGCGACCTGCGCGGGCTCGCCGGGGCGCTGCTGGCGCTGCCGCGGCTCGCCGGCGAGCTCTCGGGCGCGCGGGCCGCGCTGCTGCGCCTGGCCGGGGAGGGGATGCGCGGCCTGGAGCCGCTCGCCGCCCACCTCGACCGCGCGGTGGCCGAGGAGCCGCCGGCCGGGCTCGCCGAGGGGGGGCTCGTCCGGCGCGGCTTCTCGGCCGAGCTGGACGCGATCGTCGCGGCCTCCGAGGACGGCAAGGGGACCATCGCCCGGATGGAGGCGCGGGAGCGGGAGCGCACCGGCATCGGCTCGCTGAAGGTCCGGTACAACCGGGTCTTCGGCTACTACATCGAGGTCACCCGGCCCAACCTCCACCTGGTCCCGGCCGACTACCAGCGGCGGCAGACCACCGCCGGCGGCGAGCGCTTCGTCACCCCGGAGCTGAAGGAGTTCGAGGAGCGGGTGCTGGGGGCGGAGGAGAAGCGGGTGGCGCTGGAGCAGCGGCTCTTCGAGGAGCTGCGGGCCGGGGTGCTGGCCGAGGCCGGGCGCATCCGGACGGCGGCGGCGGCGGTGGCGAGCGCCGACGCGCTGCTCTCGCTGGGCCGGATCGCAGCCGAGCGCGGCTACGCCCGGCCGGTGGTGGACGGCTCGGAGGTGCTGGAGATCGCCGACGGGCGCCACCCGGTGGTGGAGGCGCTCCTGCCGGCCGACTCGGGGGGCTTCGTGCCCAATGACCTGGCGGTTGCCTCCTCGCAGGGCGTGCGCGAGCAGGGGCAGGCGGACGAGCCTGCTCCGGAGCGAGCGGGGGCTCCGGGGGGGCCGCATCCCCCTGGCCAGCTGCTGGTGATCACCGGCCCCAACATGGCCGGGAAGAGCACGGTGATGCGCCAGGCCGCGCTCACCGTGCTGCTGGCGCAGGTGGGGAGCTTCGTCCCGGCGCGGCGGGCGCGGGTCGGGGTGGTGGACCGGATCTTCACGCGGGTGGGGGCCTCCGACGACCTGGCCCGCGGCCGCTCCACCTTCATGGTGGAGATGACCGAGACCGCGGCCATCGTCCACAACGCCACCCGGCGCTCGCTGGTGGTGCTCGACGAGATCGGCCGCGGCACCTCCACCTTCGACGGCCTCTCCATCGCCTGGGCGGTGGCCGAGCACCTCCACGACCGGGTGGGGTGCCGGACCCTGTTCGCCACCCACTACCACGAGCTCCAGGACCTGGCCCGGGAGCGGCCGCGGGTGCGCAACCTCACCGTGGCGGTGCGCGAGGTGGGGGACCGGGTGGTCTTCCTGCGCAAGCTGGTGCAGGGCGGCGCCAGCCGGAGCTACGGCATCGAGGTGGCGAAGCTCGCCGGCCTGCCGGCCGGCATCCTGGGGCGGGCCCGCGAGATCCTGAAGAACCTGGAGGCGCTGGAGGTGGACGAGGGGGGCCACGCGGCGCTGGCCCGCGGCGGCCGGAAGCGCGCGCCGGCGGCGCCGCAGCTGGGCCTCTTCGGCGCCGCCGACCCGCGCGTCGAGGAGCTGCGCCGGGAGCTCGCGGCCCTCGACGTCGACGCCCTCCGGCCGCTCGACGCCTTGAACCTGCTCTCCGGCTGGAAGAGGAAGCTCTCCTGAAAAGCGAAGCCCCCTCCCCACCGCGGCGCGGGGGAGAGGGGGCGGGTTCGCGGCGGCGCGCTACTTCTTCGCGTGGCAGTTGTCGCAGGTGCCGAGCGCCTTCTTCGCCGGGTCGGCCTTGGCCGTCTCCATGTGGCACTTCTGGCAGGTGGCGTGGCCGGTCTTCTGGTCCAGCGTCAGCTTCCCGCCCTCGGCGCTCGCGTGGCAGGTCTCGCACTTCAGCGTCTTGTGCTTCGCCGAGCCGTGGTCGAAGTGAACCGGCCCCTTCTTGGCGGTGGCGGCGTCCTTCTGCGGCAGCGTGAGCTTGCCCTTCGGCGGCTCCTTGGCCATGACCGGCGCGGCGGCCATGAAGGCGAAGGCGGTGACGGCGGCGATGAGGATGCGCTTCATGTGGGTTCTCCTCCCTGTCGGGCGAGTCGGTTGAAAGGGGTCGCCCCCCTTGCGGGATGGACGGGCACCTTACCGGCAACCTTCAACCGGGTGCCGTGACTCGTTGTCGCAGGGGACCGATTTCCGGGCCGCCCTCCGGGGCTGGCCCGGTCCGCCGGCCCGCGCCGGGGGGCGCTACGCCATCTCCAGGACGGCCGCCACCAGCCGGTCGATGCCCTGGGAGACCGGGGAGATGGTCGGCCCCAGCATGTAGGCCGGCGTCGACACCACCTTGAGCCGCTCGTCCACGCAGATCTCCTCGACCTTGCAGGCGACGTGCCTCGCCCCCAGGGCTTCGAGGTCCTTGGCGGTGGCGGCGTCGTTGCCGATGGTCAGCTTCACCCCCTCGCCGCCCAGCACCTTGGCGCCGATCACCGGGGCGATGCAGATGAAGCCGATGGGCTTGTGCGCCGCGTGGACCTCGCGCACCAGCCGCTCCACCTCGGGGTGCACCCGCAGCTTCGCGCCCTCGACGGCGTAGCTGGAGAGGTTCTTGGCGGCGCCGTAGCCGCCCGGGAAGACCAGCGCGTCCAGGTCCCCGGCCCGGGCCCCGGCCACGTCGGCGATCTCCCCGCGGACGATCCGGGCCGACTCGGCGAGCACGTTCCGCTCCGCGCCGGCCGCCGGCGCTCCCTTGCGGTGATCCACCACGTGCATCTGCGCGGCGTCGGGCGCGAAGGCCAACACCTTCGCCCCGCGCCGGTCGAGCGACAGCAGGGTGCAGGCCGCCTCCTGGATCTCGGCGCCGTCGAGGAAGCCGCAGCCCGAGAGGACCACTCCCACGCGCTTCTCCTTGGCCATGTCGATCCCCCTTCGGTGGACCGGGAAATGATACCGCCGAAAAATGGACGGCGATATCCACCTCCGTAGAGTGGGGCGGAATGTCGAGGCGCCTGCCCGCCATCCTCGTCGCCCTGCTCCTGGCGGCCCCGGTCGCCGCCGCCGCGGGCGGGACGAGGGAGCGGCCCGGCCACGCGCACCGCGCCAAGGCGAAGCCCCGGGCCCACGCGGCCCGGCCCGCCGCCCGGTCCCGGCTGGAGCGCGCCCGGGCCCAGCTCGCCGCGGTGAAGCGCGACCCGCAGAAGCGCAAGTTCCGGCACCACTGGGAGCGGGCCATCCGGGCGCTCGTCGCCGCGGCCCGGGGCAGGGACGCCGCGCCCGCCCTGCTCGAGGCGGGCCGGGCCCGCTACGCCCTCTACCGCTTCTCGCAGGTCGAGTCGGACCGCGACGAGGCGCTGCGGCTCGCCGCCCGGGCGCGCAAGGCGGGCAGCCGGGAGGCGGCCGCCTTCGCCGCCGCGGTCCGGCGCGAGGCGGGCGACGAGGAGCCGCGCCCCGCCCGGAAGAGGGCCCTGGCCCGCGCGGCCCGCAAGCCGGCGCTCCCGGCG
>JAKAEO010000118.1 GCA_021818285.1 Myxococcales bacterium
GCCGCCGGGCCGGCCCGGGCCAGGTCGTCGGCGACCGCCGCCGCCTCGCGCGACCAGGGGCCGGCGGGCGGGGCGCCGGCCGGGAGGCCGGGGAGGCCGTGCCTCGACGACAGGCGCGCCGCCACCGCCCGGGCGAAGACCGGCACCTCGGAGGGCCTCATCCGCAGCCGGTGGTCGGCGACGGCGCCGGTGGTCGAGAGGTGCGCCTCGGCGACGTAGAGCCGGTTCATGGCGGCGCCCGGCTCGCGCCCCGCCGCCAGCTCGCGGGCCAGGCGCAGCCGCTCGGCCCCGAAGGCCAGGAAGTCGTCGTCGAGCGCCAGGATCACCCGGGCCCGGTCGAGCCGGAGGCGCGCCTCCATGGGCCGGCCCAGGGCGAGGCGCGTCCCGTCCCGCGCCGCGTCGGCGGAGAGGCTCTCGTGGACGTGGAAGCGGGCCTGGGGGAAGCGGGCCAGGATGCGGCGGCGGAGGTCGGCGAGGAGCGGCGAGCCGCTCTCTCCGACCAGGAAGCGCAGCCGGCGGCCGCCGTCGGCGGCGTGGGAGGCGGCGATGGCCGAGAGCGCGTCCAGCGTGCCGCGCCAGGAGATGGGCTGGCCGCCGCGGGTGAAGCCGCGGTGGCGGCGCGGGTCGTAGAGGTCGAGGAGCAGCGCCTGTTCGAAGGTCCCGCTGGCCCCGAGGCTGGCCGGGTGGTCGGGGTTCCCCTCCACCTTCACCGGCCGCCCGTCGCGGGCGGTGACCAGCAGCCCCACGGCGTGCGGCCCCCACCCCACCGCGGTGGCGTAGTGCAGCTCGTCGCCCGGCTGCACCGCCTTCTCCGGCTCGCGCACCCAGGCGTGGATCCGGTCGCGGGGCGGCCGGCAGGCCTCGAGGCCGGCCAGCGCCGCCGAGGCCCCGAGGATCTGCAGGAAGCCGCGGCGGGAGAAGGCCGAGGGCGCCTCGGCGGCCCCCGCCGGGAACTCGGCCGGGTGGCGGTGGCGCTCCTCCAGCTCGGCGAGGCTCCGCCAGCGGGGCTCGCCGCCGGCGCGCGGCGCGCCCGCGCCGCTCCCCAGGATCGGCAACGATCGCTTCATCGGTGGCATGTCGTGCAGCTCACGCGGGTGTGGACGTCGTACTTCTTCATCAGCTCCTGGCCGAGCAGGACCGGGTCCTTGTCCGGCACCCAGCCCATGGCGGTGATGGCCTCCGGGGGGCGCAGGTTCGGCGCGGGGTCGCGGTGGCAGGAGAGGCACCAGCCCATGGTCAGCGGAGCCTCCTGGTGGATGGCCGGCATCCGGTCCACGCGGCCGTGGCAGGTCTCGCAGCCGATGCCCTTGTGCACGTGGATGGAGTGGTTGAAGTAGACGAAGTCGGGGAGCTGGTGGACGCGCACCCAGTCGATGGGACGACCGGTGAAGTAGCTGGCGCGGACCGGCTCGAGCCGCGGGCTCTTGTTCCAGACCTGGGCGTGGCAGTTCATGCACAGCGCCGTGGAGGGGATGCCGGCGCTGGCGCCGCGCTCGGCGCCCTGGTGGCAGTAGCGGCAGTCGATGGCGTCGTCGACGACGTGGTGGCGGTGGTCGAACTGGACCGGCTGCGCCACCTCCTCGAGCTGCCGCGTCCCGAACGGGACCCGCTGGTAGACGAGCAGGCCGGTGAGGCCGCCGGCGGCCGCGAGCGCGACGGCGGCGAGGACGTAACGAAATGTCCTGTTGGCGCTGCGTCGGAAGAGTGCGCTCATGTCCCATGTGGGGCAGTGCCCCGCCAGCAGCGTCTCGGGCGCGACGGCTTCAACGGCGACCTGAAAATGGTGATCCGGATCAAGTGAGGCAGCGCCCTGTTGGGGCGGATCGAAACGTTTACTCACCTGGTACGTCGCGCCGGCCGCCGGGCGCGCCGCGTTACACTCGGCCCGTGGCCATCTACCGCCTGCCCCCGGAGCCGGTCTTCCCCGACCCCGACGAGGCCGAGCCCGATGGGCTCGTCGCGGTCGGCGGCGATCTCTCGCCGGCGCGCCTCCGGGTGGCCTACGCCACCGGCATCTTTCCCTGGTTCGGCGACGACAGCCCCATCCTCTGGTGGTCGCCCGATCCGCGGCTGGTGCTGCACCCCGGCTGGCTGCACGTGCCCCGGTCGCTCGCCCGCACGCTGCGCTCCGGCCGCTACGCCGTCCGCGCCGACACCGCCTTCGGGGAGGTGATCCGGCGCTGCGCCGCGGCGCGCCGTCCCGGGCAGCGGGGCACCTGGATCACCGCGGCCATGGTGGCCGCCTACGAGCGGCTCCACCGGGAGGGGCTGGCCCACTCCTTCGAGGCCTGGGAGGGGGACCGGCTGGCGGGCGGGCTCTACGGCGTGTCGCTGGGCGGAGCCTTCTTCGGCGAGTCGATGTTCGCCGACCGGCCCGACGCCTCCAAGGCGGCCTTCGTCGAGTCGGTGCGCTGGCTCGCCTCGCGCGGCGTCGACCTGGTGGACTGCCAGGTGCGCACCGACCACCTGGTGCGCTTCGGCGCCCGCGAGATCTCCCGGGCGCGCTTCCTCGCGGAGCTGGAGGCCGCGCTCGACCGTCCCACCCTGCCCGGCCCCTGGCGCCTGCCCGGCCAGGCGCCGGCCGGCTGACCGGCCTCGCCCGCCCGGGCGATCCGGGCGCGGCGGCGGGTCGGCGGAACCACTACAATGGGGTCCTGATGGCGGAGCGCACGCGGAACCCGGGGGAATCGGAGGTCCTGGCCCCGAAGACCAGGACGAGGCGGAAGGTCCAGCCGCCCCCGCTCTACCAGGTGCTCTTCCACAACGACGACTTCACCACCATGGAGTTCGTCGTGGACGTGCTGAAGGCGGTCTTCCACCACGGGGAGCAGCAGGCGATGCGCATCATGCTGCACGTGCACCACAACGGCGTCGGGCTGGCGGGCACCTACCCCAAGGAGATCGCGGAGACGAAGTCGGAGAAGGCGATGTCGATGGCGCGCGCGGCGGGCTACCCGCTGCTGGTCACGGTCGAGCCCGAGTAACGGAGCGCAGATGGTCACGGTTTCCAAGGAGCTGCAGTCCACCTTGCAGGCGGCGCGCGCCGAGGCCGCGCGGCGTCGCCACGAGTACGTGATGCTGGAGCACCTGCTCCACGCCATGGCCCGGGACCGGGTCGCGAGCGAGATCCTGCTGGCCTGCGGGGCGGATCTGAAGGTCCTGGAGAAGGAGCTGGAGGACTACCTCGACCGGACGGTGGAGTCGATCCCGGGCCGGACGCAGGAGCCGGAGCCGACCGCCGCCTTCCAGCGGGTGCTGCAGCGCGGCGCCTGGCAGGTGCAGGGGGCGGGGCGCACCGAGCTGAACGCCGGCGACGTGCTGGTGGCGCTCACCCGGGAGCGCGGCTCCCACGCCGTCTACCTGCTGGAGAAGCAGGGCGTGAAGCGCATCGACATCCTCCAGTACATCAGCCACGGCATCGGCAAGGAGGGCGAGGGGGAGGGCGAGGAGCCGGAGGGCGGCCCGGGGGCCGGCGAAGAGGACCAGCCGCGCCCGGTGCGCGACCCCTTCCGCGCCTTCTGCCAGAACCTGAACGAGAAGGCGGCCCGCGGGCAGATCGACCCGCTCATCGGGCGGCGCGCCGAGATCCAGCGCACCATCCAGGTGCTGTGCCGGCGCCGGAAGAACAACCCGGTCTTCGTCGGCGACCCGGGCGTGGGGAAGACCGCCATCGCCGAGGGGCTGGCGCTGGCCATCCACGAGAAGCGGGTCCCGGCGGTGCTGCAGCCCGCCACCATCTTCGCCCTCGACCTCGGGGCGCTGCTCGCCGGCACCAAGTTCCGCGGCGAGTTCGAGCAGCGGCTCAAGGGGGTCATCGCCGGGGTGAAGAAGACGCCGGGGGCCATCCTCTTCATCGACGAGATCCACACCATCGTCGGGGCCGGGGCCACCACCGGCTCGTCGATGGACGCGTCCAACCTGCTCAAGCCCGCGCTCGCCTCCGGCGAGCTGCGCTGCATCGGCTCCACCACCTTCCAGGACTACAAGCAGACCTTCGAGCGGGACCACGCCCTGGCCCGGCGCTTCCAGAAGATCGAGGTGCACGAGCCCACCGTCGAGGAGACGGTGAAGATCCTCCGCGGCCTGAAGAAGGTCTACGAGGAGCACCACGGGGTGGCCTTCACCCCCAAGGCGCTGCGGGCGGCGGCCGAGCTGTCGGCCAAGCACGTGAACGACCGGATGCTGCCCGACAAGGCCATCGACGTGCTGGACGAGGCCGGGGCCGCCGACCGGATGCGCCCGGAGGGGAAGCGCCACTCGCGCATCACCGTCCGCGACGTGGAACGGGTGGTGGCCCGCATGGCCCGCATCCCGGAGCGCACCGTCACCGCCGACGACCAGGCGGCGCTGGCCAACCTCGAGCCGGAGCTGAAGAAGGTCATCTTCGGCCAGGACAAGGCCATCGAGGCCATCGCCAGCGCCATCAAGCTCTCGCGCTCCGGCCTCGCCAGCCCGGAGCGGCCCATCGGCAACTTCCTCTTCTCCGGCCCCACCGGCGTGGGCAAGACCGAGCTCGCCAGGCAGCTGGCCCGCATCCTCGGGGTCGAGTTCCTGCGCTTCGACATGACCGAGTACCAGGAGGGCCACACCATCTCCCGGCTCATCGGCGCGCCCCCGGGCTACGTGGGCTTCGAGCAGAACGGCCTGCTCACCGACGCCATCCGCCGCACCCCCTACACGGTGCTGCTGCTCGACGAGATCGAGAAGGCCCACCCGGCCATCTACAACGTGCTCCTCCAGGTCATGGACCACGCCACCCTCACCGACAACGCCGGGCGCAAGGCCGACTTCCGCAACGTGGTGCTGATCCTCACCACCAACGCCGGGGCGCAGGAGCTCTCGGCGCGCCGGCTGGGCTTCGGCAACGACGGGGCCGACCGGGGCAACGCCCGCGGCGCCATCGAGCGCACCTTCAGCCCGGAGTTCCGCAACCGGCTCGACGCCTGGGTGGCCTTCGACTCGCTGCCGCCCGAGGTGATCCGCCGGGTGGTGGACAAGCTGGTCGGGGAGCTGGCCGAGCAGCTGGCCGTGAAGAAGGTGACGCTGGAGCTGCTGCCCGAGGGGCGGGAGTGGCTGGCCGAGCACGGCTTCGACCGGACCATGGGGGCGCGCCCGATGGGGCGGCTGCTCCAGAACGAGGTGAAGAAGCCGCTGGCCGACAAGCTGCTCTTCGGCGAGCTGAAGGCCGGCGGCACGGTCCGCATCGGCGCCGACGGCGAGAAGCTGGTGCTGGAGATCGAGGCGGCGCAGCCGGTGGTGACGGCGTGAAGCGGCGCCGTTGAGCCCTCCCCCAGCCGCGGTCGCGCGCCTCGCGACTCGGTCGCCCGGTAACCCTCGGCCCAATCCCGACCGGGCGCGATTGGGGTGCGCGTGCAATGTTGGCCCTCGCCCCGGTCCCGGCCGGGGAGAGGGCAGCCGGGTTCACTGACAGCAATCGTAGGTGAGGCGCGCGTCCCGCCCCTCCCCCGCCTCCAGCCGCGCACCTCGCGACTCGGTCGCCCCGTGGCCCTCGCCCTCGTCCCGACCGGGCGCAATTGGGACGCGCGTGCAATGTTGGCCCTCGCCCCGGTCCCGGCCGGGGAGAGGGCAGCCTGGTTCACTGACAGTACTCGTGGGTGAGGGGCGCTTCCCGCTCCCGTCCGCTTCGCCCGCCGGCTCCGTCCGCGGCCCGGGGTCCTCGCGCCGAGCGCTGCTCCCGCGGCCGCGGCGCGCGACGGGGTCTTCCGGGCGGCGCCGCTGCGCAACTCGCCGCGCGGTGGCGCTGCGCGCCCGCGCGGCTCAGACAGTGCTCGCGGCGCGAACCCGGCGGGCGAGGCGCGCCGCGGCGACATCTGGCGCCGGCTGGGCGCTGCGGACGGGCCGCGGCCGGAGCCCCGGGCTGCGCGGGCGGCGGGTACGGGGGACCGGTGTCCGCGTCGGGTACTCCACCTGCGCGAGCGGCCGCCCGTCGAGCCACACGTAGTCCCGCGCCTTCACCCAGGCGCCGCTCACCAGGTTCAGCTCCGAGAGCGGGTTCCCCGACGGGTCCGAGATGGTGTAGCTCCACTGCCCCGTCGCCGCCTCCTGCCTCGCGATTCGCCGGTTCGAGGCGTCGTACCTGAACCTCGCCTGCGCCGAGGTCACGTTCGAATCCGAGGTGCAGGCCGTCCCGTCCGGCGCCACCCCCGAGGGGCTCGTCGCCCCCACCAGCGTCAGCCGCCCGAGCTGGTCGTGCCTCAGGCACACCGCGCCCGTCACCGTCGTCCCGGCGGCGTCGTACTTCCCGATCGCCGACACGTTCCCCTGCGGGTCGTAGGCGAAGGCGTGCGTCCTCACCCCCGCCACCCGCCGGTCCGCGAGGCGGTCCGTCCCGGTGGCGTAGCTCCAGCTCGCCGCCGCCCCCTCCACCGTCTCCGCGAGCCGGTTCCCGTTTCCGTCGTACCCGTATCCGAGCCACCCGGGCGACGAGGCCAGCCGGTCCAGGAAGTCGTACTGGAAGTCCCTCGGCGCGCTCCGGAAGCAGCCCGACAGGACCTGGGAGGTGTCCGAGATCTGGGAGACGTCCCCCGACGGGCTCGGGAGGTAGGAGAGCCGCTCCGGGCCGCTCGTCACCGTGAGCGGCTCGTAGCGCAGGTTCCAGCCCTGCGAGAGCGCGAGCCCGTTCCCGAAGGTGAGCCCCGTCAACGGGCCACCGGGGGCATGGGTCACGCTGGCCGCGAGGTACTGGCCCGTCGCCACGTTCACCACCGCCGTCACCTCCCGCGTCGCCGCGTCGCGATCGTACCGGACCGCGAGGCCCGAGGGGTAGGTCAGCGACGAGAGCGCCCCGTCCGGCGCGTAGACGTAGGACGTGACGAGCGCCGCGCCGACGCCCGCCTCCGACACCGTCTCCCGGTTCCGCCGGCCGAGGCCGTCGTAGTCGTAGGTCACGGTCCGGTCCGGCTCGGCGACGCTCGTGAGCTTCCCGAGGTAGCCCCGCTCGTCGTAACCGTAGGTGTACGTCGGCCCGCCGGAGACCGAGACGGTCTTCACGCGGTCGAGGCCGTCGTAGGTGTACGTCACGGTCACGCCGCCACCCGTGCGCTGCGCCACGTTCCCCCGCGCGTCGTAGGCGCGAAGTGCACGATCCGTACCTGGCGGGCCGGCGACTTCCTGGGCACCACCCTTGGTGGGTGCTGCCCATCGGCCATGCGAAGTCCACAACTTCTTGACGGCCGTCAAACGCACGGCGGTGACGGCCATCCGCTCCGGCCAGAAATCAAGCCACAGGGCTCGATTCCCGGCGGCCGTCCCGCGCTCGCGGACGCCCGCACGCCACACAGCGTTCCCCCTGGCCGCAGGAAGGCGCCTCCCTCGCCGCGCGTGGTATCAACGCCGCGATGCAGCCCCTCCCCATCGACCCGCTGCTGCCCGAGGTGGCCGCGGCGCTCCGGCGCGC
The DNA here is from genome assembly GCA_021818285.1 of Myxococcales bacterium. Lineage (GTDB taxonomy): Bacteria > Myxococcota > Myxococcia > Myxococcales > Anaeromyxobacteraceae > JACRMN01. The sequence goes on from JAKAEO010000118.1 coordinate 7,418, forward strand.
GCCCTCGCTGGTGATCGAGGCGCCGCCGGGCGCGGGCAAGACCACCCGCGTGCCCCGCGCCATCCTGGAGGCGGGGCTCGCCGGGAGCGGCGAGGTGCTGGTGCTGGAGCCGCGGCGGCTCGCCGCCCGGATGGCGGCGCGGCGCGTGGCCGAGGAGCTGGGGGAGCGGGTCGGCGAGACCGCCGGCTACCAGGTCCGCTTCGAGGACGTCACCGGCCCGCGCACCCGCATCCGCTTCCTCACCGAGGCGCTGCTCACCCGCCGCCTGCTCGCAGAGCCGCGCCTCGCCGGCGTCGGGGCGGTGGTGCTCGACGAGTTCCACGAGCGCCACCTCGACGGCGACCTGGCGCTGGCGCTGCTGCGCCGGCTGCAGCGCGGGGTCCGGCCCGACCTCAAGCTGGTGGTGATGAGCGCCACCCTCGACGCCGGCCCGGTGGCCGCCTTCCTCGGCGCGCCGGCGCTCCGCTCCGAGGGGCGGGCCTTCCCGGTGGAGGTCGAGCACCTCTCGCCCGAGGAGGCGGCGCGCCCCGACGTCCGGCTCGAGGCCCGGGTGGCGGGCGCGGTGAAGCGGCTGCTGCGCGAGGAGCCGGACGGCCACCTGCTCGTCTTCCTCCCCGGCGCCGCCGAGATCCGGCGCTGCCGCGAGGCCCTCCTCCCCGCCGCCGAGGCGGCGGGCCTCGACCTGCTGCCCCTGCACGGCGACCTGCCCCCCGAGGAGCAGGACCGCGCGGTGCGCCCCGGTGCGCGCCGCAAGGTGATCCTCTCCACCAACGTGGCCGAGTCCTCGGTCACCATCGAGGGCGTGGTGGCGGTGGTGGACGCCGGGCTGGCCCGCGTGGCGTCCCACTCGCCCTGGTCGGGCCTGCCGCGCCTGGAGACGCGGAAGGTCTCCCGCGCCTCGGCGGCGCAGCGGGCCGGCCGCGCCGGCCGCACCCGCCCCGGCCGCTGCCTGCGGCTCTACACGCGCCACGACCACGACGGCCGGCCGGAGTTCGACCTCCCGGAGATCGCCCGCGAGGACCTGTGCGAGACGCTGCTGCTGCTCGCGGCGGTGGCGGGGGGCGCCGCTTCCGGGCCGGCGGGCGCGGCGGTGCCGGGCGGCGAGGCGGGGGGCGGCGACGTCGAGTGGCTGCTCCCGCCGCCCGCGGCCTCCGCCGGGGCGGCCCGGGCGCTGCTCTCGCGGCTCGGCGCCCTCGACGAGGCGGGGGCCATCACCGCGCGGGGGAGCCGGCTGGTGCGCCTCCCGCTCCACCCGCGCCTGGCGCGGCTGGTGGAGGAGGCGGCGGCCCGCGGCGCCGGCGCCGGCGGGGCGCTGCTCGCGGCGCTGCTCGGCGAGCGCGACATCCGCGAGCGCTGGGACCGGGACCCGCGCGCCACGCCGCCCACCGGCCCGTCCGACCTGCTGGAGCTGGCCTCGCTCTTCGAGGAGGCGGCGCGCGCCCGCTTCGCGCCGGAGAAGCTGCGGCGGCTCGGCCTCCTGCCCGGCGCGGTGCAGGCGGTGGAGCGGGCGAGGCGGCAGATCGAGAGGGCGCTGAGGTCCTCCTCGACCGCGACCGCGACCGCGACCGCGACCGAGGAGGCCCTGCTCCTCGCCACCCTGGCCGCCTACCCGGACCGGGTGGCGCGGCGCCGCGCCCCCGGCTCCGACGAGGTGGTGCTGGCCGGCGGCGGCGCGGCCCGGCTCGCCGCCGAGAGCGTGTTCCGCGAGGCGCCGCTGCTGGTCGCCGTGGACGCCGAGGAGCGGCGCGCCGAGCGCGGCCGCCCCGCCGGCGCGCTGGTCCGGACCGCCTCGGCCGTCACCCAGGAGATGCTGCTCGAGCTCTTCCCCGGCTCGCTGCGCTACGAGGAGGAGGTGGCCTGGAACGGCGCCGCCGAGCGGGTGGACGCGGTGGAGCGGCTCCTCTACGAGGAGCTGGTCCTGGAGGAGTCGCGCGCCCCGCGCCTCGACCCGGAGAAGGCGTCGGCCCTGCTCGCCGCCGAGGCCTTGGCCCGCGGCGCGCGCGCCTTCGCGCCGGAGGGGGAGGTGGACCGGGTGCTCGCCCGCGTGGCCTTCGCGGCGCGCCTCTCCGCCGGCGCCCTGCCCGTCCTCGGCGAGGAGGAGGTGGCCGCGGCCCTCGCCGGCCTGTGCACGGGGCGGCGCGGCTTCTCGGAGCTCGCCGCGGCCGGCCTCTGCGAGGCGCTGCTCGCCCGGCTGCCGCCCGGCTCGCGGCCGCTGCTGGAGCGGCTCGCGCCCGAGCGCGTCGCCCTGCCCGGTGGACGGACCGTGAAGGTCCACTACGAGCCGGGGGAGAAGCCGCCCTGGATCGAGAGCCGGCTCCAGGACTTCTTCGGCATGGCCGCCGGGCCGGCGGTGGGCGGCGGGCGCGTGCCGCTGGTGCTGCACCTGCTCGCGCCGTCGCAGCGGCCGGTGCAGGTGACCACCGACCTGGCCGGCTTCTGGGATCGCCACTACCCGGCGCTGCGCCGCGAGCTGTCGCGCCGCTACCCCCGCCACGCCTGGCCCGAGGACCCGCGCACCGCGCGGCCGCCCGAGCCGCGCGGCCGCCGGTAGCGGGGCCCGCAGGCCCCCTACCCGGTCATCGACGGCGGCTGGCCGGTGGCCTGCAGCACGGCGCGCCAGAGCGGGTGCTCCGGGTCGAGCCGCTTGCGACCGCTGGTCACCGCCGCCATGGGGACGTGCACC
>JAKAEO010000119.1 GCA_021818285.1 Myxococcales bacterium
CAGAAGCCGGGGGCGGGTCGCGAGCGCGCGCGCCACCTCCAGCCGCTTGCGCTGGGGCAGGCTCAGGGCCCGGGCCGGCGTCGCCGCCGCCGGGGCCAGCCCGGTGAGCTCCAGCACCTCCTCGACCGCGGCGCGGATCTCGCCCGGGGGCGGGACCTCCGGCTTCCCGAAGAGGGCCGCGGCGCGCACGTTCTCGCGGACGGTGAGCTCGGCGAAGGGGCGCACCACCTGGAAGGTCCGGGCGATGCCCAGGTGGCAGCGGCGGTCGGGGCGCAGCCGCTCGACGGGCCGGCCCCGGAAGCGGATCTCCCCCTCGGTGGGGGCGATGGTGCCGCCCAGCAGGGCGAAGAGGGTGGTCTTCCCGGCGCCGTTGGGGCCGATGACGCCGAGCAGCTCCCCCTCCCGCACGTCGAAGGTGAGGGAGGACACGACGCGGAGCTTCCCGTAGTCCTTGGACAGGCCCCGCACCGAGAGGAGGGGCTCCGGGGGACCCGGGTCGAGTTTCGCGGTACGAAACAAGGTACCGCATCGTAACACGGGTGCGTTGCAAACGACAGCGCGACCGAATATCTTGAAACCCGGTCCGGAGACGCGAAACGCGCGCTTCCCGACGAGAGGCAGCATGCCGGCGACCGCCGCACCCGGGAAGGGCCCCGCCACCGATCGGAAGTTCGTCACCGCGCTGTCGCGCGGCCTCGACGTGCTCCGCTGCTTCGGCCCGCGCGACCGCTGGCTCACCAACCTCGAGATGGCGCGGCGGACCGGGCTCGCCAAGCCCACCGTCTCGCGGCTCGCCTACACGCTGACGCGGCTCGGCTACCTGCGCTACTCGGAGCGGCTCAACAAGTACGCGCTGGGGAGCGCCGCCATCAGCCTCGGCTACGCCGCCCTGGGCCAGATGGACATCCGCCGGGTGGCCCGCCCGCTGATGCAGGAGCTCTCGGACTACACCAAGGCCTCGGTCCACCTCGCGGTGAACGACCGCCGCTCCATGCAGGTGGTGGACACCTACTGGAACGCCGCCTCCTTCGTCATCGACATCGGCTCGCGCATCCCGGTGGCCACCACCTCGCTGGGCCGGGCCTTCGTCTGCGCCCTCCCGCCGCTGGAGCGCAAGCGGGTGCTCGACTCGATCCGCGAGGCGCGGCCCGACGACTGGCCGGTGACCCGGAAGCGCTTCGACCAGGCCTTCAAGGACTACGAGGAGCTGGGCTTCTGCTTCAGCCTGGGCGACTGGCGCCGCGAGGTGAACGCGGTGGCCGCGCCGCTCATCCCCCCGGACGGCTCGGCGCCGGTGGTCATCGGCTGCTCCGGCGCCGCCTTCCAGCTCCCGCCCGACATGCTGAAGCGCGACGTCGGCCCGCGGCTGCTGGCGCTGGTGGGCAACGTCCAGTCGGCGCTGGCCCGCGACTGACCCGGGCCCCGCGGCGGGCCGGCCCGGCGCCGCCGGTCCCTCCCCTCCGGCGCCTCCCCGCCACCGCGTCCCGTCAGCCCTGCGGCGCGCCGGCCGGCGCCGCCGGGTTCGGGCGCGGCGGCGCGACCCGCCGCAGCCGGTTCCGGTCGGTGTGGTGGAAGGGCTCGGGCCGTCCGTCCACCTGGAGCACGGTGTCCTGCTCGTAGCCGATGGTCCCGTCGCCGTTCACGGTGACGGTGATCTGGTACTCCAGCGTGCGGAAGTTCTCGTGCAGGAAGGGGGCGGAGACGATGCCCGCCGTCGGAGAGCCCAGCACCGCCTTCACCGTGAAGCGCCGCGCGCCGGCCGCGGCCGTGCCCGCCGCCAGCGCCACCTGCCCGCGGGGGATGGCCACGGTCTGGAGCAGCGCCCCGGTGGCCGGCTCCCAGAGCCAGTAGCCCACCTGGTCGTGGAAGGTGAGGGGCTCGTCCAGCTTGTTCACGTGGACGTGGTAGCGCAGCCCGTAGAGCAGCTGCGGCCCGTTCGGCTGCGGGTCGATGACCTCGAAGACGATCCGCTCCCGGTAGGGCTCCTCGGCGCCGCCCTCCGCGACCGGGTGGAGGTCGGTCCCCGGCTCCCCCTCCCAGGTGCCGGCCAGCGGCGCCAGCGGGCCGAGGTTCCGCAGCGTGTCGAGGTCGATGTCCGGCGGCTCGGTGAAGATGTCCTTCGTGGTCGTGGCCATGGACGGGACTCTAGACCAGCATCGCCCGCGCCGGCGACCGGGCGGCCTTCGGCGGTGGCGCGGCGCTTCGAGGGCTGGAAGGGGAAGGGCTAGGCGCCGGCGCCCGGCGGGGGCTCCACCGCGGCGATCCACCCCTCCGCGAGCCAGGAGGCGAGGGCCGAGGCGGCGGCGCCGCCCGGGTCGTCGCGACCCTCGAAGGCGGCGCACACGGCGGCGAGCGGCTCGCCGGCGAGGGCCGACGCCAGGGCCGCGCCCTCGTCGGCGTCGAGCGGCCCGTGGACCACCTCGAACCCGGTCCTCCAGACCGCCAGCGCCACCGGGCCGGCTCTCGCCGGCGGCGACCCGTCCCCCTCCGGGCCTCGCCACGCCGCCGCGGCGTCGTGCGCCAGCGCGAGCAGGCGCAGCGCCGGGACCATCCGCAGCCGCGCCGCGGCGAACGCCTCCGGCGGCAGCGCCGCCAGCGCCTCCCGGGGCGCCGGCGCGGCCTCCGCCTCGAAGAACACCTCGTCGCGGGCCCGCTCCAGCTCGGCGAGGTCGGGGAGCTCTGGCCGCCCGGGGTCCGGGTGGAGGCGCAGGAAGGCGGGCAGCCGCCGCCCCAGGCGCCCGATGTCGTGGTGCTCCGACGGGTGGGCGGCGAGGTAGTCCCCGCACAGGGCCTCGAAGCGCTCCTCCCCGAGAAGCGCGGCGAGGCGCGGGAAGGAGGCGCGCAGCGCGTCCACCTGCCTGGAGAGGAACATCCCGGCGTAGATGCCCACCCGCTCGGCCGCCGGAAGCTCCGGCGTCCCGGCGAAGCAGGCCTCGAGCCGCTCCGGGTCCGCCGCCGGGCCGCCCTCGAGGAGCGCATGGAGCAGGGCCTGGCTCTCGGCGAGCGTCACGGCGCGACCGCCTCCCGCGGCCCGGCCGCCGGCGCGACCGCCGCCGGCCGGAGCAGCTCCTCCTCGATGGCCGCGGCCTTGCGGCTCTCGGCCACCACCACCTCCAGCGGCGGGATGCGATCGTCCCACTCCACCAGCGTCGGCACCCGGCCGAGGCGGCGCAGCGCCTCGCCGTAGAGCGCCCAGACCGCTCCGGCGACCGGCGCGTCGTGGGTGTCGAGGAGGTAGCGGCCCCGGTCGGCGTGGCCGGCGAGGTGGAGCTGCCCCACCCGCGCCGCGGGGATGCCGTCGAGGTAGTCGAGGGGATCGAACCCGAGGTTGTGGGCGCTGACGTGCACGTTGTTCACGTCGAGCAGGATGCCGCAGTCGGCGCGCCGCGCGACCTCGGCGAGGAACTCCCACTCCGGCATGTCGGCCTCCCGGTAGGCGACGTAGGTCGACGGGTTCTCGAGGAGGATCTGCCGGCCGAGCCGGTCCTGGACCTGCCGCACGCGCGCGGCCACGTGCGCGAGCGCCTCCTCGGTGCAGGGCAGCGGCAGCAGGTCGTGCAGGTACCGGCCGCGGTGGCGGCCCCAGCAGAGGTGGTCGGTCACCAGCGCCGGCTCGATCCGGCGGACCAGCCGCTCCAGGTCGTCGAGGTAGCGCTCCGGGATCGGCTCCACCGACCCGACGCCCAGGGAGACGCCGTGGAGCGCGACCGGGACGTCGCGGCGGACCTTCTCCAGCACCGCCAGCGGCCGGCCGCCCGCCGCCATGAAGTTCTCGCTGATGCCCTCGACCCAGGCCACCGGCGGGCGCTCCGCCAGGAAGCGGCCGAAGTGGGCGGTGCGCAGCCCGATGCCGTGGCCGAGATCGACGCGTCGAAGGGCCATCGCCGTCCTCCGGGGGACCGGCCCGGGCGGGCCGGCCCCCGCCCCGGCTAGGTCTTGGAGCTGACGACCTTGCCGCCCTTGTCGGTGCAGGCCTTGGCGCTGGAGGTCTCGACCCAGCCCTTGCCCTTGCAGGAGTTCTGCGCGTGGCAGGCGTTGTCGGCGCCGGCGCAGCTCCCCTGGCCCTTGCAGGCGTTGATGCCGGCGCACTGCACCGCCCCGCCGCCCTCCTTGGGCTTCTCGGCGGCCCGGGCCGCCCCGGCGGCGAACAGCGAGCAGACGGCGGCGGCGACCAGGGTGCCCTTCACGGTTTCGCGGATCATGCGTGCTTCCTTTCGGTGCGGTGGGTACCGCGGTGGACGGACCGCGTCGGGCGGCCCGGTGGGAGGGAGGTCAGGGGGCGCGGGCCCGGGCGAAGAGGGAGAGCTCGACGTCGCCCCGGGGCGCCACCACCTTGGCGAGCGACTGGACCCGCGCCAGCCAGCCCTCGGTGAACTGGGGCCCGATGCGGTAGGCCTCGCGGTCGAAGCCGGCCACGGAGGCGCGGATGCGGATGGTCTCCCGGTCGCCGTAGGCGCCGGGCGGGAAGAGCAGCGCGGTGCCGGTCACCCGCTCCTTCCCGCCGCCGGCGCGCGCGCGCCCGCAGACGGTGAACGGGATCTCCGCGGTGAACGGCGCCGGCCGCTCCGGGAGCAGCGGGCCCGCGCTGACGCCGGTGAAGTCGGCCTCGATGCGGCAGGCGGCGGGGTCCGACCGCTTGTTGGTCGCCCACTGGCGGAAGTGGTCGCTCTTGGTGTCGTCGTTGTCCACGCGGATGCTGGCGAGCGGGACCGAGCAGGTGCCGGAGGCGGTGCCGGTCCGGACGTCCACCCGGAGGGTGCAGCCCACCGCGGAGCTCACCGCGGTGATGCGCTCGCCCAGGGCCGCGTCGAAGACGGCGGAGAAGGCGTTGTTGCCGGCGTCGGGGTTCACGTCGAACGGCGCGGCCCGGGCGGGGCCGGAGAGGGCGGCGGCGATCGCGGCGAGGGGAATGAGGTGGCGCATGTCCGGTCGTCCTCGGTTCGGGGGAGCGGCTTCCTTCCCGCGAACAGACGCGATACCTGTGGCGGGATTACGCCGGAAGTCGGTCCCTGACGGGTGCCGGAGCCCGGGGAGCGCGTGCCGGGCCGCGCGAGGCGCCGGGCCGGAGGAGGTCGGCGTGGCGGGTCCCATCGTCGAGTTCCTCACCGAGGACCACGATCGGCTCGACGGCCTGCTGCGCCGCGCCCTGGCGGCGCCGGGCACCGTGGACCGCGAGCCCTTCGACGCCTTCCGGGCCGGGCTGCTGCGCCACATCGCGATGGAGGAGAAGATCCTGCTCCCGGCGGCGCGGGCCGCCCGCGGCGGAGAGCCGCTGCCCGTCGCCCGGCGGCTGCGCATCGACCACGGCGCCATCACCTCGCTGCTCGTCCCCACGCCGACGTCGGAGATCGCCGCCGAGATCCGCGCGATCCTGGAGCCGCACAACCGCATCGAGGAGGAGCCCGGCGGCCTCTACGAGAGCTGCGACGCCCTCCTCGCGGGCCAGGCCGGGGAGCTGGTGGCCCGGATGCGCGCCTACCCGCCGGTGAAGGTCGCCGGCTACAAGGACGGCCCCGGGGTGCACCGCACCGCGGAGAGCGCGCTGGCCTCGTCGGCGCGCCAGTTCGACCGGGCCGGGCCGCGGTAGCGGCGGCTTCACTCCGCGCGCAGCGCCGCGATGGGATCGAGCCGCGACGCCCGCCAGGCGGGGTGGAGGCCGGAGGCGACGCCCACGATCCCGGCGCAGGCCACCGCGGGCGCCGCCCGGAAGGGGGCGCGGCTGTCGCGGCGCGGCCGATCCGTGGCAATGATCCCGGAGCCATGTCCTTCGGCCCCCTGATCTCCCCCGAAGCGCTCCGCGACCTCGCCGCGCCGGTCCGCCTGCTCGACGTCCGGCCGGGCGCCGAGCCCTACGCCGCCGGCCACCTCGCCGGCGCCCTCCACGCCGACGTGGACGTCGCGCTCAGCACCGCCCTGGCGCCGGGCTTCGACCCGGCGAGGGGAGGCCGCCACCCGCTGCCGGCGCCCGCGGCGTGGGCCGCCCGGCTCGGCGCCTGGGGCGTCGGCCCCGACACGCGGGTCGTGGCCTACGACGCTGCCGGGGGCGGGATCGCCGCGGCCCGGCTCTGGTGGATGCTGCGCGCCGCCGGGCACGAGCGGATCGCCGTGCTGGACGGCGGCCTCCCGGCGGCCCAGGCCGCGGGCTTCGCCGTCACCAGCGCGGCGCCGCCGCCCGTGCCCGCGAGGCCGCCCTACCCGTTCACCGCGTGGGAGCGGCCGCTCGTGGAGGTGGCGGCGCTGGAGCGATTGCTCCGCGACCCGGCCTGGAAGGTGCTCGACGTGCGCAGCCGCGAGCGCTGGCGCGGCGAGACCGACCCCTACGAGCCCTCTCCGGGCCGCATCCCGGGCACCGTCAACCTGCCCTACACCGACAACCTGGGGCCGGACGGCCGCTTCAAGCCGCCCGCCGCCCTGCGGGCGATGTACCTGGAGCTCCTCGGGGGGACGCCGCCGGAGCGGCTCGCGGTCCACTGCGGCTCGGGCGTGACCGCGTGCCACGCCCTGCTGGCGCTCGAGGTGGCCGGGCTCCACGGCGCCTCGCTCTACGTCGGCTCGTACAGCGAGTGGTGCCGCAGCGGCCGCCCGCTGGCCCGCGGCTGACGCGCCGCCCGGCGGCGGCGCGCCCCACCGCCGCCTCCCCGTCCCGGCGCCCTTGCCGGTCCACCAGATCACGTCGCCGCGGCCTCGCCGGCCCCCGGCGGGGTGGCGGGGGCCCGCTCGCGCCACTTGCCGCCGCCCCGCTTCCGGTCCATCCTGGACGCGTGGATCGTGTCCGCTAGCCCGAGTCGCCGCGTCCGCCCGCCGAACGGCGGGTGACGCGCCCGTCCGGATCCCGCCGCCGCCGTCGTCCGGCGCGGATCCCGTCCGTCACTCGTGCTCGCGAGGTTCCCCGTGGTTCATCCCTGGCTCCAGGGCTTCGGCCCGTTCGTCTCCTCCCAGCTCTCGCTCGAGGAACTCCAGTCCTCCCTCGTCGGCCGCGCGGTCGCGGATCGGGGGCGCGGCCTCCTCGTCCGGTTCGCGGACGGCGATCACCCGGTAGTGGTCCCGGGCCGGCTGCGCGCCGAGGGCGTCCTCCCGGTGGTGGGCGACTTCGTCGTCGCCGGCCCCGGGCCCGAGCGCACCGTCGCCCGCGTCCTCGGGCGCCGCACCTGGCTCTCCCGGAACGTCGCGGGCGGCGCGACCGCGGAGCAGGTGCTCGCCGCCAACGTCGACGTCGTGTTCGTCGTGCAGGGGCTCGACGAGGGCCCGAACCCGCGCCGCCTCGAGCGGACGCTCGCGGCGGTGCACGCCGGCGGCGCCGAGCCGGTGATCGTCCTCACCAAGCCGGACCGGGCCGGGGACCTCGCCGCCGCGCTCGCCGAGGCCCGCGCCGCCGGGCCCGGCGTGGAGGTCGAGGTCGCGTCCGGGCTCACCGGCGAGGGCGTCGCCGCGCTCGCGGCGCGCCTGCGCCCGGACCGGACCGGCGTCCTGGTGGGTCCCTCGGGCGCGGGGAAGTCCACCCTGGCGAACGCGCTCCTCGGCCGCGAGGCGCAGCGCACCGCGCCGGTGCGTGCCTCCGACGACCGCGGCCTCCACACCACGTCGGGCCGCGAGCTCTTCCCGCTGCCCGGCGGCGGCGCCCTGGTGGACGGCCCGGGGATCCGCGAGCTGCGGCTCTGGGACGCGAGCGGGCTCGACGCGGCGTTCGGCGATCTCGCCGCGATCGCGGCGCGCTGCCGGTTCCGGGACTGCTCGCACGGCGCCGAGCCCGGGTGCGCCGTCCGGGAGGCGATCGCCGACGGGCGCATCGGCGCCGCGCGCGTCGAGAGCCACCGCAAGCTCGCCCTCGAGGCCGCCCGGCAGGCGGCGCGGCGGGAGGGCGGCGCGGCGCGGGCGGAGCGCGAGCGGTGGAAGGCGGTGTCCAAGGCGGTGCGCCGGCTCTCGCGCGAGCGGCGCCGCTGAGGTGGAGGCCGACGGCGCTCCCGGCGTCGCCGTCGAGCCGGGAGCCGGGAGCCGGGAGCCGAAGAGCCGTGGATCGCGGCGCGGACCCGCGCTAGCGTCCGCGCTCGTGCTCGCGCTCGCCGGGCCCGTCCCACCCGGGCGGCCTGCCCTGGTCCGGCCGGGTGTAGTCGCAGACGCCGGTGGGGAAGATGGCGTCGAGCTGCGCGACCTGCCCCGCCGTGAAGACGGCGGAGCCGTAGGTTCCGTCCTCCAGCGCCGTCCCCAGCGGCTTCAGGGCACACTTGAACATGTCGCCTCCGAACCCGTCGCCGGCGACCATGCGCGAGCTGGAGTGCAGCGGGTAGGCGGCGGTGCAGGCTCCCGCCGGCCGCCGGTCGAGGATGCCGTCCCAGACGTGCCGGCCGGAGGCGATGAGCGCCCCGGCGGCGTCCGTGCACTTGTCGACGAAACCGGCCGGCCTGTGCCCGGTGGTGAGCCAGGAGTCGAGGAGGCCCATCGCGTCCACGATCCGGGCCGGGATGTCCGCTTCGCTCCCGGTGAACCAGATGACCTGGTTCCGGGCGTTCCCCCGCTCCTCGCGCATGCGCTCCCGGACCGAGAAGGACTGCCGGGCGTTGTGCATGTTCAGCCGGGGCTCCAGGTAGGGGCGCAGGTCGATGAGCGGGATCCCGATGTCGCCCGTGAACACGTGGCCCGAGCCGTAGGCCCGCTGCATGGCCGACAGGTCACCGGTGCGGCGCGGGCTCGGCGCCCACCCGGCGCCGGGCGGCAGCCGGCAGGCCACCGGATCCCGGTTCATGTTCCGCGAGTCGAAGGGATCGGCGTAGGGGTTCCAGTCGACGTACTGGTCCTGCTCCTTCCAGCTCCCGACGCAGCCGTTCAGCTCGACGAACTCGGCGGGGGTGATCCGGCCGGCGACCAGCGCCGACAGGCCGTACTGCACGCCGACGTTGTCGAACGGGATGGGGGCGAAGCCGTGCGCGTCGACGCCGTAGATGTTCTGGAGGTCGTTCCAGTGGGTCCAGCGGATGGCCGAGACCACCGACGCCGGGTACCGGTAGCGCGCCAGCTCGGTGAAGTAGGCCGGGTCGGTGAACATCGGGTTCATGGCCAGGGGCTCGGCGAAGAACCAGCCCTCGATGCACTCGCTCGAGCCCGGCGTGCCGAACACCGAGTTCTTCACCGTGTCGCTGGCGTTCAGCCCCTCGATCCACTGGCGCCGGCTCCAGACCGCCCACTTGGAGCCCGCGCCCTTGGCCATCACGTCCTCGAGGAAGTACTGCTCGAGCAGGTTGCAGTCCCCGACGTAGATGGTCTGGGTGACCATGTCCGGGTAGGAGTACATGGGGATCCCGGCGTCCAGCAGGCCGGGGTGGTTCTGGCCGATGACGTACTGCTGGATGCCGCCGCCCGAGCCGCCCAGGCCCACCGTGTAGGCCGGCCTGCCGTAGGTCGCGGTGAAGTGCCGCTTCACCATCAGCATGACCTCCTCGGCGAGCCGCAGGTTGTAGTGGACGCCGGTCTCGTTGCCGGAGGAGGTGGCGATGGCGTAGCCCTGCTGCAGGAGCAGCGGGAAGACGGCGCGCTCGGCGCCCCAGAGGCCGCCGCGCCAGGCCGCCAGGCCCTGCCAGTGGCCGATGCCGACGCCGCCGCGGTAGTAGTAGACGAGCTTGCGGTTCCAGGCGCCGTTGTCCAGCGCCGCCGGGGTCGCCGTCGACTCGGGCCACGGCGCCAGCATGGCGATGGTGTAGAGGAACCGGTCCAGCGTCCCGGTCTCGACGCGGACCACGAAGGGGGCCGGCTTCCCCTTCACCTCGATCACCTGGAGACCGGCGGGGGGCGCGGCGAACATCGTGGCCGGGTCGAACGGCCGGAAGTCGCGGGCCGGGCCGTCCCAGTAGTAGTAGTCGACGCGGGTGGGCAGGCCGCAGCGCTCGCTGTAGCCCACCGGCGCCGCCGAGAAGTCGGGCGCGCCGCCGGTCTCGGGGAAGACGGCGTTGCCGCGCCCCCCGGTGTTGTCCACCACCGGCTGTCCCAGCCCGGACTCCACCGTGGCGCAGATGAACGGGTACTGCTTCGGGCCCAGGTCGAGCGGGCCGTCGGCGGGCCCGACGTCGCCGATCCAG
>JAKAEO010000120.1 GCA_021818285.1 Myxococcales bacterium
CGCCCGGCCGGGCCGCCCCGGCCGCGCAGGCCCCGGCCCCGCGCCCGGCGCCGCCGTCGCAGGCCGCCAAGGTGGCGCTGCGTCCCGACGACCCGGTGAAGGGCCCGGCCGTCGCCAAGGTGACCATCGTCGAGTTCTCCGACTTCCAGTGCCCCTTCTGCGCGCGGGTCGGCCCGACGCTGCAGCAGCTGGAGCAGGCCTTCCCCGGCCAGGTCCGGATCGCCTGGAAGCACGAGCCGCTCTCCTTCCATCCGAACGCCATGCCGGCGGCCATCGCCTCCGAGGCGGCCCGGGAGCAGGGGAAGTTCTGGGCCTTCCACGACCTGGCCTTCGCCCACCAGCAGGAGCTGTCGCCCGCCTCCTACGAGGCCTGGGCCCGGGAGATCGGGCTCGACGTGGCCCGCTTCCAGAAGGCGGTGGCGGCGCAGTCGGGCAAGGCGCGCATCGAGGAGGACATGGCGCTGGCCGCCCGGGTGGGCGCCACCGCCACTCCCACCCTCTTCCTGAACTGCCGCCGCGTGGTGGGGGCGCTGCCCTTCGACGCCCTGAAGCCCATCGTCGAGGAGGAGCTGCGCAAGGCCGACGCCCTGGTCGCCAGGGGCGCCGCGCTCGACGGCGGCTTCTACGACCGGGCCTGCGACGAGAACGTGAAGGCGATGCCCACCGCCGCCGCCGAGCCGGCCGCGCCGCCGCCGCCCTCGGCGCCGGTGGAGGTCCCGCTGCGCCCCGACGACCCGGTCCGCGGCGCCGCCCGCGCCCCGGTCACCATCGTCGAGTTCTCCGACTTCCAGTGCCCCTACTGCGGCCGGGTGAACCCGACCATCCAGCGGATCGAGCAGACCTACGGCGACAAGGTCCGCGTCGTCTGGAAGAACCAGCCGCTGCCCATGCACCCCCAGGCGATGCCGGCGGCGCTGGCCGCCGAGGCCGCCCGCGAGCAGGGCAAGTTCTGGGAGATGCACGACCGGCTCTTCCAGGACCAGCAGGCGCTCTCGCCGGCGGCCTACGAGGCCTACGCGCGGGAGCTGGGCCTGGACGTGGCGAGGTGGAAGGCCGCCATGGCCAGCCCCGGGGCCAGGGAGCGCGTCGAGGCCGATTCCCAGCTCGGCAACCGCCTCGGCGCCAACGGGACCCCCACCTTCTTCGTGAACGGCGAGAAGGTGGTCGGGGCGCAGCCCTTCGAGAGCTTCAAGGCGGTCATCGACCGCCAGCTCGCGAAGAAGTAGCGGGGCGCGGCGCCGGCCCGGCGCGGGGCGCGGGCGCGCACCCCGGGACGCGATCGCCGCCTCTCAGCGCGAGCGCCACCAGGCCGGCCCGAGCGCGGCCTGGAGCCGCTCCGCGGCCGGGCCGCCGCACAGCTCCCAGATCGGCACGTCGCCGACCCCCTTGAAGGCGGCGCGCCCGACGCGCCGGAACAGCTCGGCGGGGCGGCCGTCGGGGTGGAAGAGGGCCAGCATCCGCTGCGCGCCCTCCCCGAACCACCAGCGCTCGCGCAGCTCGGCGGGCAGGGCGCCCGGGTCGAGCGCGACCTCGCGGCGGCGCCGCGCCGGCCCCACCGCGGCGAGGAAGGCGTCGAGCGCCTCCTGCGAGAGCGCGGCCCCGCCGTTGTAGAGCTCCCCCGGCGCGTCCGGGTCCGGCGGCCGCGCCTCGCCGGGCGCCGGCGGCCGGTCCACGAAGACCGCGAAGGCGTGCGCCAGCCGCGGGGAGCGCCGCGCCGCCCGCGCCGCCTCCAGCGCGGCGTCGGCCCGGAGCCGCGCCCCGGCCGCCCGCGCCGTCCCGCGGGCCGACTCGTTGATCTTCTCGGCGATGGCCACCCGGGCCCGGCCGAAGACCTCGTCCTCGATGATCACCACCAGCGGCGCCGGGCCGTGGGAGACGAAGATCCCGGCCTCCAGCCCGGCGCGCGACTCGGCCTCGAGGGCCGCCGGGCCCGGGCCCACCCGGCGCGCCAGCCGGTGTCCGTAGGCCTCGAGCAGCGCCCGGATCTCGCGCGCCAGCTCCACCAGCGACTCGACGTCGCCGGAGAAGGAGATGGCGTCGCCCAGCAGGTTGTTGAGCTGCACGCCCCCGCGGTCGGCGAGGTGGCCCATGCCGCCGTGGAAGCGCTTGGCGGCGCCGAGGATGGGGCCGTAGAACTCGGTCCGGAGGAACTCGGCCATGGTGGCCTGGCCGAGCAGGCCGGTGCGGCGGGTGAAGTCCTTCACGTCGGCGAAGAGGTGGCCGGCGGCGCGCGGGCTCGACCGCCGCAGCACCGGGCCGCCGCGGGCGCCCAGCCGGTAGAGCCGCCCCGCCTCCCACTCGGCCTCGGCGCCCGCCTCGGTCTCCAGGCCGGTCCGCGGCGCCAGGGCCCGGCGCGCCGCGGCCCCGAGCCGCTCCAGCGCGGCGTCGGCCAGCGCGCCGGCGGCGCCGGCGGCGTGCTCCTCGAGCGCCGCGGCGCGCGAGAGGCCGACGGCCGCGGCCGGATCGCGCGGGCGCCACCCCTTGAGCGCGCGCGCCGCCTCGCCGAAGAGCCGCGCCGCGTCTCCCGGCACCGCCTCCAGCTCCGCCGCCGAGGCCCGCAGGTCGCGGCGGGCCGCCTCCTCCTCCAGCGCCCCCTCCAGCCCTCCCGGCGCCGCCAGCAGCTCGCGCAGCGCCTGGAGCCGCTCGCCCCAGCCGGCCGCCTCGGCGGCCACCACGGCGCCACGCAGCACCCCGCGCAGCCGGGAGGCCGCCACCGCCCCGGCGGCGCGCCGCGCCAGCTCGTCGTCGGCGCGCAGCGCCGCGGCCAGGTCCCCGGCGGCGGCGTCGGCGTCGCCGCCCCCCGCCAGCCGGGCCACCTCCTCCTCGGCGCGGGGCAGGCCGGCGGCGAAGGCGCAGCCGTACAGGGTGGAGCCGCCCAGCGGGAAGCCGCGGCCGCAGAGCGGCCCCGGGGCCACCACCGCCTCGACGCGGAGCCGGAGCGGGTCGGCGGCGGGGCGGCCGGCGTCGCGCCAGGCGCGGTCCAGGCCGGTGCGGGCCGCCACCCAGAGCCCGATGCCCTGCGCCGCCCGCAGGGTGCGGTCGTGGGGCGGGCCGGGGAGCCGGTCGCGCGAGCCCTCGGCCGCCTCCCGCATCGCGGCCTGGAGGGCGAGGGCCACCAGCAGCGGCGTCTCCTCGCGCCCGCCCTCCCCGGCCATCTCCGCCAGCGCCTGCCGCAGCAGCGCGATCCAGAGCGCGGTGAGGGAGCGCCCGCGGCCGCCCGGGCCCATCCAGGCGCAGAGGATCCCGCCGCCGAGCGCCGGGTGGCTCTCCGCCCCGAGCAGCGCCGCGGCGCGCAGATCGGCGCCGCCGCCGCTCGGCCCGAGCGTGGGCGCCGCCACCGGCAGCGCGGCGTAGCCGTCGGAGAGCGTGAGCCGGTCCACGTCGTCGGCGGGGACGAAGGCGCGGTGGCCGGTGGCGAGCAGCAGCGCGAGGTCGCCGGCCGCGCCCCGGACGATGGCCGCGGCGTCGGGGGCCACCTGGACCGGGACCCTCGGCTCGTCCGCGGTGGTCCCCAGGGAGAAGCGGAGCCGCGCGGCGTCGAGCCGCAGGAAGGCGTCGGGCGCGGGGCGGGCGGCCTCGAAGATCTCCCTGCGGCGCGCGGCGTAGGACGACGGCATGCCCCTCCCTCCGCCTCCATCCGCCCGGATCCCGTGGCGCACCGCGCCATCTTGCGC
The DNA here is from genome assembly GCA_021818285.1 of Myxococcales bacterium. Lineage (GTDB taxonomy): Bacteria > Myxococcota > Myxococcia > Myxococcales > Anaeromyxobacteraceae > JACRMN01. Next base: position 3,675 of record JAKAEO010000120.1, read on the forward strand.
GGGTGGCTCCGAGCGGGTAATAGAGGTGAGCCACGATATGCGCCGCACCCTGTTCAAGTCCAAGATCCACCGGGCCACCGTGACGCACGCGGACCTCGACTACGAGGGTTCGGTGACCATCGACCGCGACCTGATGGACGCCGCCGGGATCTGCGACTACGAGGCGGTGCACGTCTGGAACATCACCCGGGGGACGCGCCTGCAGACCTACGCGATCCAGGGCGAGCGCGGCTCGGGCATCATCTGCATCAACGGCGCCGCGGCCCACCTGAACAAGCCGGGCGACCTGGTGATCCTCGCCACCTTCGCCGAGTACGAGGAGGCGGAGCTCTCCGCCCACGTGCCCAAGGTGGTGCTGGTGGACCGGCAGAACCGCGCCGTCGCTCCCGCCGCCGTCGAGGTGGCCGGCCCCGCCCGGCGGGTGAGCGCATGACGGTGTTTCTTTGGCGGGGCTAGCCCCTCGCCGCACCCCGACCTCCCGACCTTCCTGAGACTGTGCCGGCCGGGGCGCGCCGTCCCGGTGCGCGTCGAGATCGAGGCCGACACCGACACGCCGGTCTCCGCCTTCCTCAAGCTCTCCCGCGGCGAGCGGCAGGCCTTCCTGCTCGAGTCGGTGGAGGGCGGCGAGCGCAGCGCCCGCTTCTCCTTCCTCGGCGCCGGCCCGCGCAGCGTGCTCCGCTGGAAGCTGGGCGACCCCGGCGACCCGGTGGCGCGCATCCGGGAGGAGCTGGCCACCCACGCCGCGGTGCGGGTCGACGGCACCCCGCGCTTCTCCGGCGGGCTGGTGGGCTTCCTCTCCTACGACGCGGTGAAGCTCTTCGAGCCGCGCGTCCCGGTGGCCGGCCCCGACGAGCTGGGCTTCCCCGACGCCCTGCTCATGGACTTCGACCGGCTGGTGGTCTTCGACGCCCGCCGCCACACCATGCACGTCGTCGCCGAGGCGCGCTGCGACCGGGGCGACGACCCGCGGGTGCTCTACGGCCAGGCCCTGGGGCGGATCGAGGCCACCCTGCGGGCGCTGGCGCGGCCGCTGCGCGACCGGCGGTCCCGGCCGGTGGAGCGCCCGGCGCGGCTCGTGCCCCGGACCCGGCGGGCCGACTTCGAGGCGGCGGTGCGCCGGGCCCAGGCCTACATCCGCGCCGGCGACTGCCAGCAGGTGGTGCTCTCGCAGCGCTTCGACGCCGAGGTGGGGGTGGCCCCCTTCGACGTCTACCGGGCCCTGCGCCGGGTGAACCCGTCGCCCTACCTCTTCTTCCTCCGGGACGGCGACCGGGCGCTGGTGGGCAGCTCGCCCGAGACGCTCGTCAAGCTGGAGGAGGGCGAGGTCACGCTGCGTCCCATCGCCGGGACCCGGCGCCGCGGCGCCGACCCGGCCACCGACCAGCGGCTGGAGCAGGAGCTGCGCGCCGACCCCAAGGAGAACGCCGAGCACGTCATGCTGGTGGACCTGGGGCGCAACGACGTCGGCCGGGTCTCGGCGGTGGGCTCGGTGCGGGTCACCGCGCTGAAGACGGTGGAGCGGTACTCCCACGTCATGCACCTGGTGTCGGAGGTGAAGGGCCGGCTGGCGCCGGGGCTCGGCGCCGTGGACGTGCTGCGGGCCGGCTTCCCGGCCGGCACCGTCTCCGGGTCGCCCAAGGTGCGGGCCATGGAGATCATCGACGAGCTGGAGCCGGCCCGCCGCGGCCCCTACGCCGGGGCGGTCGGCTACTTCGACCGCGGCGGCAACATGGAGATGTGCATCGCCATCCGCACCCTGATGCAGAGCGGGCAGCGGGTGAGCGTGCAGTCCGGCGCCGGCATCGTCCACGACTCGAAGCCGGCCGCCGAGTACCAGGAGACGGTGAGCAAGGCGCGGGCCCTCTTCACCGCCGTGGCCCAGGCCGAGAGCGGCTCGCTGGAGGCCGCCGCGCCGGCGCCGGCGGCGCGCCCGGCCCGGAAGCGGAGGCGCCGGTGAAGCCCCGCCTCCTGGTCGTCGACAACTACGACTCCTTCACCTTCAACCTGGTGCAGTACCTGGGCGAGCTCGGGGCCGAGGTCGAGGTCCTCCGCAACGACGCCGTCGACGTCGAGGGCATCCGGCGGCGCGCGCCCGACGGGCTGGTGCTCTCCCCCGGCCCCTGCACCCCCGACCAGGCCGGCGTCACCCTCCCGGCGATCCGGGCGCTGGCCGGGACGCGGCCCATCCTCGGCGTCTGCCTGGGCCACCAGGCCATCGGCCAGGCCTTCGGGGGCCGGGTGATCCGGAACTTCCGCATCGTCCACGGCAAGTCCTCGCCGGTGCTGCACCGTGGCCAGGGGATCTTCGCCGGGCTCCCCTCGCCCTTCGAGGCCGGCCGCTACCACTCGCTGGTGGTGGAGCGCCGCACCCTGCCGCGCGCCCTCCGGGTCACCGCCTGGACGGCGGAGGGGGAGATCATGGGGCTGCGCCACCGCACCCTCGACGTCGAGGGGGTGCAGTTCCACCCCGAGTCGGTGCTCACCGGCGAGGGGAAGCGGCTGCTCGGCAACTGGCTCGGCCGCCTGCGGCGGGAGGGGAGACGATGATCCGGGAAGCCCTGGCGAAGCTGGTGGAGCGGCACGACCTCACCCGGGCCGAGATGGCCGCCACCATGGAGGAGATCGCCGACGGGGCGGTCACCCCGGCGCAGGTGGGCGCGCTGCTGGCGGCGCTGCGGCTCAAGGGCGAGCCGGTGGACGAGATCGCCGGCGCCGCCGAGGTGATGCGGCGCCGGGTGGACCCCATCCGCGTCGAGGCCCCGGTCTTCGTCGACACCTGCGGCACCGGCGGCGACAACCAGGGCACCTTCAACATCTCCACCACCGCGGCCTTCGTGGTCGCGGGCGCCGGCGTGCCGGTGGCCAAGCACGGCAACCGGGCCGTCTCCTCGCGCAGCGGCTCGGCCGACGTCCTCGCCGAGGTGGGCATCGACGTCGAGGCGCCCAAGGAGATCGTCGAGCGCTGCATCGCCGAGGTGGGGATCGGCTTCCTCTTCGCGCCCCGGCTCCACCCCGCCTTCAAGGCGGTGGCCGGCATCCGGCGCGAGCTGGGGGTGCGCTCGATCTTCAACCTGCTCGGGCCGCTGGCGAACCCGGCCGGCGCCCGCCACCAGGTGATGGGGGTGTACGAGCCGCGCTGGGTGCCGGTGATCGGCGGGGTGCTCGCCACCCTGGGCGCGGTGCACGCCTTCGTGGTGCACGGCGAGGGGCTCGACGAGATCGCCGTCACCGGCATGACCCACCTCTGCGAGGTGAAGGACGGCGCCGCGGAGCGCTTCGCGGTGGTGCCCGAGGACCTGGGGCTCCGCCGCTGGGAGCCCGCCGCCATCGCCGGCGGCGACGCCGCGCTGAACGCCCGCATCCTCCGCGACGTGCTCGGCGGACAGGCCGGCGGGCCGCGCGACGCGGTGCTGGCCAACGCCTCGGCGGCGCTGGTGGCCACCGGCGCCGCCCCCGACCTGCGGGCCGGCGTCGCCGTCGCCGCCCGCTCCATCGACTCCGGGGCCGCCCGCGAGAAGCTCCTGCGGCTGGTGCACGTCTCCCGCAACCAATGACCTTCCTCGCCGAGATCCTGGAGCGCAAGGCCGGGGAGGTGGCGGCGGCCCGCGCCCGGCTCCCCGAGCGGGAGCTGCGGGCGGCGCTCCGCGACGCGCCGCCGCCGCGCGACTTCGCCGCCGCGCTCTCCTCCCGGGGCGGCCCGCTGCGGGTGGTGGCCGAGGTGAAGCGCGCCAGCCCCTCGGCCGGCGCCATCGCCGCGGCGCTGGACGCCCCGGCCCAGGCGGCGCGCTACCAGGCGGCCGGCGCCGCCTGCGTCTCGGTGCTCACCGACGGCCCCGGCTTCGGCGGATCGCTCGACGACCTGCGGGCGGTGCGGGCCGCGGTCTCGCTGCCGCTCCTGCGCAAGGACTTCGTGATCGACGGCTACCAGCTCCTCGAGGCCCGGGCCGCCGGCGCCGACGCCGCCCTGCTCATCGCCGCGGCCCTGGCGCCGGAGCGGCTGGCCGAGCTCCTGCGCGGCTGCGCCGAGCTGGGGCTCGCGGCGCTGGTGGAGGTCCACGACGAGGCCGAGGCCGGGACCGCGCTGCGCGCCGGCGCCCGGCTGGTGGGGGTGAACAACCGGAACCTCGGGACCTTCGCCGTCGACCTGGCGGTGAGCGAGCGGCTCCTCCCCCTGCTCCCGGCCGGCGTGAAGGGCGTCGCCGAGAGCGGCGTCCGCGGCCCGGCCGACGCCCGCCGCCTCCGCGCCGCCGGCGCCGCCAACCTGCTGGTGGGCGAGGCGCTGGTCCGCGCCGCCGACCCGGCCGCGCTGCTGCGGGCCCTGGCGGAGGCCTGAGGTGCCGGTGCGCGTGAAGATCTGCGGCGTCACCCGCCTCGAGGACGCCCTGGCGGCGGCCGAGGCCGGCGCCGACGCCCTGGGCTTCAACCTCTGGCCCGGCTCGCGGCGCCACGTCGACGCCGAGACGGTGCGCGAGATCGTCGGGCGGCTTCCGCCCTTCGTCACCCCGGTGGGCGTCTTCGTGAACCAGCCGCCCACCGAGGTGCTCCACCTCGCCGCCCTGGCCCGGGTGACGGTGGTCCAGCTCCACGGCGACGAGGAGCCCCGCGAGTGCGCCGGCCACGTCATGCCGGTGATCAAGGCCTTCCGGGTGGCCGGGCCGGCGGACCTGGAGCCCATCCCGCGCTACCACCGGGCGGCGGCGGTGCTGCTCGACGGCAAGGGCGAGGGCTTCGGCGGCACCGGGCGGGGCTTCGACTGGGCGCTGGCCCGCGCCCTCCCGGGCGGCAAGCCGGTGATCCTCGCCGGCGGGCTCACCCCGGAGAGCGTGGCCGAGGCGGTGCGCGCGGTGCGCCCCTGGGCCGTGGACGTCGCCAGCGGCGTGGAGTCGGCGCCGGGCGTGAAGGACCGCGACCGCGTGGCGCGCTTCGTGCGCGCCGCCAAGGAGGCCTGACGTGACCACCTACCCCGACGCCCGCGGACGCTACGGCGAGTACGGCGGCCGCTTCGTCCCCGAGACGCTGGTGCCGGCCCTGGACGAGCTGGAGGCCGCCTGGAAGGCGGCGCGCCTCGACCCCTCCTTCCGCGCCGAGCTGGACGAGCTGCTGCGGCGCTTCGCCGGCCGCCCCACGCCGCTGGGCGAGGCCCGCCGCATGGGCGCCGAGGCCGGCGGCTGCCGGGTGCTCCTGAAGCGCGAGGACCTGTGCCACACCGGCGCGCACAAGATCAACAACACCCTGGGGCAGGTGCTGCTGGCCCGCCGCATGGGCAAGCGGCGCATCATCGCCGAGACCGGCGCCGGCCAGCACGGCGTCGCCACCGCCACCGCCGCCGCCCTCTTCGGCCTGCCCTGCGACGTCTTCATGGGGGCGCTCGACGTCGAGCGGCAGGCGCTGAACGTCTTCCGGATGCAGCTGCTCGGCGCCCGGGTGATCCCGGTGAACGCCGGATCGCGCACCCTCAAGGACGCGATGAACGAGGCCATCCGCGACTGGGTGACCAACGTCCGCGACACCCACTACATCATCGGCTCGGTGGCCGGGCCGCACCCCTACCCGGCCCTGGTGCGCGACTTCCAGTCGGTGATCGGCGACGAGGCCCGCGCCCAGGTGCTGGAGGTGGCCGGACGGCTGCCGGACGCGGTGGTGGCCTGCGTCGGCGGCGGCTCCAACGCCATGGGGATCTTCAGCGCCTTCCTCGACGACCCCGGCGTGGCGCTGGTGGGCGTCGAGGCGGCCGGCCTGGGCCTGGCCACCGGCCACCACGGCGCGGCGCTGGCCCGCGGCCGGCCGGGGGTGCTGCACGGCTCGCGCAGCTACCTGCTCCAGACCCGGGACGGCCAGGTCGCCGAGGCCCACTCCATCAGCGCCGGCCTCGACTACCCGGGGGTCGGCCCGGAGCTGTCCCACCTGAAGGACACCGGCCGGCTCACCCTGGCCACCGCCACCGACCGGGAGGCGCTCGACGCCCTGCAGTACCTGGCGCGCACCGAGGGGATCATCCCGGCGCTGGAGAGCGCCCACGCCGTGGCCGAGGCGGTGAAGCGGGCCCGGGCCCTGGGGCCGGAGGGGTTGCTGGTGGTGAACGTCTCGGGGCGGGGCGACAAGGACGTCGAGCAGGTGCGGCGGGCGCTGGCGGCGCGGGAGCGGAAGGCCCCGCCGCGGCCGGCCCGGGCGCTGCGGCGGAAGGCGGGGGCCGCGCCCCGCCCGGGCGCGGCCCGGCGCCGGGGCGGGAAGGGAGGCCGGCCGTGACCGGCCTGGAGCGGCTGCAGCGCGCCTTCGCGCGGTGCCGGGCGGAGGGGCGCGCGGCGCTGGTCACCTACGTCATGGGCGGCGACCCGGACC
>JAKAEO010000121.1 GCA_021818285.1 Myxococcales bacterium
CGGCGCGCTGATGGACGTCGCCAGCGGCCGGCTGGGGATGCGGCAGGCCCTCTCCGACAGCTGCGACGTCTGGTTCTACCGGATGGCGCGGCTGCTCGGGCCGGCGCGGCTGCTCGAGGCGGCCCGGACGCTGGGGCTGGGGCGCCCCACCGGCTCGGACGTGGAGGGGGAGGCGGCGGGCGCGCCGGCGATCCGCGCCCGCGTCGGCGTCCGCGAGGACTGGGAGGAGCTGGTGCGGGCGCTCCGGGACGCCGTGCAGAGCGGCACCGGCGCCGCCGCGGGCGACCTGCCCATCGCCGGCAAGACCGGGACCGCGCCGGTGGCGGGCCAGGAGGAGCCGCTCGCCTGGTTCGCCGGCTTCGCGCCGGACGACGCCCCGCAGGTCGCGGTGGTGACCTTCGTGCCCGAGGGGCTCGGCTCGCGCGACGCCGCCGCCGCGGCCGCCGACCTGGTCCGCGTCTACTTCCAGTGGCGCGACCGCCAGGGGCCGGCCGGCCGCTGACCGCGGCGCCGCCCGGCCCGGCCCCGGCCGCGGCTACAGGCGGCGGTGCTGCAGCGCCGGCAGCTCGCGGCGGCACTGCTCCAGCCGGTCGCGGCGCACCGGCGCCAGCGCCAGCCCCTCGCCGTCGCCGCAGCGGGCCAGCACCACGCCCCAGGGGTCCACCACCATGGCGTTGCCGAAGGTCACCCGGTTCGCCGAGTGGCGCCCCACCTGCGCCGGCGCCACCACGTAGCAGAGGTTCTCGATGGCCCGGGCCCGCACCAGCACCTCCCAGTGGTCCTTGCCGGTGTAGAGCGTGAAGGCCGCCGGGATGGTGACCAGCTCCGCCCCCTCCGCCGAGAGCCGGCGGTACAGCTCGGGGAAGCGCAGGTCGTAGCAGACGGTGAGGCCGACGCGCCCCAGCGCCGTCGGCGCCACCACCGCCCGGTCGCCGGGGAGCACCGTCTCCGACTCGGCGTAGCGGGCGCCGTCGGGGATGTTCACGTCGAAGAGGTGGATCTTGCGGTAGGCGGCCAGCACCGCGCCGTCGTCGCCGATGAGGACGCTGGTGTTGGCGGTCTTGCCCGGCGCCTCGACCTTCTCGGCGATGGAGCCGGCCAGCACGTGGATGCGGCGCGCCCGGGCCGCCTCGCGCAGCGCCGAGACGGTCGGCCCCTCCAGCGTCTCGGCGCCGCCGATGCGCTCCTCGTCCCGCCCCATGAAGGCGAAGTTCTCGGGCAGCCCGACGAGGCGCGCGCCCAGGGACGCCGCCTCCTCCACCAGGCGGAGCGCGGTGGCGAGGTTCCGGGCGCGGTCGCCGGTCGAGGTCATCTGGGCCGCGGCCGCGAGGAAGGTCTGCGGGTGCATGCGGCCATTCTACACGCCCCGCGGCGGCGCCCCGGCGGCTCGATTGAAGGGGGGCGGCTCCGCCCCTATATTCGCGGGTGGACCGCCGATGGCCGCCCTCCTCGCTCCGCTCCTCGCCCTTGCCCTCGCCGCCGCGCCCGGGGCCGGCGGGGGGCACGCCTCGGCGCAGGCCATCGGCCACTACCTGGGCGCGCGGCAGGCCGAGGCCGCCGGCGACCTGGGGCGGGCGCTGGAGGAGCTGCGGCTGGCGCTGGTCTTCGACGAGCGCTCGCCGCAGATCCGCGTGGCGCGGGCCGAGGTGCTGGCGCAGCTCGACCGGCTCGGCGACGCCGAGCGGGAGGCGCAGCGGGCGGTGGCGCTCGCCCCCGAGGGCGAGGAGGCGGCCGACGCCTGGCTGCTCATCGGCCAGATCGCCGCCCACCGCCACGACCTGCGCAAGGCGACCGACGCCCTGCGGACCGCCGCGGCGCTGGAGGTGCGGCTGGCGGCGGCGCGCGGCCCCGACGAGGACCAGACCCCCGACCCGGAGCCCTGGCGCGTGCTGGCCCGGGCGCAGCTGGAGGGTGGCGACGAGCGCGGCGCGGCCGCCACCTGGGCCGACCTGGGGAAGGTGCTCCCCGCCGAGGGGGCCCGCGGCTACCGGCGGATGGCCCGGCGTTACCTCGACGACGGCGACGCCGGCCGCGGCGGCAGGTACCTGCGCGCGGCGGTGGCGCTCTACCCCGGCGACCGGGAGGCCTGGAAGCTCCTGGCCCGGCTGGCCGACCAGCGCGACGACGACGCCGAGGCGCGGACCGACTGGGAGGCGGCGCTGCGCGCCGAGCCCGAGGACACCGACGCGCTGGCGGCGCTGGGGCGGCTCTCGGCGCGGGCCGGCGACCTCCCCGGCGCGCAGGCCTACTTCCGCCAGCTCCGGCTGCTGGAGCCCGACGACGCCGGCGCCGCGGTGGCCGAGGCGGTGGCCTGGGTGGACGCCCGGCGGCCGCAGGACGCGCTCACCCGGCTCCACGCCTACGGCGGGGCCCCGGATGCGCGCGTCCCCTTCGCGCGCGGGCTGGCGCTGGAGGCGCTGAAGCGCTGGCCCGAGGCCTCCGCCGCCTACGGCGAGGTGGGGCCTGAGGCCGGCGACCTGTGGGTGGACGCGCAGGTGAACCGGGCCCACGCGCTGGACCAGGCCGGACGGCCGGCCGAGGCGGTGGCGCTCCTCGGGAAGGCCCTGCAGCGGCGGCCTCGCGACGAGGGGCTGCTCTTCGCGCGGGGCGTGGCCGAGGAGCGCGCCGGCGACAGCGACGCGGCGCTGGCGCAAATGAAGGCAGTGCTGGCCATCGCCCCCGACCACGCCGAGGCGCTGAACTTCGTCGGCTACACCTACGCGGAGCGCGGCGAGCACCTGGACGAGGCGGAGCGGCTCCTCGGCCGGGCCCTGGAGCTGCGGCCCGGCAACGGCTTCTTCCTCGACTCGCTCGGCTGGATCTACTTCCGGAAGGGCGACCTGTCCCGCGCCCTGCAGGCGCTGGAGCGGGCCGACGCCGCCGCCGGCCCCGAGCCCACCATCCTCGAGCACCTGGGCGACGCCTACCGGCGGGCGCAGCGGAGCGCCGACGCCGAGCAGGCCTACCGGCGGGCCCTGCGCGCGCTGGACGCCGGCGGCTCGGACGACGGGCCGGACCGGACGGCGCGGCAGCGCGCCGCCCTGGAGCACAAGCTCGACGAGCTGGGCGGGCGCGCCGGCGCCCGGTGAGCGGCGCCCCGCCCGGGGCTGGTGCGATGGCGCGCACATTGACACACGGTGATCGGGGGGCTAGCGATGGCGCGCATATGCCCGTCCCGACCTTTCCGTCGCCCGCCGAGGCCGTGCGCGAGGAGGGCCAGCTGGTCTCCCGGGACGGCACCCGGCTCCACTGGCAGCGCTACGCCCCGCCCCGCCCCCGGGCCACGGTGGCGGTGCTGCCCGGGGGCGGCGACCACGGCGGCCGCTACCCGGCGCTCACCACCGGCCTGGTGAAGGCCGGCTTCGAGGTGGCGCTGCTCGACTTCCGCGGCCACGGCCGCTCGGAGGGGCGGCGCTGGCACGTCGACGCCTTCTCGGAGTACCACGACGACCTCGACGCCTTCGTCGCCGCGGTGCGGGAGCGGGCCGGCGACCGCAAGCTCTTCGTCGCCGCCCACAGCATGGGCGGGCTCATCGCCGCGGGCTGGGGGCTGCTGCCGGGCCGGCGGGCCGACGGCTTCGTCTTCTCCTCGCCCTGGTTCCGTCCCGCGGTGGAGCCGCCCCGGCTCAAGGTGGCGCTGGGCCACGCCGCCGGCCGGCTGGTGCCCTGGCTCCCCTTCGCCACCGGGATCAAGCTGGAGGAGCTGACCGGCGACCCGGAGATGCAGCGCTGGACCGACCAGGACCCGCTCTACGGCCGCAAGACCACGCCGCGCTGGTTCGAGGAGGCGACCGCCGCGCAGGCGGCGCTGCTCCCGCGGATGAAGGAGTTCCGCCACCCGCTGCTGGTGCTGGCGGGCGGGGCCGATCGCATCGCCGATCCGGCCGCCGGGGAGGCCTTCGCCGACCAGGCCGGCGCGGCCGACAAGGCCTTCCTGCTCTACCCGGGGCTGCGCCACGAGCTCTGGAACGAGGCGGACCGGGCGCGCACCGTGGGCGACGCCGTCGCCTGGATCGCGGCGAGGCTGTAGGCGCGGCGCCGACAGCGCCGCCGCCGCCCGTCGAAGGCGTTGACGCCCGCGCGGCGGGGCCTCTACGATGCCGCGACACGACTCCCTTCGGACGCCGCACCGCACCGCGCCACCGGGCGCAGGGCGCCCACCCGGAACCCTGGAGGCAGCATGGCAGCCATCGAGAAGTCCCCCGCGCCGCGCACCGGCGCCCACACCGTCATCGGCAGCTCCATCGTCATCGACGGGGAGATCAGCGGCGACGAGGACCTGGTGATCCTCGGCACGGTGAAGGGACGCATCGGGCTCAAGGAGAGCCTCTACGTCGAGGGCTCGGGCGTCATCGAGGCCGACATCGAGACGGCGCGGGTCGAGGTCTCCGGCCAGGTGACCGGCAACATCAGCGCCAGCGAGAAGGTGGAGCTGAAGGCCGACTGCAAGGTGACCGGCGACATCCGGGCGCCGCGCATCCTCATCGCCGACGGCGCGGTCTTCAAGGGCAACGTGGACATGGACGTGAAGGGGGCGAAGTAAGCCATGGCGAGCCTGGACGGCAGCACCATCATCGGCGAGTCGATCCTCATCAACGGCAACCTGAACGGCGACGAGGACCTCACCGTCCGCGGGCGCGTCGAGGGCACCGTCACCCTCACCAAGACCCTGGTGGTGGAGCCCACCGGCGTGGTGAAGGCCGAGGTGCAGGTGAAGAACTGCGTCATCGCCGGCGCGGTGGCGGGCAACGTCACCGCCAGCGAGAGCGTCGAGATCACCAAGGACGGGCGGATGGTGGGCGACATCAGCGCCCCCCGGGTGATCATCGTCGACGGCGCCAGCTTCCGCGGCCGCATCGACATGGGCTCGTTCGAGGCGGGCGAGGGGGAGCGGCCGGCCCTCCGCGCCTCGCGGCCGGCGCTCTCGACCCGGCGCCCCTCCGCCCCGGCCCCGGCCCGGGCCGAGGAGAAGGCGCTGCCGCCCCGTCCGCCCGAGCCGCCGGTCCCGGCGGGGCTCGGCGGCGGCAAGAAGAAGGTCATCGTCCGGCGGAAGTAGCCGCGCCGCGAGGGCGGGGACGTGGGACCCGAGATCCGCACGGCCGCGCCCGCGCACGCCACCGGCGCGGTGGTCCTCGTCCCGCTCGAGGAGATCGCGCCCGACGAGCGCTTCCGGCTCCGCCCGGAGGGGGAGGTGCCGGTCCTGGCCTCCTCCATCGGCCGGCTCGGGCAGCTGGAGCCGGTGGAGCTCCGGCCGCTCCCGGGGGCCGGCGACGGCGGCCCGCGCTGGCAGCTGGTGGCCGGCTTCCGGCGGCTGGCGGCGCTTCGCATGCTGATGCGGGAGCAGGTGCTGGCCCGGATCCACGAGTCGCTCTCCGACGAGGACGCCTGGGCGGTGGCCCTGGTCCAGGGGCTCACCGGCGAGCCGCTGGCCGAGGCGGAGCTGCTCGCGCTGCGCGACCGGCTGGCGGCCTCGGGCGCCGCTCCCTGGGCCGCCGAGCTGGTCGAGGAGGCGCGGCTGCGGGCGCCGCTGCCGGCCGAGGTCCGGGAGCGGTTCTACGACTTCCTCGAGGGGCCGGCGCCCTCCGGACCGGCCGGGACCGGGGAGGGCGAGATCGAGGGCGAGGAGCCGACGCCCCTCACCCCGGCCCTCTCCCCGGCCGGGACCGGGGAGAGGGAGACGAAGGAGGAGGAGTCCGGGGTCGAGGAGGTCTCGGCCGAGGACTTCGCCCGAGACCTGGCCCTGCGCATGGCCGCCCTGAACCAGGACCTGGCCACCGCCTACGGGGCGTGGAAGGATCTGCCGGCGGAAGGGCGCCGGCTGCTGCTGGTGCAGGCCCGCTACGTCGCCGAGCTGCTCCCCTTCCTGGAGGACGCCGACCGATGACCGCCGCCGCCGACCGCGCGCGACTGCTGGAGCTGCTGCGCACCCTCTCCTTCGAGCGGCGCAAGGTGACCCTGGCGAGCGGCAAGGAGAGCGACTTCTACGTGGACTGCAAGCGCACCGCGCTCACCGCCGAGGGGCACGTGCTCGTCGGCCGGACCCTCTTCGAGCGGGTGCGGCGCCTGCGGCCGCTGGTGCGCGGCGTGGGCGGCCTGACGCTGGGCGCCGATCCGCTGGCCTCGGCCATCGCGCTGACCAGCTTCCTCGAATGGGAGCGGTGGCGAGCGCAGGGCCAGCCGGAGGAGGCTGGCCCGGAGCGAGCGGGGGGTGCGGGGGGGCTGTCTCCCCCCGCTCCGATCGACGCGTTCATCGTGCGCAAGGAGCCCAAGGGGCACGGCACCGGCCAGTGGATCGAGGGGCGCAAGACCATCCCCGACGGCAGCCGGGTGGCGGTGCTGGAGGACGTGGTCACCACCGGCGGCAGCGCCCTGCGGGCCATCGAGCGCTGCCGCGCCGAGAAGCTCGAGGTGGTGGGCTGCTTCGCGCTGGTGGACCGGCTGGAGGGCGGGCGCGAGGCCATCGAGGCGCAGGGGGTGCCGCTCGACGCCCTCTTCACCCGCGAGGACTTCCTGCGATGAGGCGCGCCCTGGCCCTGGCGGCGCTGGCGGCGGCCGGCTGCTCGGTGCTGCACCAGCCCCGGCTCGGGCCGGAGGCGGACGCCTGGACGGCGGCGCGGGACCGCTACACCCGGGAGGCCAAGCTCTACAACCAGTTCGAGACCCACGCCATCGCCAGCGCCACCTGGCAGGTGCCCGAGGTGCGCGCCCGGCGCGTCGACCAGGTCGCCGCCTGGAAGGTGATGACGGCGCCGGAGCGCCAGGCCCTGGAGGCGCGGGAGCGGGCCGAGGGGGCGCGCTGGCAGGAGTTCCTGCTGGTGCTCTTCACCGGCGACGCGCGCGACAACGACCTCGACGCCAGGGACACCGTCTGGCGGGTGGCGCTGCTCCGCGAGGGGGAGCCGCAGCGGCTGCCGGCGGAGGTGAAGGTGGTCCGGGTGGACTCGCTGCTGCGGGGGCTCTACCCCGCCATCCACGAGTACGACACCGTCTACCGGGTCCGCTTCGCGCGCCAGGGCGGCGAGGCGGACGGCGGCGCCACGCTGCGGATCGCCGGCTCCGAGGGACGGATGGACTTCGTCTTCCCGTAGCGGCGCCCCTCGCTACTCGGCGTCGGAGCGGGTCAGCACCGTGTCGCGGAGCTGGGCGTCGTCGGCGTCCGGGTAGTCGAGCGTGTAGTGCAGCCCGCGCGACTCCTTGCGGCGCAGGGCGCTCTCGATCACCAGCATCGCCATGTCGGCGAGGTTGCGCAGCTCCACCAGGTCCGGCGTCACCTTGTACTGCCAGTAATACTCCCGGATCTCGCTGCGCAGGGTGCGCAGCCGGCTGCGGGCCCGCTCCAGCCGCTTGGTGGTGCGCACGATGCCCACGTAGTTCCACATGGTGCGGCGCACCTCTTCCCAGTTGTGCGTCACCACCACGCCCTCGTCCGGGGCGAGGGCGTTGCCCGGGTTCCAGGGCGGGACGTCGGGCGCCACCAGCCGGCCGCCGTCGAGCAGCTCCCGGGCCACCAGCGCGGCGCGCCGGCCGAAGACCAGCCCCTCCAGCAGCGAGTTGGAGGCCAGCCGGTTGGCGCCGTGCAGCCCGGTGCAGGAGACCTCGCCCACCGCGAAGAGCCGGGGGAGGGAGGTGGCCCCGTGGAGGTCGGTGACCACGCCGCCGCACTGGTAGTGGGCCGCCGGCACCACCGGGATGGGCTGCGCCGCCATGTCGATCCCGAACTCCCGGCAGGTGGCGTAGATGTGCGGGAAGTGGTCGAGCAGGAAGGCCTTGGGCAGGTGCGTCATGTCCAGGAAGGCGCAGTCGTCGCCGCGGCGCTTCACCTCGGCGTCGATGGAGCGGGCCACCACGTCGCGCGGCGCCAGCTCCTTGCGCGGGTCGTAGCGGACCATGAAGGCCTCGCCCGCCTTGTTCCGCAGGATGCCGCCCTCGCCGCGCAGCGCCTCGGAGATGAGGAAGCTCCCCGCCGCCGGGTGGAAGAGGCAGGTGGGGTGGAACTGGAAGAACTCCATGTTGGCCACCGGGGCGCCGGCGCGCCAGGCCATGGCCACGCCGTCGCCGGTGGCGACGTCGGGGTTGGAGGTGTAGAGGTAGACCTTCCCGCCGCCGCCGGTCGCCAGCACCGTGGCCGCCGCCACCACGGTGGAGACGTCCCCGCTGGCGCGGTCGAGGACGTAGGCCCCCAGGCAGCGCGGCGGGCCGGACAGCCCGAGCTTGGCGCTGGTGACGAGGTCGATGGCGAGCTGGTCCTCGACGATGCGGATGCCGCGCGCGTCGCAGGCGGCGAGCAGCGCCCGCTCCACCTCGCGCCCGGTGGTGTCCTTGGCGTGGGCCACCCGGCGGCGGGAGTGGCCGCCCTCGCGGGTGAGGTGCAGGTGCCCCTCCTCGCGGTCGAACTCGACCCCCAGGGAGAGGAGCCAGCGGATGCGCTCCGGCCCCTCGCGGACCGTCACCTCGACGGCGTCGCGGTGGCAGAGGCCCGCCCCGGCGACCAGGGTGTCCTCGATGTGCCTGTCGAAGTCGTCGTCCGGCCCCAGCACCGAGGCGATGCCGCCCTGGGCGTACTGGGTGCTCCCCTCGGAGCGCCCCTTCTTGGTGAGGACCAGCACCGATCCGTGGGCGGCGGCCTCCAGGGCGAAGCTCAGGCCGGCGACGCCGCCTCCCAGCACCAGGAAGTCGACCTGCTCTCGGGGCGCGAGGCTCATGTGGGTGAACCTACCTCTACCGCCCGGGAAAGGCAGGCGATAAAGTTGTCGGTCGAGGTCGCCGCCGTATCATCCGGCCGGGAAAGCATGCGCCGCTCCGCAGCAGCGATGGCCCTCGTGGCAGCGCTGGCCGCGCCCGTCCGGGCGCGGGCCGGGGTGGTGTACTCCTACGTCGACAAGGACGGCGTGATCCGCGTCTTCGACGAGAGCTCCGACGAGTACGCGAGGCTGCACCACCGGCGCCCCCATGCCCGGGGGAAGATCGTCTCCACGCCCCGGCTCCACCGCATCGTCATCGACGACCGGATCCCCCCGGAGCAGGCGGTGATCCGCTGGAACAAGTCGGGCAAGGTCTACGACCCGCACGTGCAGGAGGCGGCGCGCCGCTACGAGCTGCCGCCGGCCCTGATCAAGGCGGTGATGGCGGCCGAGTCGGCCTTCAACCCGCGGGCGGTGTCGCGGCGCGGGGCCCTCGGGCTCATGCAGCTCATGCCGGAGACCGCCCGCACCCTGCGGGTCGACGACGTCTTCGACCCGGCCCAGAACATCGACGGCGGGGCCCGCTACCTGCGCCAGCTCTGGACCCAGTACGACGGCGACCTCTACCGCACCCTCTCGGCCTACAACGCCGGCCCCACGGCGGTGCGCCGCGCGCGCGGCCCCGTCCCGGCGATCGCCGAGACCCGGGACTACGTGAGGCGGGTGCTGGCGCTGTACGAGAAGTACATCGGGAGCAGCTAGGCGTGTCGCCCCCGCGCATCCAGGAAGAGGTGGAGGGGCTCGACGAGGAGTTCCTCTTCCACCTGAACCGCGGCGCCGAGACGCTGGCGCGCGGCGAGGCGGCGCCCGCCCGCCTCTCGCTGGCGCGCGCCCTGGAGTTGCGGCCCAAGGACTCGAAGGCGCTGGGGCTGCTGGGGCAGGCCTTCTACCGGCTGGGCCGGTTCGAGGAGGCCGCCGACGCCTACGGGCGCCTGGTGAACGAGAACCCCGTCGAGGCGGCGGCGCGGGTGAACCTCGGCCTCGCCAACCTCAAGGCCAAGCGGCTCCCCGAGGCGGTGAAGCAGCTCGAGGTGGCCCTGGACCTGAACCCCGGCCACCGGAAGGCGATGGGTTACCTGGGGCTCGCCTGGCTCGAGTCCGGGGACTTCGTCCGCGCCCGGGAGTGGTTCGAGAAGGCGGGCAGCGAGCAGATGGTGGCCCGCTGCGACGAGCTGATCCGGCTGGCCCGCCCGCCGGAGCAGGCCGCCGCCGG
>JAKAEO010000005.1 GCA_021818285.1 Myxococcales bacterium
GGAGGGGGCGTAGTAGACGCGGAACCAGGCCAGGCAGTCCTCGCGGGAGATGCGCTCGATGTCCTCCATCCAGCCGATGACCGGCCAGCGGTAGGGGTGGGCCTGGAAGGCCAGCGCCTCGAGCTGCTCCTCCAGCAGGCCGAAGATGGAGTTCTCGCTCCGGAGCCGCCGCTCCTCCTTCACCACCTGGCGCTCCTGCTCCAGCGTCTCCGGCGTCAGGGCCAGGGAGCGCATCCGGTCCGATTCCAGGTCGACCACCGTCGGCAGGGCCTCGGCGGAGAAGTCCTCGTAGTAGGCGGTGACGTCGTTGGAGGTGTAGGCGTTGGAGTGGCCGCCCTTCGACTCCAGGACCCGGTCGAACTCCTTCGGGCCGTAGCGGGCCGCCCCGTTGAACATCATGTGCTCGAAGAGGTGGCTGATGCCGGTGAGGCCGGGCCGCTCGTTGCGCGAGCCCACCTGGAAGAAGGTGTAGTAGCTCACCGTGGGGGCGGCGCGGTCCTCGAGGACGCGCAGCCGCAGGCCGTTCGGGAGCGTCTCCGCCGCCACCCGCTCCGCGTCGAGGATCCGCTCGGAGCCCTCCGCCCTGCCCGCGCGCGCCATGGCGCGAACATCGCCGCCGCCCTCCCCGGGGTCAAGGGAAAGTCCGGGCGCGGGCGGGGTTGCGCTCCGTCAGGGGCGCAGCGGCAGGCCGCACTCCTGGCAGCGGCCGGCGCGCGGCCGGAGCGGCAGGCCGCAGCCGGCGCAGCGCCGGACCGGGCGGACCGGCCGCGGCGCCGCGGCCCTGCCGTCGCCGGCCGGCGGGCGGCCGGCCTCGAGCCGCCGCAGCCGCTCCTCGAGCGCCTGGACCCGCAGGCGCAGCTCCCGCATGGTGGCTTCCTCCCGCTGGGACATCTCCCGGGAGCGTGCCACGCGCCCGGCGGCCGGGCAAAGTTCCGGCCGGCGGGCGGTTCCGGCCGGTGCCCAGGCGTGCGATCCTGCCCCGGATGAACCGGAACCCCGCCCCGCCCCCCGGCGACAGCTACGACTCGCCGCGGGTCCGCGCCCTCCTCGGCACCGGCCACCCCAACGGCCACGAGGTGCCGCCGGAGCGCCAGGTCTTCGTGAACCGCAACCTGCGCATGGACCGGATCCAGGCGGTGGGCTTCGACATGGACTACACGCTGGCCATCTACCGGCTCGGGCCGGTGGAGGGGCTGGCCTTCGCCCTCACCCGCGACCGGATGGTGGAGAAGCTCGGCTATCCCGAGGTCGTCCGCGCCATCGTCTACGACCCGGAGTTCGTCATCCGCGGGCTGGTGATGGACAAGCAGACCGGCAACCTCTTCAAGATGGACCGGCACAACCACGTGGGGCGGTGCACCCACGGGACCCGGATCCTCCCGCCCGACGACATCCGGCGGCTCTACCGGGAGGAGAAGATCCACCTCTCCCTCCCCCGCTTCGCCTGGCTCGACACCCTCTTCTCGCTGCCCGAGGCCAGCCTCTTCGCCGGGATCGTCGACGCCATGGAGGGCGAGGGGCGGACCGTGGATTACGGCCGGCTCTACGACGACATCCGCACCACCATCGACACCGTGCACGCCGACGGCTCGCTCAAGAACCTGGTGCGCGCCGACCTGGCGCGCTTCGTCGTCCGGGATCCGGAGCTGGGGCCGGCGCTGCACAAGCTCCGCTCCGGGGGGAAGAAGCTGTTCCTGCTCACCAACTCGGCCCACGACTACACCGACGTGGTGATGCGCCACGTCCTCGACGGCGTGCTCCCCGAGTACCCGAGCTGGCGGAACTACTTCGACTTCGTCGTCACCGCCGCCCGCAAGCCCGGCTTCTTCTCGGAGCGCCGCCCCATCGAGGAGCTGTCCCCCACCGGGGAGGCGCTGGGCGAGGCGCGCAGCCTCGAGCGCGGCGTCACCTACCAGGGCGGGTCGCTCGCGGAGCTGGAGCGGCTCGCCGGCTTCGGCGGGGAGCGGGTGCTGTACGTCGGCGACCACATCTACGGCGACATCCTCCGCTCGCGGCGCGACTCGCTCTGGCGCACCTGCATGGTGGTGGAGGAGCTGGAGCGGGAGCTGGCCTGGCTGGAGACGAAGCGGCCGCAGCTGGATGAGCTGGCGCGGCTCGAGGAGCTGCGGGCCCGGCTCGGCGACGAGCTGTCGTCGCGGCGGGCGCTGCTGAACGCGGTGGAGCGCCGGCTCGACCGCGAGGAGCCCGCGGAGCCGGACCGGGCGGCGCTGGAGGAGGAGCGGCGCCGCGACAAGGAGGCGCTCGACCTCCTGCGCCGCGCCCACCGCGACGCCGACGCCCGGGTGGCGGCCCTGGAGGACGAGATCGAGAACGGCTTCAACCGCCACTGGGGGCTGGTGTTCAAGGAGGGGCACGAGAACTCGCGCTTCGGCGAGCAGATCGAGGACTACGCCTGCGTCTACACCAGCCGGGTCTCGAACTTCCTCTTCTACTCGCCCATGGAGTACTTCCGCTCCCCGCGCGCGGCGATGCCCCACGAGCGCGCCGGGCTGCCGCTGGCCCCCTTCGGCGACGAGCACGCCCTGCCCCGCGCCGCGGCCCGGCCCTCCCGGGCCTCGAAGCCCTGAGGTCGCGCCCGCCACGGTCTGCGCGGAACCCGCAGGCTTCCCCCACGGGGGAGCGGCCGTTCTCAAATCATTTCCAGCCACCCCGATAGGCATTCTATACTTCCCGGCACCTTGGGCTGCGGCCCAGGGAAAGGGGGGGAAACCGTGATCGCGCGTACCGCCGTGGCGGGTCTGGTCGTCGTGTGGGCTCTGTCCGCATGCAGTGGCAGTGGCGGCGGCGGGGGCGGGGGCGCGGCTCTGCCCGACACCTCGCCGCCGACGGTCGCCACGGTGAACCTCGTGGACCTGGCGACGAACGTCCCGACCAGCTTCGCCATCACCCTCCAGTTCAGCGAGCCCATGGACACTGCGTCGGTCGAGGCCGGGTTCACCGTGACGGGCCCGCTCGGCCCGATCGCGGGGACCATGGCCTGGGACGCCGAGCACAGGACCGCGACCTTCTCGCCGGTCGCGCCCTACCCGCCGTCGACGACCTTCCTCGCCGCGCTCGCCAGCGCGCGCGACGTCGCGGGGAACGCGATGCAGGGGACGTGGCAGGCGCACTTCACGACCGCGGCCGTCCCCGGGGTGGACCACACGCTTCCGGCCAACGGCGACGCCAACGTCTCGGTCCAGTACACGCTGATGGTGAAGATCTACTTCCTCACGCGGATGGACGGCCCGAGCGTGGAGGGGGCCTTCTCGCTGCTGGACGGCGCCGGCCTCCCGGTGGCGGGGACGGCGGCGTACTACCTCGAGGACGGCCTCCTCCCGGTGCTGCGCTTCACGCTCGCGTCGCCGTTCGCCGGCCTCACCACCTACACCGGAACGCTCACCACCGGCGCGCGGAGCGAGGGCGGCGTCCCGCTCGTGAACCCGTACTCCTTCACGTTCTCGACGGGCCTGGGGCCACAGGCGCACCTCACGGTCGGGAACAGCCCGGCCACCCTCTGGCTGAACGTCTTCGGCCGGGTGACGGACGACCGGGGCCGGATCGACTGCGGCGGCGCCGGCACCGCCTGCGGGGCCGACTACGACGTCGGCACGGTGGTCACGCTCACCGCCCAGGCGGCCCCGGCCGGCGTGTTCACCGGGTGGACCGGCGACAGCTGCCTGGGCCTCACCGCGACCTCGGTGACGCTCACGCTGGACGTCGCCAGGAGCTGCACGGCCGTCTTCGATTACACCACCGTCCCCCAGCTGCTGACGGTCACCTACGGCGCCTGGATCGCGAGCGTCGCGACCACTCCGCCGAGCCTGGGGGTGCCCCCGGCCATCCACTGCGGCCCGGCGGAGTCTCCGTCGGTCTGTGAGGCCGGCTTCTCGGCGGGCCTCCCCGTCGATCTCTCCGTGACGCTGGACGCGAGCGCGCCCGCCGGGACGCCCCGCTGGATCTGCTCCGGGGACGACCTCGCCACCCCCGGGGCCACCGTGACCACGAACGGCTCGACGGCGCGCGTGTGGATGACCCGCCCGAAGTCGTGCAACGTGACGCTGGTGCCGGCGGCCCCCTGAGCCACCGCGGGCGGGGACGCCCTTGACCCCCGGGTAACCCTCCCGTACACCCGGAGGCGGTAGCGCGTCCCAGGCTGGTGCCGGGCCCGGTCTTCAAAACCGGTGTGTGGTGCTGAAGGGCGCTGCAGGCGGGTTCGATTCCCGTGCGCTACCGCCAAGTGTCCGGTGCCGCCCGGGCCTAGGGCGTCACCGTCAGCACCGCGCTCCTGGTCACCCGGCCGGCCGTGGCCGAGATGCTCGTGGTGGTGCTGGCGGTCACGGCGCCCGCGGTCACCGTCACCGTCCCCGAGCTCGAGCCCTCCGGCACCAGGAGGCTCGCGGGCACCGTGGCGGCGGCCGGCCTGCTCGACTTCATGGCGACCGCCGTTCCACCGGCCGGCGCCGGCCCGTTCAGGGTGACGGTGGCCTGCGACGTCCCCATGCTCGCGATCGACGCCGGGGCCAGGGCGATGGCCAGCACCGCCGTCGACGGCGTCATGGTCAGGGTCGCGGATCTCTTGACGGTTCCGGCGCTGGCGGCGATGGCCGACGTCGTCACCGCGGTGACGGCCGACGTGACGACGGCCAGCGTGGCGCCCGCCGACCCCGCCGGCACCACCACCACCGCCGGGACGCTCGCGGCGGCGTTGCTGCTCGTCACCGTCACGGAGAACCCCGCCGCCGGCGCCGGGCCGTTGAGCGCGATCTGGGCCGTCGCCGGCGTGCCCCCGACCACGCTCGCCTGCGCGAGCTTCAGCGTCGAGAGCGCCGGAGGCTTGACCGTCAGGGTCGCGGACCGCGTGTTTCCGCGGGAGGCGCTGATGGAGACGGCGGTCTGCGCGGAGACCGGCGTCGTCACCGCGGTGAAGGTGGCCGAGGTCGCGCCTTCCGGCACGCCCACGGTGGCCGGAACCGCCACCGCGACGTTGTTGCTCCACAGGGCGACGCTCGCCCCGCCCGCCGGCGCCGTGGCCGACAGGGTCACGGTCCCGGTCGACGAGGCTCCGCCGAGGACGCTGGACGGCGCGAGGGCGATCGACTTCACGGTGAGCGGCGTCACCGAGATGGTGGCCGACCGGGTCAGCCCGTTCGCCGTCGCGGTGAGCGTCACGCTGGTGGTGGAGGTCACCGGAGAGGTCGAGACCGGGAAGCTCACGCCGCCGGCGCCGGCCGGGACGATCGCGCTCGCGGGCACCGAGGCCACCGCCGGCTTGCTGCTGCTCAGCGCGACGGCGAACCCGGCGGAGGGCGCCGGGCCGGAGAGCGTCAGGCTCCCGGTCGCGGCCCCGCCCGCCACCACCGACACCGGGGCGATCGCCAGGCCGGCGAGCACGACCGGGTCGACGGTCAGGGTGGCGCCGGCGGTCCCCCCGCCGAAGGTCGCGGTGATCGCCACCGGGGTCGCGCTCGCCACCGGGACGGTGAGCGCCGCGAAGGTGGCGGAGGTGGCGCCCGGCGCCACCACGACGGCGCCGGGAACCGCCACCGTGGCCGGATCGGCGCTGGCGAGCGCCACGCTCGCGCCCGCCGGGCCGGCCGGACCGTTCAGGGTGACCGTGCCCGTCGAGCTGGCGCCGCCCGAGACCGCGGAGGGAACCAGGGAGAGGCCGGCCACCTGCAGCGGCTGGAGCGTCAAGGCCCCGCTGGCCGTGGAGGTCCCGTCGCTGACGGCGACCGTGACCACCCGTGCCGAGGCGACCGGCGCGGTCGAGACGACGAAGTCCGCCGCCAGCGCGCCGCCGGCCGCCGTCGCCGCGGGCGGCGCCCAGGCCAGCGCGGGATCGGTGGTCGTGACGGCCAGGTCGATCCCCCCGGCCGGCGCCGCGGCCGAGAGGGTCGCGGTCGCCTGGACGGCGCTCCCCCCCACCGCGGAGGCCGGGGTCAGGGCGAGCCCGACGGGAATGGGAGGCGTGACGTCGAGGGCGGCCGTCGCCGTGCCGGTGCCCAGGCTCGCCGTGACGACCACCGGGGTCGCCGCCGCCACCGTCCGCGTCGCGACGGCGAAGGTCGCGCTCGTCGCGCCGGCGGGGACGGTGACCGACGCCGGCACCGACGCGACCGCCGGCGTGTCGCTGGCGAGCGACACCGTCACGCCGCCTCCCGGCGCGGCCGCCGAGAGCAGCACCGTCCCGGTCGCCGGCAACCCCGCCGGCACCGACGCCGGCGCCAGCGCCAGGGCGATCCCCCGCGGCACGGCCGGGCTGACGGTGACGAACTGGGAGGTCCGGGCGCCGCCGCCCCGGCCGTCCGAGAGCTGCACGGTCACGGTGAAGATGGTCTTCTGCGCCACCGCCGGCGGCGTGAACACGGCGGAGGCCCCGCTCCCGGCGATGGTCCCGCCGTCGGCGCTCCAGGCGTATCCGACGGGATCGCCGTCGAGGTCGTGGCCGAGCGCGGTCAGCGTGCTGACCTGATCGGACTCGATGGCGGCCGGGGAGGCGACGATCCCCTGGAGGAAGTGGGGCGGGACGTTCTCGGTGCTGGTCGCGGGCACGCCCAGGACCTCGATCTCGGCGAGGCCCGGCGTCGAGCCCGTCACCTGGTCGAGCGTGAAGCGCACCCAGGTGACCGTCCGGGGCGCGACGAGGACCTGCAGCGGCTTGCCGATCGTCGGGAGAGCGCCCACGGCGACGCTGCTCCCGTCGCTGAAGGAGAGGGTCCCGGCCAGCACGTTGTCGTTGGGATCGATCCGGTCGTACAGGTTGATCTGCCCGATCCGGACCGGCGCCGCCCAGTCGAGCTGGATCCAGGCCCCGGTGTCGTCGAGCGACTTCCACTCGTGCTCCACGTCGGCGAACATGTCGACCGCCTTCTCCTTCTGGCCGTACGCCTCCGGGTAGTCGCTGGACGCGGTCACGGTGGCGATCCCCGACAGGTTGTCCGCCAGGTCGAAGCGCCAGAAGAACTCGTCCTTGCGGACGAAGGAGGCCAGGAAGTCGCCGAACTGGGAGGAATAGGCCGCCAGCGCCCTCCACTTGAGGTTGACCGCCGGGTCGGCCTCCTGCATCTCGGGCGGCGCGGGGAAGTGGAGCGCCATGTTCCAGTCGAGCGTGGTCCCCGGCCCCACGCACTGCGGCGCCGGGAAGGGCGCGTAGGGCAGCGGGCCGCTGCCCGCCGGCGGCCAGTCGCCGTAGCAGCCCCCGTTCGCATAGGGCGCCCAGATGACGCTCTCGAAGAGCCTCGCCGGCACGGCCTGCCCCTCGCGCTTCAAGGTCAGCAGCGCCTCCGTCAGGAAGCGCGCGGTCGAGTCGTGGTCGCCGTGGTTGTCGAGGTAGCTCGTGGTGTAGATCTCGTCGGGACGGAAGGTCGTGATCAGCGCCTTGAAGTCGGAGAGGGCCGTCTCGCGGTTGTACGGCCCGGCGACCCCGGTCCGGTACCGGTGGAAGTCCATGCCTCCCAGGCCGCGGTTCCCGTAGGTGGCCGTCATCCCGGCGAGCGAGGTGAACACCTTGGCCGGGGTGGCGGTGGCGGTGAAGAGGTCGTAGAGGGACTGGTCGCCGTAGCCCAGGAACACCACCTGCGGCTCCGGCACGCCCAGGATCTGCGCGGCCGCCACCGACTCGCCCTCCCGCAGCAACCCCTCCGCGGTCCCGTTCACGTCGCCGTTGGTGACCAGCACGACGACGACGGTGTCGCCGGCCAGGACCGCCTCCCGGGTCCGCCCCGCGCCGAGCAGCGATTCGTCGTCCTCGTGGGGCCCCACCACCATGATGGTCCGGCCCGCCGCCCGCGCCGGCGCCGGCGACAGGACCAGGGCTGCGAGCATGGCCAGCGCCGACGCGGGCGTCTTCCAGGTCGTCATCGATGTCCCCCCGGGCGGCAGGTCCGCCGCCGCGCGCACGCGCCGAGACGGCGAGCGCATGAGCGCTCGCAGGCTCCAGGACCCGCGGTCGTGCGTCAAGCCGCTCCGGCGTCGCGAACGGGCCCCCCGGATTCGCGCGTCACGGAATGGCGGGACGCGCCAGGAGGCCCGGCCGCTACATCTTGACGCGTCCCCGCCTGGGAAGTTGGCGGTCCCCGCCCGCCCATGGCAGGCGGGGCGTGGCGCCGTGCCGGCGGGCCGTGCCGGCGGGCCGTGCCGGCGGCGCCCCTGCAACGGCCGCCGCGGCGCGGTATCATCCCCGGCGAGGAGGTGACCCATGCGCCTCGCCCTCTCGCTCGCCCTGCTGCTCGCCGGCGCCGGCACCCGGACCGGCTGCGGCGGCGACGGCCCGGTCGCCCCACCCTACGACCCCTGCTCCGGCAAGGCCTGCGGCGAGGCCTGCCACCTCTGCGCCCCGGGCGATCCGGCCTGCGCGGAGACGCAGGAGCTGAAGGCCTGCACCGCGGACGGCAAGTGCGTCTCGCGCGGCGCGGGCTTCACCTGCCCGGTGCCCGACCCGTGCGCCGGCAAGGCCTGCGGCGACGCCTGCGTGATCTCCGCGCCCTGCCGCTACAGCACGCCCCCGTGCATGGTCCCGGACCTGCTCGGCCGGTGCGATCCCGGCGGGCGGTGCGTCGCCGGGAGTCCCGTCACCTGCCCGCCCTGACCGGCCGCCGGGCTCCCGCCCCCCTCTGGCCGGCCCGGAGATCCGCTAGAATCCCCTTCCCCGGGCCTCCGGCGCGCTCCGCGCCCCGATTTCCGTGCATCGGCGCCCGCACCGGAGAAGAGGAAGACCATGCGCAGCGACGCCGTGAAGAAGGGGTTCGAGCGGGCCCCGCACCGCAGCCTGCTCCGGGCCGTGGGGCTCAAGGACGAGGACTTCGAGAAGCCCTTCGTCGGCATCGCCAACAGCCACGTGGACATCATCCCCGGCCACTTCTTCCTCCAGGAGTACGGCCGCATCGCCAAGGAGGAGATCCGCAAGGCCGGCGGCGTCCCCTTCGAGTTCAACACCATCGGCGTGGACGACGGCATCGCCATGGGCCACCCGGGCATGCTCTACAGCCTGCCCTCCCGCGAGCTCATCGCCGACTCCGTCGAGACGATGATGAACGCGCACCAGCTCGACGCGCTGCTCTGCATCCCCAACTGCGACAAGATCGTCCCCGGGATGGTCATGGGCGCGCTGCGGGTGGACGTGCCGACGGTCTTCGTCTCCGGCGGCCCCATGGCGGCGGGCCGGCTCTCCGACGGCCGCAGCATCGACCTCACCACCGCCTTCGAGGCGGTGGGGCAGCGGGCGCTCGGCAAGATGACCGACGCCGAGCTCTACGAGATCGAGTGCAAGGCCTGCCCCTCGGGCGGCTCCTGCTCGGGGATGTTCACCGCCAACTCGATGAACGTGCTCTGCGAGGCCATGGGCATCGCCCTCCCCGGCAACGGGACGGCGCTGGCCCTCACCCCCGAGCGCGAGGCGCTGGTGCGCCGCGCCGCCCGCCGCGCCGTGGAGATCGCCGGCGACGAGCGCTTCCGGATGCGCCGGGTGGTGGGCGCCGACGCCGTCCACAACGCCATGGTGGTGGACATGGCCATGGGCGGCTCCACCAACACCGTGCTCCACATGCTGGCCATCGCCCGCGAGGCCGAGGTGCCGTTCGGGCTCCGGGAGATCGAGGCCATCGCCGGCCGCGTGGCCCACATCGCCAAGATCGCCCCCTCGCTCTCCACGGTGCACATCGAGGACGTGCACCGGGCCGGCGGGGTGCAGGCGGTGCTCCACGAGGTGGCCCGGCGCGGCGGCGTGGTCCGGGGCGAAGCGCTCACCGTCACCGGCGAGACGGTGGCGCAGCGCATGGCGGGGGCCTCCATCCGCGATCCGGCGGTGATCCACCCGCTGGAGCAGGCCTGGTCGCCGGTCGGGGGCCTGGCGGTGCTCTTCGGCAACCTCGCCGCCGAGGGGGCGGTGGTGAAGACCGCCGGCATCCAGCCCTCGATGCGGAAGTTCACCGGCCGGGCCATCTGCTTCGACTCGCAGGAGGATGCCATCGCCGGGATCATGGGCGGCAAGGTGCAGGAGGGGCACTTCGTGGTCATCCGCTACGAGGGGCCGAAGGGCGGGCCGGGGATGCAGGAGATGCTCGCCCCCACCAGCCTGATCATGGGGATGGGGCTCGGGGAGAAGGTGGCGCTGGTCACCGACGGCCGCTTCTCCGGCGCCACCCGCGGCGCCTGCGTCGGCCACGTCTCGCCGGAGGCCGCCGAGGGCGGGGCCATCGGCCTGGTGGCGGACGGCGACCCCATCACCATCGACGTCGAGGCCCGCGCCCTCACCCTGGACCTGCCCGAGGCCGAGCTGGAGCGGCGCCGCGCCGCCTTCCGGCCGAGGCGCAAGGCCGTGGCCTCGAAATGGCTGCGCCGCTACGCCGCGCTGGTGACCAACGCGGCGAGCGGCGCCGTGCTGCGGACCGACCTCTAGCCCTCGAGCTTGAAGCCGATGCGGACGGTGACCTGGAACTCCGACACCGCCCCGTCCTTGATGGCGCCGCGCTGCTCCACCACCTCGAACCAGCTCATGTGGCGGACGGTCTTCGACGCCTCCTTCACCGCGATCTTCACCGCCTCGGCGAAGCTCGTGGGCGAGGTGCCCACCACCTCGATCTTCTTGTAGATGCCGGACATGGTCGCTCCTCGGGCTGCGGGGTTCTGGCGGCCTAGACGCCGCGCAGGTAGGTGTACCCCTTCATCACGCCTTCGTAGAACTCGGAGAGCTGGACGCCCTCCTTGGGGCGGATGGCCCCCTCCTTCACCCGGGTCTCCAGCGCCGTCTTCACCCGGCGGGCCAGGTCGGAGGGCTCGTAGAGCACCTGCTGCAGCACCTGGCCGATGGTGTCGCCGGGGATGACCTCCTCCAGGTAGAAGTCCTCCGGGTCGTCGTCGTCCACGAAGACGTGCACCTCGTGGACCCGGCCGAAGAGGTTGTGCAGGTCCCCCATCACGTCCTGGTAGGCGCCGGTGAGGAACATCCCCAGGTAGTACGGCTCGCCGGGGCGGAGCGGGTGCAGCGCCAGCGTCTCGTCGACGCCGGCCTCCCCCTCGATGAAGCGGTCGATCTTCCCGTCCGAGTCGCAGGTGATGTCCACGATGGTGCAGTCGCGGGTCGGCGGCTCGTCCATCCGGTGCAGCGGCACGATGGGGAAGAGCTGGTCGAAGGCCCAGTGGTCCGGCGCGCTCTGGAAGAGCGAGAAGTTCGCCATGTACTGGTCGGCGATCTTGTCCCCGAGGTCGCGGGTGTCCCGGGGCAGCCGCTTCTTGCCGCGGTTCAGCTCCACCAGCCCGCGGCACAGCTTCCAGAAGAGGCTCTCGACGACCGCCCGCTCCTCCAGCCCGAGGATGCCCAGCTTGAACATCTGCAGGGCCTCCTCCTTCTTGGCGACGGCGTCGTGGTAGGCCTCGGCCTTGTTGCGCGGGGTGAGCGAGGCGACGATCTCGCGCATCTCCCGCACCACCTTGGTCTCGTTCTCCTGGGGCGCGGAGGCGGCGGCGATCTCCTCGGCGCTGCCGACCTCGATGGCGCCGAAGACCGGGATGATGACGCAGGCGTGGTGCGCCGCCACCGCCCGCCCCGACTCGCTGACGATGTGCGGCTCGGGCACCTGCTCGTTGGCGCAGATGCGCTGCACGTTGTAGACGATGTCGGCGCAGTACTCCTCGGTGCTGTAGTTGGTGGAGGCGGAGAGCTCGCTGCTGCGGTTGCCGACGTAGTCCACCGCCAGCCCGCCGCCGACGTCGAAGTACTCGATCCCCAGCCCCATCTTCCGCAGCTTGGCGTAGACCCGGGCCCCCTCGTTCACCGCGTCCTTCACCACCCGGATGTCGGTGAGCTGGCTGCCGACGTGGAAGTGGAGCAGCTTGGCGCAGTGCTCCTTGCCGGTGTCCTTGAGGATGCGGACGGCGTGGATCAGCTCCGGCACCGTCAGCCCGAACTTGGCGAAGTCGCCGGAGGAGCCCTCCCACTTGCCGGCGCCGCGGGTGGTGAGCTTGGAGCGCAGCCCGATCATGGGCTCGACGCCCATCTCCTCCGAGAGCTTCAGCAGGTGGGGCAGCTCGGAGAGCTTCTCGATCACCACCACCACCTTGCGCCCCAGCTTGCGCCCGAGCAGCGCCAGGCGCATGAACTCGTCGTCCTTGTAGCCGTTGCAGATGGTGAGGGCCTCGGGGTCGGTGTTGTGGCCGAGGACGATGAGCAGCTCGCCCTTCGAGCCCGCCTCCAGCCCGTAGTGGTAGGGGGCGCCGGCGTCGAGGATCTCCTCGACCACCTCGCGCATCTGGTTCACCTTGATGGGGTAGACGCCGAAGTAGCGCCCGGCGTAGCCGTTCTCGGCCACCGCCTTGGCGAAGGCCTCGTTGATGACCTTGACCCGGTCGCGGAGCACGTCCTGGAAGCGCACCACGCAGGGGAAGCCCAGGCTGCGCTCGGCGATGTCGTCGACCACGTCCATCAGGTCGATGACCGGCCCGGGCTGGCCGTGGGGGTGGACGACCACGTGCCCCTTCTCGTTGATGGAGAAGTAGCCCGCGCCCCATCCGCCGACGTTGAAGTGGTGCGCCGACCTCTCGATCGACCACTCGGTGGCGCCCGTCGAGGCCGTCGCGTCGCTTCGGGGCTGCGGCAGGATCATCTGGCCTCTTCTTACCCGATGGGCGCCGCCGAATGAAAGACCTCGGCGCCGTCTTTCCGGCGCGCTAAAGAACTCCCTCCCGTGCCGCCCGCCCGCCCGCCCCTGCTCCGCGCCGCCGCCGCGCCCCGCTCGCTCCGGGAGCGGCTCCGCGGCCTCGCCGCGGCGATGCGCCACGCTCCGGCCACCTTCCGCATGGTCTGGGCGGCCGACCGGCGCTCGGCGATCCTCCTGGCTGCGCTCACCGTGGTGGCGGCCCTGCTCCCGGCCGGCATCGCCTGGGTGGGCAAGCTCATCGTGGACGCGGTGGTGGCGGCCGCCCGCGGCCAGGCCGGCGGCGCCCGGGTCGCCGGCCTGGTGGGGCTGGAGGCCGGGCTCATGGCCCTCTCCATGGCCGCCGGGCGGCTCCTCGGCCTGGTCCGGGAGCTGCTCCGGGCCCGGCTCGGGAACCAGGTGAACGAGCGCATCCTGGAGAAGGCGCTGGAGCTCGAGCTGCGCCACTTCGAGGACTCCGAGGTCTACGACAAGATGCAGAATGCGCGGCGCGAGGCCTCGGCCCGCCCGCTCTCCCTGGTGATGCAGGGCTTCGCGGTGGTCCAGAACGGCGTCACCCTGGCCGCCCTCTCCGCCCTGCTCTTCCGCATCTCCCCGCTCGGGGTGCTGGTGCTGGTGGCGGCCTCCGTCCCGGCCTTCGTCGCCGAGGCCCGGATGGCGGTGGAGAGCTTCCGCCTGAACACCTGGCGGGCCCCCGAGGGGCGCCGGCTGAACTACCTGGAGTGGATCCTCACCCGGGACAGCCACGTGAAGGAGGTGAAGCTCTTCGGCCTGGGGCCGCTGGTGCTCTCCCGCTACCGGGCCCTGTTCCGGCGCTTCTACGACGAGGACCGGCGCATGGCGGTCCGGCGCATGGGGGCCGGCGTGCTCTTCGGGCTCCTCTCGCTCGCCGCCTTCTACGGGATGTACGCCGCCGTCGCCGGCCGCGCCGCCCGCGCCGAGATCACCCTGGGCGACCTGGCCCT
The DNA here is from genome assembly GCA_021818285.1 of Myxococcales bacterium. Taxonomy (GTDB): domain Bacteria; phylum Myxococcota; class Myxococcia; order Myxococcales; family Anaeromyxobacteraceae; genus JACRMN01. The sequence continues at coordinate 13,619 of JAKAEO010000005.1, forward strand.
CTACCTCACCGTCTTCCGGCAGGGCCAGGGGGCGGTCCAGAGCATCCTCGGGGCGGTGGGCGCCATGTACGAGGACGCCCTCTACCTGTCGAACCTCTTCGCCTTCCTCTCCATCCCCACCGGGGGCGAGCAGCCGCGCCGGCGCCCCGCCCTCTCGCCGCCGCGCGGCCGGCCCGGGCGCATCGAGTTCCGGGGCGTCTCCTTCCGCTACCCCGGCCGCCCCGAGTGGGCGCTCCGGGGCCTCGACCTGGTGCTCGAGCCCGGGGAGACGCTGGGGCTGGTCGGCGAGAACGGCGCCGGCAAGAGCACCCTGGTGAAGCTGCTGCTGCGGCTCTACGACCCCACCGAGGGGGCGATCCTCTACGGCGGCGTCGACCTGCGCGACATGGAGGCGGCCGACCTGCGCTCCCGCTTCGGCGCCGTCTTCCAGGACTTCGTCCGCTACCAGTTCACCGCCGCCGAGAACGTCGGCCTGGGGCTCCCCGACCGCATCGAGGACCGGGAGCGCGTCGGGCGGGCCATCGAGCGGGCCGGGGCCGCCCCGGTGATCGGGGCCCTGCCCGCCGGGGCCGACACCGTCCTGGGCGGCTGGTTCGAGTCGGGCCACGAGCTCTCGGCCGGCCAGTGGCAGAAGCTGGCCGTGGCCCGGGCCTTCATGCGGGAGGAGGCCGAGGTGCTGATCCTCGACGAGCCCACCGCCAGCATCGACGCCGAGGCCGAGCACGAGCTCTTCCAGCGCTTCCGCGAGCTGGCGGCGGCGCGCACCGCCATCGTCATCTCCCACCGCTTCTCCACGGTCCGCATCGCCGACCGCATCGCCGTGCTCCACGGCGGGCGGCTGGTGGAGCTGGGGAGCCACCGGGCGCTGCTGGAGCAGGGCGGGCGCTACGCCCACCTCTTCCGGCTCCAGGCGCAGGGCTACCTGGACTAGCGGCCCCGCAGGATCGCCAGCGCCGCCTCGAGGTCCGCCGGCAGCGGGGCCTCGAAGGCCACGCGCCTCCCGGTCCGGGGGTGGTCGAAGGCCAGCCGCCAGGCGTGCAGCCCCTGGCGCCCCAGCGCCTCCGCGGCCCGCCGCACCGGGCTCTCCTCCGGCAGGCGGGCCTCGCGGCGCGTGCCGCCGTAGGCGGCGTCGTGCAGGAGCGGGTGGCCCGCCTCGGCGAGGTGCACCCGGATCTGGTGGGTGCGTCCGGTGTGGAGCCGGACCTCGGCCAGGGCCGCGGCGTCGCCGAAGCGCTCGCGGACCGTCCACTCGGTGAGCGCCCGCCGGGCGTGGGCGCCGCGGGAGGTGAAGCGGGTCCGGTCCCGGGCGTGGCGGCCGTAGGGCGTGTCGAGCCGCCCGGCGGCCGCGAGCCGGCCGTGGCACAGGGCCAGGTAGACCTTCTCCACCTCCCGCGCCTGGAAGGCCCGCTGCAGGGCGGCGAGCGCCGTCTCCCGCTTCGCCACCACCAGGCAGCCGCTGGTCTCCTTGTCCAGCCGGTGGACCAGCCCGAGCCGCTCGCCGCCGGGCCCCCCGCCCAGCCGGTGCAGCAGGGCGTTCACCACCGTGGAGTGCGGCGTGCCCCGGGCCGGGTGGACCACCATCCCCGCCGCCTTGTCCAGCACCAGCAGGTCGGCGTCCTCGTGCAGCACGCGGAGCGGCAGGTCCTGGGCCACCAGCCCCGACGGCCCGGGATCGGGGAGCTCCAGCTCCAGCGCCTGGCCGGGCCGGAGCCGGGCCGCCGCCTTGGCGGCCCGCCCGTCGAGCCGCACCCTCCCCTCGGCGACGAGCCGCTGGACGCGGGCGCGGGTGAGGTCGGGCGCGAGCCGGGTGAGGGCGACGTCGAGCCGCGCTCCCTCGAGCCCGGCCGGGGCGACGAAGTGGCGGACCTCGGCCATGCCCCCGCCGCGAGGCTCCGCCCTCACCAGATCTTCGAGCGGACGCTGCCCTTGCGGCGCAGGATCACGTCGACGATGGCCCGCTCGAAGAAGTTGGTGCGGTCGTAGAGCGCCGGCGACACCCGCGACCGGTACAGCTCCCGCCCTTCCTCGAGCTCGTCCTTGAGCAGGTCGAAGAAGCTGTCCTGCTCGATGCCCTGGACGATCTTGGCCTCGTTGTAGAGGGAGAGATCGGAGCAGATGGCCCGGGCCAGCCGGACGGCGGCCTCGGGCGTCTCGATGATGGGCGCCATGCGGTCGCGATGCTACGTCAGGGGATCGGGTCGGTCAAACCCGCGCTCCGCCGTCACTTGGAGTCGTGGAGCGCCGCCGCCATGTGCTCGAGGTAGGAGCGCGCCACCTTCTGGCCGTCGAGCCGCAGCTCGCGCGCCAGCGACAGGACGATGCCGCGCAGGTAGACGGGCGCCGGCAGCTTGTCGAACCGGTCCTGCTCGACGTTGTCGATGTGGTGCCGGGTGATCTTGGTCCGCTCGGCCAGCGCCACCACGGTGAGCCCGCGCCCCTCGCGCGCCCGGCGCAGCATCTCCCCGGTCCAGCGGGTCCCCTCCGGGAAGATGGCCTTGTCGGGGGTGCGCGGCGCGGGCGCCGGCGGCTCGGGGGGCGCGGGGGCGATCGCGGCGAAGGGGGGCGTGGCCGGCACCGGCGGAGCGGCCGGGACCACCACCGGGGGAGCGGCGGCCGCCGGCGGCGGCACCTCCTCCGGCGCCGCCGGCCCGTCGGCCGACAGCTGGAACCCCGGGGGCGCGGTGGCGGTGACCGTCGGCCGGCTCTCGGAGGTCCGGCCGGGCTGGGGGACGGGCGTCCCGCTGGCCAGCCGCGCGTCGTAGCCGGCCCGGGCCACCGGGTCGAGGAGCACGCTGCGCGCCTCCTCGATGCGCCGGCCGAGCAGCGCCTGCTCCTCCGGCGCCATCAGCGTGTAGGTGGCGAGCGAGCCCGGCCCGTAGAGCGACCGGGCGCGGTCGTAGGCGCGCTGGATCTCGCCCAGCGGCGCGTCGTCGGGGATCTCCAGGATCTCGTACAGCGTCTGCTCGGCGAGCGGTTTCACGGCGGACCGTCGCTCCGTTCTCCCCCGGCGTCGATGCGGATCAGCCCGTCGGCGATGGCGGCGAGGCTCCGGGCGGCCGGCGCCTCGGGCCGCTCCAGCAGCAGCGGCCGGCGGGCCCGGACGCTGCGCCACACCGCCTCGTCGTGCTCGATGCTCCCCAGGAAGTCCATGGAGAGCCCGAAGTACTTCTTCCAGGCGGCCACCACCGCCCGCCCCAGCTCCGCGTCCTGGGCGGTGCGGGCCTGGTTCACCACCAGCCGCGGGCGGAAGGCGCGCAGCTCCCTCTCCAGCGTGGCGCCGGCCTCGGGGTGGCGCTCGCGCAGCGCGGCGATGACCTCGACCGGGCTGCGGAAGGCGCCGTTCCCCATCACCTCGCGCAGCGCCTCCTCGAAGCCGTACACCGACACCACGTTGCGCACCCGGCGCCAGAAGGCGGCCTTCACGAAGCGGTAGACGTTCTCCACCGCCGTCGGCTCCGGCACCAGCACCAGCAGGCCGTGGTCCGACACCAGGAAGAAGTCGAGGACGTTGAGGGCCGTCCCCGCCCCCAGGTCGAGGATGGCGTAGTCCACGTCCAGCGCCAGGATGTGGCGCATCAGCCGCATCTTCTGGGCGTGCCTGGGGTTGGCGGCGTCCAGGTCGTCCGTCGCCCCGGAGATCAGCCCGAGGTTGGGGACGCCGGTGGGCACCACCACCTCCTCGATGCGCTCCACGCGCCGCTCCACGAAGTCGGAGAGGGAGGTGCGCGGCAGCTCCACGCCCAGGCAGGTGTGGAGGTTGGCGCCGCCCAGGTCGGCGTCCACCAGCACCACGCTGCGCCCGCGCCGCGCCAGCTCGATGCCCAGGTTGGCCGCGACCAGGCTCTTCCCGATCCCGCCCTTGCCGCCCCCGACCGAGAGGACCCGCCGGGCCCGGGTGGCGCGCCGCGCCGGCGCGCGCCGCTTGCCCCCCGCCGGCGCCGCGGTGGGGGCCGGGGTGACCAGCTTCAGGGTCGGGGCATCGGCCACGGTGAGGTGATCCTACGCCTCTCGCACGTTCAGTCCAGAAGCTCGGCGTTCCAGTAGGCGGCGTCGGCCAGCGACAGGAAGGGGCGCCACTGCCGGTAGAGCGCCCGGCGGGCCGCGGTCCGGAACATGGGAGTCCAGCGGGGCCGCGCCGGCGCCCGCAGCAGCCCCATCCCCGCCTCCTCCGGCGTGCGCCCGCCCTTGCGCAGGTTGCAGCCGACGCAGGAGCAGACCACGTTCTCCCAGCTGGTGCTGCCGCCGCGCGAGCGCGGCACCACGTGGTCCAGGTTCAGGTCGGAGCGCCGGAAGCGCCGCCCGCAGTACTGGCAGGTGTTGTCGTCGCGCGCGTAGATGTTGAACCGCGAGAAGCGCACCCGGGCCCGCGGCAGCCGGTCGTAGGCCAGCAGCACGATGACCCGGGGGATGCGGATGCGCCGGTCCACGGTGCCGACGGCCTCCTCGTGCGCCGCCGCCGCCAGCGCGCTCCAGCTCTCGAAGTCGAAGAGCTGGAACTGCTCGTCGATGGCCCGGGCCGCGCCCTGGTACAGCAGGGTGAAGGCGCGCCGGACCGAGGTGACGTGGACGGGCTGGTAGACCCTGTTGAGGACGAGGACGCCGGTGTCGAGGAGCATGGAGCCTGCGACGGAATGTAGCAGCCGCGCGGCGGATTTGCACGGCCGGGGGCCCCCGGCGCGCGCCCGTCAGCGGAGGGCCGGGAGCCGCTGCGCCAGCGGCAGCGGCAGCTCGCCGGGCCCGCCGTACAGCAGCCGGTAGGCGGCGTACGATCGCAGCACCCGCTTCACGTAGCCGCGGGTCTCCTGGACCGGGATCTCCTCGATGAACTCGTCGAGCGGCAGCGTCCCGCGCTCCCGCAGCCAGCCGCGCACCGCGCCCTCCCCGACGTTGTAGGCGGCCACCGCCAGCGGGGCCGAGGCCCCGAAGCGGCGCAGGACGTCGCCGAGGTGCTGCGCGCCCAGCCGGATGTTGAGCGGGCCGTCCATGAGGTCGGCGGCCTGGAGCGTCCGGTGCAGCTTCAGCCGGCGGGCCAGCGCCTGGGCGGTGGGCACCATGAGCTGGGTCAGGCCGACCGCGCCGGCCGCCGACACCGCCGCCGGGTCGAGGGCGCTCTCCTCCCGCATGATGGCCTGGAGCAGGTCGGTGGGGACGCCGGCGCCCGGCGCCCAGCGCTCCACCTCGTCGCGGAAGGCGGCCGGGTAGGCGATCCGCCAGATGCGCAGCGCCTTCCCCTCCGGCCGCCGCCGCAGCACCTGCCGGGCGACGGCGCGGACCAGGTTGTGGCCGGCCTGGTGGTCGCCGGCCCGGTGGAGCAGCTCGGCCACCAGCAGCAGCGGGTCGAAGCCCGCCGGCTCGATCGGGAAGAGCCGGGAGCGATCCACCGCCCGCAGCTCCTCGGCGGCGGCGCGGTCCTGGCCCATGCGCAGGAGCAGCAGCCCCTCCTCGAAGTGGGGATCGCCCCGCAGCCGGCCGGGGTCGTAGCGGAACCCGGGCGGCGGCGGCGGCGGCCGGCTCCACCGGGCCTCGGGCGACCGCGGGGCCAGCTCGGCCAGGCGCGCCCGCGCCAGCAGGCCGTAGTAGTCGGCGGGGTGGCGCTCGACCAGCATCCGCCACAGGGCCAGGGCGGCGGCCCGGTCCCCCTTCGCCTTGCGCTGCGCCAGGATCCGCGCCCGCCAGTAGGCGGCCCGGGCGAACTCGTACGGGTCGGTGGCCTCGTACTCGCGCTGGCACCGCTCCAGCGAGGCCAGCGCCGCCGCGGCGTCGCCGGCGCGCCAGGAGATCCAGGCGGAGCGGAACAGCGCCTCGGGGCGGTAGTCGCCCCGCGGGTAGCGCTCCACGATCTCCGCGAGCAGCCGCTGGGCCCCGGCGGCGTCGCCGGCGCGCGCCAGCAGGTCGGCCGCGAAGTAGAGGGCGTCGTCGGCCACCGGGCTGTCGGGGAACTCGCGGGCCAGCTGCAGGTACCGGTCCACCGCCTTGTCGGGCTCCACCACCGCCGAGGCCGAGGCGATGGCGTGGAGCGCCTTCACCCGGTCCGGCGCCGCCGGGCAGGCGGCCAGGGCCGGCTCCAGCATGTCGATGGCCTTGCGGTACTTGTGCTCCTTGCGCCAGGCGCGCCCCAGCGCCAGCCGGACCCGGCAGGCCTCCGGCGAGGCCGGGACGTCGGCCGGCAGGGCGGCCTCGATCGCCTTCAGCTCGGCGACGGCGGCCCGGTTCCGGTTGGCGTCGAGCAGCGTCTCGGCCCGGCGCAGCGCGCCCTCCAGCGGCGGCGGATCGGCGAAGCGGCCCGGGAGCGCGCGCAGCGCCTCCCGGCAGCGCGGCGCGGCCGGCGCCAGCGGGTGGGCCACCCAGCACTGGAGCAGGTCCGACCGCGCCTGGGTCAGCTCCCGCTCCCCGCCCCCGGCCTCGATGCGGCCGGCCGCGAGCAGCGCCTCGGCCCCGACGTCGGCGCGGGAGAGATCCTCGGGCGCGGAGAGCCCGAGGATCGGCGCCAGCGCCTCCAGCGCCGCCCGCGGATCCCCCGAGGCGGCGAGCAGCCGCGACCGGGCCAGGGCGGCGTCGCCGCGCAGCAGCGAGCCGGGCCCGATCCGCTGCCAGACCAGGACCGCCTCGGCGGGCCTGCCCCCCGCCTCGAGCGCCCGGCCCAGGAGCCAGGCGATCCGGTCGGCCAGCACCGGGAGCTGCGCCTCCAGCCCGTCCAGCCGGGCGGCCGCCTCGTCGGCGCGCCCCGCCCCGAGCAGCGCCAGGGCCTCCAGGTAGCGCGCCTCGGGAGCCGGCGAGGCCTCGAGCGCCGGGAGGGCCTCCGCCGGCCGGCCGGCCGCCAGCGCCGCGATCGCCGCGGCCTGCGCCCCGCCGAAGAGCGGCCCGGCGTCGGCCGCGGTGAAGGAGGCCGGCGCCCCCGGGCCGCCCGGGGCGGGCGCCGCGGCGCCGAGCAGCGCCAGGAGCGCGAGGGACACCATGGCGCGAGAGTGCGTCCCGGTCCCGGGCGCGGTCAAGCCCGGCCGCCCCGGCGCGGGATGGGGCGCCGCTTTTCGCGTAGGATCCCCTCCGGTGGACATCCGCACCCAGGCCGCGCTCCTCGCCGGGATCGTCATGCTGGCGCTCGCCGGCGCGGCCCTGCTGCGCGACAACCGGCCCCGGGTCTTCACCCTCTTCGCCCTCTTCACCGCCAACCTCGGGCTCTACTCGCTGGCCGACTTCCTCATGCGGTGGTCGGGGAGTTCCGCCCCGCTGGCGCTGTGGGACCGCATCGCCGTGGCCACCGCCGCGCTGCTGCCGGCCACCGGCCTGGCCTTCTTCCTCGAGTTCCTGGGGGTGGCCCGGCGCCCGGCGCGCCGCGCCCGCAACGCCATGCTCGGGGGCTCCCTCTCCGGGCTGGCGGTGGCGCTCTCGCCCCTGGTCCACTCCCGCATCGCCCAGGTGGCGGTGACCGTCTACGTGGTGGCCGGGCTCGCCGCCTCGCTCTCTGTGCTCTGGCGCAAGCTGCTCGCCGCGCCCACCCGCGTCGAGCGCGCCCGCCTGCAGTACCTCTTCGTCGGCGCCCTGGTGGCGCTGTCCTTCTCCACCCTCGACGTGCTGCCGCGCTTCGGGATCCCCTACCCGCTCGACGGGCTGGGGGCGATGGCCCTCACCTTCTTCATGTTCTTCCTGTCGCAGACGCTGCAGCGCCACCGGCTGCTCGACCTGCACGAGTTCCTGGGGAAGGTGGTGGTGGCCATCGCGGTGGGGCTGGTCTTCGTCGCCGTCTACGGCGGGCTGGTCTCCTGGGTCGGCAACCGGCCGGAGCTCTTCTTCTTCAACACCCTGGTGGCGTCCTTCGTCATCCTCTCGCTCTTCGAGCCCATGCGGGACAAGGTGGAGGAGTGGGTGGTGGTGACGCTGTTCCGCGAGCGGTACGAGCTGGTCCGGCAGCTCGAGACCCTGCGCGACCGCATCGCCACGGTGATCGACCCGCTGCGGCTGGGCTCGGTGCTGCTCGACGGGCTGGTCGAGACCCGCCGCGTCACCCACGCCTCGCTCTGGCTGGTCGCCGACGACCGGCCCGGCTACCGGCTGCTCGACGCCCGCGGCCCCCCGCCCTCCCCCTTCCTGGAGCCGGCCACGGCCCGGGCCGTGCTCGGGGCGGCCGGGACCGCCCAGAAGGCCATCCTCCTCGAGAACATCGACCGGCGGATGGCCGAGCTGCGCGCCCTGCTCCCGCCCGAGGCCGGCGGCCGGGCCGGCCCGGCGGCGCTGGCCGAGGAGCTGAAGCGGCTCGGCGACGCCCGCGCGGCCATGGCCTCCATGAAGGCCGGCATCTGCATGCCGCTCACCGCCGGCGACCGGGTCATCGGCTTCCTGGCCTGCTGGGACGAGCGCGTCCCCGAGGCCTTCGCCTCCAACGAGATCGCCGCGCTGCTCGAGGTGGCGGAGCGGGCCGCGCTGGTCTTCGAGAACTCCAAGCTCTACCAGCAGATGAAGGAGCGGGACCGGCTGGCGGCGCTGGGCGAGATGGCGGCCGGCCTGGCCCACGAGATCCGCAACCCCCTGGCGGCCATCCAGGGGGCCATCCAGCTGCTGGTGCCCGCCGAGGGCAAGGGCCCGCGGCCGGCCGAGGCCGACGCCGAGCAGCAGCGCGAGTTCCTGGGGATCATCGCCGACGAGGTGCGCCGGCTGAACGGCGTGGTCTCGCAGTTCCTCGACTACTCGCGCCCGGCCAAGACGCTGCTGGTCCCCGGGGACGTGAACGAGATCCTGGAGCGGACCCTGAAGCTCCTCGGCGCCGAGGTGCCGCCCTCGGTGGAGCTCCAGGTCGAGCTGCAGCGCCCGCTCCCCCGGGTGAGCTGCGACGCGGAGCAGCTCCGCCAGGTCTTCCTCAACCTGGCGCTCAACGCCGTGCAGGCGATGCCCCGGGGCGGCCGGCTGGAGGTCGCCACCCGCCTGGCCCGGGACGAGCTGGCGGTGTGGCGCGAGGCCCCCCGGCGCAGCGACACCGTCGAGGTGATCTTCCGCGACACCGGCCCGGGCGTCCCCGAGGAGGCGCGCGAGCACATCTTCGTGCCCTTCTACACCACCAAGGAGAAGGGCACCGGGCTGGGGCTGGCCATCTGCCAGCGCATCGTCCGGGCCCACGGCGGCTCCATCCTGGTGCGCTCCGCACCGGACGAGGGGGCCGAGTTCGTCATCTCCCTGCCGGCGCTCTGGGAGGAGAAGCCGGAGCCCCGGGCCGAGGAGCGGGCCGGGGCCCGGACCCCGGTGCCGGCCGAGCGCGGCCGCCACCGCCGGCGCCGCCGCAAGCGCCGCCCCGACCGCGCCGTCTGACGGCCCGCCCCCGCCGCCGGGCGGTGCCCCTGCGGCCGGAATGATGGTAGGAGTCGGCCCGTGGCCCACGTCCTGATCGTCGACGACGAGCTGAACATCCGGCGCGTCCTCGCGGCCATGCTGAAGCGCGAGGGGTACGAGGTCACCACCGCCGCCGACGGCGAGCAGGCGCTGGCGGTCCTCCAGAAGACGCCGGTCGAGGTGGTGGTCACCGACCTGGTGATGCCGCGGCTCGGGGGCATGGAGCTGCTCCAGCGGGTCGGGATCCAGTACCCGGACGTGCCGGTGATCCTCATCACCGCCCACGGGACGGTGGACAGCGCCGTGGCCGCCCTCAAGGCCGGGGCCTTCGACTACGTCACCAAGCCCTTCGAGCAGGAGGAGCTGAAGAAGGTCATCGCCAAGGCGGCGCGGGCCCACGAGCTGGAGCGCCAGAACGTCCACGCCGCCCCGGGCGCCGAGCGACCGCCGCTGGTCGGCCAGGCGGCCGCCATGCGGCAGGTCTTCGACATGGTGGCCCGGGTGGCCGACTCCCCCTCCACCGTCCTCATCACCGGCGAGAGCGGCACCGGCAAGGAGCTGGTGGCGCGGGAGATCCACCTCGGCTCCTCGCGCCGCGACCGGCCGCTCATCAAGGTGAACTGCGCCGCCATCCCCAAGGACCTCGTGGAGAGCGAGCTCTTCGGCTACGAGAAGGGGGCCTTCACCGGCGCGGTGGGGTCGAAGCCCGGCCGGTTCGAGCTGGCCGACGGCGGCACCCTCTTCCTCGACGAGATCGGCGAGATCCCCGTCGAGATGCAGGTGAAGCTGCTGCGCGCGCTCCAGGAGTCGGAGTTCGAGCGGGTCGGCGGCATCAAGACCATCCACGTGGACGTGCGGCTCATCGCCGCCACCAACCGCGATCTCAAGGCCCTCATCGCCGACGGGCGCTTCCGCGAGGACCTCTACTACCGGCTGGCGGTGGTCCCCATGGCCCTGCCGCCGCTGCGGGAGCGGCGCGAGGACATCCCGCCGCTGGTGGCCCACTTCATCGAGAAGTACGACCGCCGGCTCGGCAAGCGCGTCGAGGGCATCGAGGAGGAGGCGATGCAGCTGCTGCTCGGCTACTCCTGGCCGGGGAACATCCGCGAGCTGGAGAACCTGATGGAGCGGTCGGTGCTCTTCGCCGACGGCCCCACCATCCTCGCCGCCTCGCTGCCCGACAGCCTGCGGGAGCGCGGCGGCGCGCCCGCCCCCATCGCCGCCGTCGGCCCGCTCGGCGCCATCGCCGCCCCCAGCGGCGCCTCGATGAAGGAGATCGTCCGGCACGCCCAGGCCGAGCTGGAGCGGGAGCTCATCTCCCGGGCCCTCGAGGAGACCGGCGGGAACGTCACCCGCGCCGCCAAGAAGCTCCAGATCTCGCGAAAGTCGCTCCAGGTGAAGATGAAGGAGCTCGGGCTGCGCGGGACCGAGGAGTGAGGCGCCGGCCGGCAACTTGACCCCATTCGGGCCCGCTGCTAGCGTCCCATCCGAGTTTTCCTTCCTGTTCACACGGGTTTCCGCTCGCACGGAGGAGACAAGATGGGCCGGCTCCCCACCCTCGCGACCCTGATCGCCGGCACCCTCGCGGCCGCGCCGGCCCTGGGCGCGGAGATCACCCGCGTCTCCTCCAGCGGGGAGCCCGGCAGCGCCTTCGACCTCCGGCTCGAGGTCCGGTGGGAGCGGACCCAGCACCGCGCCCGCATCACCCGCGAGTACGGCGACAACGGCGGGAGCCCGGGCGTCGGGGTCGTCAACGACAACGTCGAGCTCGACTACTCCGAGGTGACGAACCGCCTGGTGCCGGCGCTCCACGTGGGCCTCTGGCACGACCTGGAGCTGCGCGCCGAGCTGCCCTACGTGCTGAACGACGACGCCACCTGGAAGGACGCCTCCGCCGGCACCTCGGCGCTCTCGCCCAACGCCGCCGCCGGCTACTACGGGATCGACGCCAACGGCGCCTCCTGCACGGCGGCGGCGCCCTGCCCCTTCTTCCCGGTGGGCAAGACCCTGTACGCCGGCGGGGCCCTCGACGACCTCAAGGTGGGGATCGCCTGGGGCATCCTCAACGAGCGCAAGGTCCCGTTCGCGCCGACCTGGGTGGTCTCCTTCGACGTCACCGTCCCCACCGCCGCCCGCTTCGACCCGGCGGCGGGCCGCCTCACCGCGGCGAGCTTCTTCGACGCGCCCAGCTTCGCCTCGTCGGCGCGCGCCGGGGTGGGGCGCAAGATCTGGGTCTACGAGCTGGCCACCGCCCTCTCGAAGCGCATGGGGCCGGCCGACCCGTACTTCCAGGCCCACGTCCGCATCCCCCAGAAGTCGAGCGGCACCTACTCGAACTGCGACCACGCCGCCGACCTCGCGGTCATCGGCCAGATGACCTCGGTCTCGCCGGGCCTGTGCAAGACGGCGGCGAAGCAGCTCACCGAGGCCGCCCCCCCGCTGGTCGCCGGGATGATCTTCGGCGCCGAGCTGGTGCCCTACGAGGACAGGGCCACGGCGCAGAAGTTCAGCGTCGACCTCCGCCTCACCGGCGACGTCACCAGCAGCGGCCGCTGGTACGACGAGCTGACCCCGGCCACCGGGAAGCTGATGCACAACCAGGCCTACCTGAGCGCCGGCGCCTCGCTCGGGCTCGTGCTGCGCGCCTCCCGGTACGTGAGCCTCTCCGCGCTGGGCGCCTGGCAGTACGCCACCTCGCACCTCGTCAGCGGCGAGGCGCTGGGCCACGTCTCCAACGAGGTGGTCTACCCGCCGAGCAACCCCAACTTCGACTTCCGCTGGGACCTGCCGGGCCGGCGCTTCCGCGTCACCGACTCGACGCTGCTCACGGTGGCGGTGAACGCCGCCGTCAGCTTCTGACCGGGCGCGGCGGGGGGCGGGCCCGCCCTACGGGCGCGCCTTGAGCCGCGAGAGCAGCGCGTAGACCTCGCGCCGCGGGAGACCGCGGGCCCGCGCCACGTCGCGGGCCAGGGCGCTGGCCGGCTCGCCGGCCCCCAGGCGCCGCGCCAGCTCCTCCTCGAGGGGCTCGACCTCCCCGGGCGCCGCGGCCTCCTCCTCCGCCCCGCCACCGTCGCCCGCCCCCTCCACCACCAGCGTCACCTCGCCGCGCACCTCCCCGGGGAAGCGGGCGAGCAGCTCGGAGAGGCGTCCGCGGGCGAGCTCCTCGTGCAGCTTGGTCAGCTCCCGGGCCAGCACCGCCCGCCGGTCCCCCAGGGCCCGGCGCAGGTCGTCGAGGGTCGCCGCCGTCCGGTTCCCCGCCTCGAACAGCACCAGGGTGGCGGGCAGGCGCGCCAGCGCCTCCAGCGCCCGGGCCCGCCCGCCGCCCTTGCGCGGCAGGAAGCCGGCCACCAGGAACCGGTCGGAGGGCAGGCCCGAGGCGGAGAGGGCCGCCAGCGCGGCGCTGGGCCCGGGGATGGGCACCACCCGCGCCCCCAGCTCCCAGGCCGCCGCCACCAGCCGCTGCCCGGGATCGGAGACGCCCGGGGTGCCGGCGTCGGTGCACAGCGCCAGGCTCTCCCCGGCCTCCAGCCGCCCGAGCAGCGGGCCGAGCCGCCCCCGCTCGTCGAAGGCGGGCAGCGAGAGCAGCGGCGGGGGCTCGGCGCCCAGGTGCGCGAAGAGCCGCCGGGTGCGCCGGGTGTCCTCGGCCACCACCGCCGAGGCGGCGCGCAGCACCTCCGCGGCCCGCGGCGACAGGTCGCCGAGGTTGCCGATGGGCGTCGCCACCACGTAGAGGGTCCCGGGTCCGGCCACGGCGGGCTCCTAGCGAGGGACGCCGGAGGCGTCGAAGGCCCCCCGGAACAGGGCGAAGCGCGGCCCCTCGGGGGCCCACTCCACCGCCACCACGTCGAAGCGGAACGGCCGGTCCATCCCGCCGTGGCGCACCGCCCAGTCGGTGGCCGCCGCCACCACCCGGCGCGCCTTGCCGACGGTGACGCTCTCCGCCGGCGTCCCGTGGTCGAGCCGCGACCGGGAGCGGACCTCGACGAAGCAGGTCGTCTCCCCCTCGCGGCAGACCAGGTCCACCTCACCGCGCCGGGTGGCGTGGTTGCGCGCCAGCACCTCGAAGCCCTGGGTCCGCAGCCAGGCGGCGGCCACCTCCTCGCCCCGCCGGCCGCGCGCGCTGGCGCTCTCGCCCCGGATGGCCATGGCGCTCCCGCCCTAGACGGCGTGGTCCGCCGCCTCCCGGAAGAGCGGGTCGCGGGTGGCGTGGAGGAGCTGGCCCGGCCGGGCGGCGGCCTTGAGGAGCCGGGCGGCCATGCGCCGCCCGGCCTCGGGCAGGCCGGCGAAGGCGTCGTCGCAGAGCGCGACCGCCTGGGCCCCGGCCAGCGCCTGCTCCATCAGGGCCAGCCGCAGCGCCAGGAAGCAGGCGTCCCGGTCGCCCGGCGGCAGCCCCAGGGCGGGCTGCGGCCGGCCTCCGGAGAGCGCCGTCAGGTTCCCGCGATCGTCCACCGACAGGCCGGCGAGCCGCTGCCCGGTCAGCGCCGCCAGGTGCTGCGAGGCCTTGGCCTGGAGGCCCCGGGCCAGCGCGGTGGGGCTCTGGCCGATCTCGGCCGCGGCGCGCTCCAGCAGGCCGCGGAGCGGCTCGACCGCCGGCGCCGCGGGCGCGGCCGGGGCCTCGACCGCGGCGGGCTCCGGGGGCGCCGCCGCCTCCTGCTCCAGCCGGGCGATCTCCGCCTCCACCGACCGGGGGTCGCGCACGTACCCGCCGGCCTCGGCCGACAGCTCGCCCTCCACCTCGCGCAGCTCCGCCTCGACCCGGGCCCGCTCCTCGCGGGCGCCCCGCGTCTCGGGCTGGCCCTCCCAGGCCTCCAGCTTCGCCTGCCACTCCGCGGCCGCGGCCCGCGCCCCGGCCAGCTTCCCGAGCTGCTCCCGCAGCTCCGGGAGGCCCGCCGCCCCCAGCTCCTTCAGCGCCTGCCGGACCTCCCCGGCGTCGCGCTCGAACTGCTCGGCCGCCTTCCGCTCCCGCTCCTCCACCACCTTGCGGCGGCGGCCCACCCGGCTCCGCTCCTCCAGCCCCTCGATGCGGCGCAGCGCCGTCCAGGCGGCGAAGCCGAAGGCCGGGATGTCGAGGAGCGCCACGTACCGCACCCCGCTCCCGTGGGCCATGCCCCAGGCCCCCGCGGCGAAGGCCAGGAGGCCGCCGGCCGCGCCGCCCAGCACGCCCGGGTCGAGCCACGGAGGGGCCCCGTCGCCCCGCCCCTCCACCTCGTCGATGGCGGCTCGCTCCTCCGCGGCGCGCGCCAGGGCCTCGTCCCGCTTCCCCGCCGCCCTGGCGAAGGCCGCGAGCCGCGCCTCGGGATCCCCGAGGCGCGCCGCCACCGCCTCCACCGCCGCCAGCCCCCCCAGCGAGGCCCGCGCCCCCTCCGCGCCCTCGCGGATCCGCGCTCCCTCCCGCAGCGCCTCCTCCAGCTTGAAGAGGCGCCCCTGCAGCCCGTCGAGGCGGTACTGGAGCTTCTCCGCCTTCCGGGCCCGCTCCAGCTCCCCCCGCAGCTCGCCCAGCTTCCGCTGGAGCTCGGCGGGGCTCACCGGCCTGCGCGCCGCCGGAGCCGCCGGCGCGGCGCCGCCCAGCCCGGCGGGCGCGGCCTTCGACGGGAGCTCGGCCGCCGCCAGGGCCAGCAGTGCCGCCAGCCGGCGGCGCGAGGGGATCCCGGCGGTCTGCTGGAGGTGGGTGGCGATCGCGGCGGGGTCCTGCGAGACCAGCGCGAAGGAGCGCTGCTGGGGATCGAAGCGGTGGAGCTGGATGCCGGCCGCGAAGTCCCGCACCAGCCGGTAGGTCACCTTGTCGTTGCCGGTCAGGCTGAGGCCTGCCCGGACCGGGCCGCCCCCGGGACCGGCCACCGACCGGGGGATGGCGTCGCCGTCGCGGGGGCCGGGGTAGAGCAGCGCCTCGACGAGGCGGCGCAGCACCGGGCCGTCGACCGCGACGACGTTGTAGCCGGGACGGAACGTGAGCCGGCCGCCGGCCGGAGCCACGCCCTTCACGCCCTGGGCCGCGATCTCGAGGAGCAGCACGCCGGGCGGATCCTAGCTTCACCCGGCGGCGTGGGGAAGGATCGCGACGGTCCGGCACCGCCCCAGGGGCGCGCCGCCCGCTAGGGCGCCGGCGCCGGGGTGGCGGCCGGGGTCGCCGGAGCGGCGGGGGCGGCGGCCTCGCCGGTCCCCTCCTCCTGCGTCAGGCGGGCCGCCTTGCCCTGCAGGTCGCGCAGGTAGTAGAGGCGCGAGCGCCGCACCTCGCCGTGGCCCATGACCTCGATCTTGTCGATGCGCGGGCTGTGGACCGGGAACATGCGCTCCACGCCGACGCCGTAGCTCACCTTGCGGACGGTGAAGGTGGCGCGCGCCGCGCCCTTCCGGTGGCGGATGACCACGCCCTCGAAGACCTGGATGCGCTCCTTGTCGCCTTCCTTGATCTTGGTGTGGACGCGGACGGTGTCGCCCGCCCGGAACTCCGGGACGTCCTTGCGGAGGTACTTCCGCTCGATCTCGCCGATGGCCTTGCGCAGCATGGTCCTCGCTCTCCCTTCCTACGACTCGTCCTCGCCGGCTCCCAGGAGCCGCAGGTCCTCTTCCGACAGCCGCAGCCTCGCGAAGAGGTCCGGCCGCCGCTCCCGGGTGACGCGCAGCGCCTCGCGCCGCCGCCACCGCTCGATCCGCCGGTGGTCTCCCGAGAGGAGGACCGCCGGCACCTCCATCCCCCGGTACGCCGGGGGCCGGGTGTAGTGCGGGTGCTCCAGCAGCCCGCCCTCGCCCGAGAAGCTCTCCTGTCCCGCGCTCTGCTCGTTCCCGAGCACGCCCGGCACCAACCGCGCGGCGGCGTCCACGATGCACAGCGCCGCCAGCTCTCCCCCGGTGAGCACCACGTCGCCCACCGAGACCTCCTCGTCCACCACCGCCCGCACCCGCTCGTCCACGCCCTCGTACCGCCCGCAGGCGATCACCAGCCGCCCCGCCCCCGCCAGCTCCCGGGCCAGCGCCTGGTCCAGCCGCCGGCCCCGCGGGCTGGTGAGCAGCACGCGGGCCCCGGGGAGGCGTCCCACCGCCGCCTCGATGGCCTCGGTGAGCGGCTCGGGCTTCATCACCATCCCCGCTCCCCCGCCGTAGGGGGCGTCGTCCGCCACCCGGTGGCGGCCCGCGGCGTGCTCGCGGATGTCGGTGACCCGCACCGCCACCAGCCCGGCCTCCTGGGCCTTTCCCAGGATGCTCTCGCCGAGATACCCCGTGCACATCCGGGGGAACAGCGTGAGGATCTCGACCTCGAGCGCGGCCACGTCAGCGTCCCCCGCGGGGGCTCCTCGTCGTTCGCTCCTCCTCTTTCCTCGCCAGCTCCAGGAGCCCGTCCGGCGGATCCACCACCACCCGGTCCACCTCCACCGCCACGTAGGGCGCGAGGGGGATCAGCACCTCCCCGCCCTCGCCCGTCACCACCAGCACGTCCACCGCGCCCGTGGGCGCGAGCCCGGTCACCTTCCCGACCGGGACGCCGGCCGCCGTCACCACCGGCAGCCCCTCCAGGTCGGCCCAGAGGTGCCGGCCCGGCCCAGCATCCCCGAGGTCGCCGCGTTCCGCCAGCACCTCGGCTCCCACCCAACCCTCCGCCGCGGTCCGGTCGGCCACGCCGGCCACCCGGACCGCCCACAGCCGCCCCTGCGGCCGCTCCTCCAGCACCACCCGCTCCTCCGGCTCGCCGCCCGGCCGCCGGAGCCGGACGCGGCGGAGCCCCTCCGTCCCGTCCTCCCGGCCCGCCACCCCCAGGAACCCCTGGAGGCCCAGCGCCCGCACCACCTTGCCGATGCGGACCCAGGCCACGGGTCAGTCGAGGATGTCGAGCACCGCCCGCTTGCCCTCGCGGCGCGCGGCGGCTTCGAGGACGGTGCGGAAGGCCTTGGCGGTCCGCCCGCCGCGGCCGATGACGCGACCGAGGTCGTCCGGGCCCACCGACAGCTCGAAGACCGTGGAGCGCTCGCGCTCGACGGCCTCCACCCGGACGGCCTCCGGATCCCCGACGAGCTGGCGCGCCAGCCAGAGGACCAGGTCGCGCACGCCGCCTCCCTACTTCTTGGCCTCGGCCGGCTCGGCGGCCTTCCTGGCCTTGCGCAGCACCTCGGCGACGGTCTCGCTGGGGCGGGCGCCCTGCTTCAGCCAGTACTCGATCCGGTCGCTCTTCAGCTTGATGAGCTCGGGCCGGCGGGTCGGGTCGTAGATGCCGACGTCCTCGAGGTAGGCGCCGTCGCGCGGCTTGCGCGAGTCGGTGGCCACCACGTGGTAGAACGGCGCCTTGTGCGTGCCGGCTCGCGAGAGCCGGAGGACGACTGCCATCGGGATCTCCTTCGAAGGCCGGGCTGCTACGCCCCGGCCTTCTCCTTCTTGGCCGGCTTCTCGGCCTTGGGCTTCTTCTCGGCCTTGGGCTTCTTCTCCGCCT
This sequence comes from Myxococcales bacterium, assembly GCA_021818285.1. Lineage (GTDB taxonomy): Bacteria > Myxococcota > Myxococcia > Myxococcales > Anaeromyxobacteraceae > JACRMN01. The sequence continues at coordinate 31,356 of JAKAEO010000005.1, forward strand.
TGGGCTTCTTCTCCGCCTCCGGCTTCTTCGCCGCCTCGGGCTTCTTCGCCTTCGGCTCGGCCTTGGCCTCGCCCTTGGCGCCCTTGCCCTCGGCCGCCGGGACCTCGGCGGGAGCCTTCTCGACCAGCTCGATCACCGCCACCTCGGCGTTGTCGCCCGGCCGCCGCCCCAGCTTGACGATGCGGGTGTAGCCGCCGGGGCGCGCCGCGAAGCGCGGACCCAGGGTGTCGAAGAGCTTGTTCAGCACCTCGACGTCGCGGACCTGCCGGTAGGCCAGGCGGCGCGCGTGCGCGGTGCCCTTCTTGCCCAGGGTGATCACCTTGTCGGCGATCCGCTTCAGCTCCTTGGCCTTGGGCGTGGTGGTCTGGATCCGCTCGTGCCGGAGCAGCGAGCTGACCATGTTCCGGAACATGGCCGTGCGGTGCTCGGTGGTCCGGTCGAGCCTCCGGCCCGCGATGCGATGCTTCATGGGTTGTTCTCCGTTCGGGTCGAGCCGGCTACGGCTTCGGGGCCGGCGGCGCGCTCTTGGGCGGCCAGTTCTCCAGCTTCACGCCCAGGGAGAGCCCCATCTCCGCCAGGATCTCCTTGATCTCCTTGAGCGACTTCCGGCCGAAGTTCTTGGTCTTCAGCATCTCGGCCTCGGTCTTCTGCACGAGGTCGCCGATGGTCTTGATGTTGGCGTTCTGGAGGCAGTTGGCGCTGCGCACCGAGAGCTCGAGCTCGTCCACCGAGCGGAAGAGGTTCTCGTTGAGCTTGGCCTCCTCCACCGGCTTGATCTCCTCGGCCGGCTCCTCGGTCTCGTCGAAGTTGATGAAGATCGAGAGCTGCTCCTTGACGATCTTGGCGGCGTAGGCCACCGCGTCGGCCGGGGCGACCGAGCCGTCGGTCCAGACCTCGAGGCCGAGGCGGTCGTAGTCGGTCTGCTGGCCGACGCGGGCGTTGGTGACCTGGTAGTTCACCTTGCGGATGGGGCTGAAGAGCGCGTCGATGGGGATGGTGCCGATGGGCTGGCCGGCCACCTTGTTGCGCTCGGCCGGGACGTAGCCGCGGCCGCGCCGGGCGGAGAGCTCCATCCGCACCCGGCCGCCCTCGCTGATGGTGAAGAGGTGCTGGCCCGGGTTCAGGACCTCCACCTGGCCGTCGCCGATGATGTCGCCGGCCTTCACCTCGCGGGGCCCCTCGGCCTCGATGCGGAGGGTCTTCCCCTCGTTGGTGTGGATCTGCAGCAGCACTTCCTTGAGGTTGAGGATGATGTCGGTGACGTCCTCGGCCACCTCGGGGATGGTCATGAACTCGTGCTCCACCCCCTCGATCTTCACCGAGGTGATGGCGGCGCCCTGCAGGCTGGAGAGCAGGACCCGGCGCAGCGAGTTGCCGAGGGTGATGCCGAAGCCCCGCTCCAGGGGCTCGGCGATGAACTTGCCGTAGGTGTTGGTGAGGCTGTCCGGGTCGACCGCCAGCCCGCGGGGCTTGATGAGGTCTCGCCAGTTCTTCGTCACGATGGCGTCTGCCATGGCTGTCTCCTGGTCCGCCGCCCCCTCCCCGCCGCCGCCAGCCGAGCGGAGCGGGGACCCGTGGGGCGCGCGGCCGTCCGTGGGTTGTCCGGGTCCGATTCCCGCTACTTCGAGTAGAGCTCGACGATGAGCTGCTCCTGGATGGGCATGGTGATGTCCTCGCGGGCCGGCGAGGTCTTCACGGTGCCCTTGAAGCCCGCCTTGTCCAGCTCGAGCCACTGCGGGACGCCGCGGCGGTCCACCGCCTCCAGCGCCTCGCTGATGCGGACCACCTTGCGCGAGCGGTCCTTGAGCTCGACGACGTCGCCGGTGCGCAGGCGGAAGGACGGGACGTCCACCTTCCGGCCGTTCACCTTGAAGTGGCCGTGCCGCACCAGCTGCCGCCCCTCGTTCCGGGTGTCGGCGAAGCCCAGCCGGAAGACGACGTTGTCGAGGCGCAGCTCCAGGGCCTGGAGCAGGTTCTCGCCGGTCTTACCCTTCCCGGCGGCGGCGTTCTTGAAGGCGTGGCGGAAGTCGGCCTCGAGCAGGCCGTACATGCGCTTCACCTTCTGCTTCTCGCGGAGCTGGACGCCGTACTCCGAGAACTTGGTGCGGCCCTGGCCGTGCTGGCCGGGGGGATAGGGCCGGCGCTCGATGGCGCACTTGTCCGTGTAGCAGCGATCCCCCTTCAGGTACATCTTGAGGTTCTCGCGGCGGCAGAGCCGGCAGACGCTGTCGGTGTAACGAGCCACGTGTCGATCTCCTTGGACTAGACGCGGCGGCGCTTCGGCGGCCGGCAGCCGTTGTGCGGGATGGGGGTGACGTCGCGGATCAGCGTGATCTTCAGGCCGGCGGCCGAGAGGGCGCGCAGCGCCGACTCGCGCCCGGCGCCCGGGCCGCTCACCTGCACCGAGACGGTCTTCAGGCCGTGCTCCATGGCCTTGGCGGCGGCGTCGCCGGCCGCCACCTGCGCGGCGAACGGCGTCGACTTGCGCGAGCCCTTGAAGCCGCGCGCGCCGGCCGACGACCAGGAGAGCACGTTCCCGGTGACGTCGGTGATGGTGACCATGGTGTTGTTGAAGGTCGCGGCGATGTGGACGATCCCGGCCGCCACGTTCTTCTTCACCCGCTTCTTCCCCTTCTTCGGGGTCACGGGCGAGGCGGTGATGGGCTCCATGCCGGTGAGGTTGGGCGCCGCCGGCGCGGACGACTCCTCCGCCTTGGCGGGCGCGGCGGCGGCGGCCTCCGGCTTCTTGGCCGGCTTCTCGGTGGTCAGCTTCTCGTCAGCCACTCTGGTTCTCCGATTCCCGGCGGGGCGTAGGGCCCGCGCCGCGAGGGTTCACGGTTGGTCAGGCCTTGGGGGCGGGCGCCGGGGCCGCGGCGGCCGGCTTGCGGATCAGCCCGCGCTTCGGTCCCTTGCGGGTCCGGGCGTTGGTGTGGGTGCGCTGCCCGCGGACCGGCAGCCCCTTGCGGTGGCGCAGGCCGCGGTAGCAGCCGAGGTCCATGAGCCGCTTGATGTTCATGGAGACGTCGCGCCGCAGGTCGCCCTCGACCTTGACCGACTGCTCGATGGCCTCGCGGATGCGGCGCACCTCGTCGTCGGTGAGATCCTTGGTCCGGGTCACCGGGTCGACCTCCGCCTTGGCGCAGAGCGCCTTCGCGGTGGTCTTGCCGATCCCGTAGATGTACTGGAGCGAGATCTCGATGCGCTTCTCGCGGGGAAGGTCGACGCCTGCGATGCGAGCCATTCTGGTTCGTCTCCTGGGGCGCGGGCGGGACTAGCCCTGGCGCTGCTTGTGGCGGGGGTTGGCGGGACAGATGATCCGGACGACGCCCTTGCGCTTGATCACCTTGCACTTGTCGCAGATCTTCTTCACCGACGCGCGGACCTTCATGACCTCGGCAGCCTCCCGGAAAGTACCCGTCGTTGCAGACAAAAAGCCCCGCCGCACCTTCCGGCGGGACGGGCGGCGCGCCTCCTCTTCGGAGGGGCTCGCCGCCGGTTCTCGAATCGCTGGCGCCCCTCCCCTCGCGCATCCTGGGGGTGAACGCGAGCGGGCCCTATAACACAGGCGTTTTTTCCCTGCAAGGCTGCGCCGGACCTTCCGGGGGCAGCACGCAACCGCCTGGTTTCCTTGTCGCTTCAGTCGCCCCGGCCCGTCCCCTCCAGCCCGAGGACCACCGGTCCGTCCCCGGTGACCGCCACGGTGTGCTCGAAGTGCGCGGAAAGCCTGCCGTCCGCGGTCACGGCGGTCCACCCGTCGCCGAGGAGATCCACCTCGGCGCCCCCGGCGTTGACCATCGGCTCGATGGCCAGGACCATGCCCGGGCGCAGCAGCAGCCCCGTCCCCGGGCTCCCGAAGTTCGGGATCTGGGGGGGCTCGTGGAGCTGGCGGCCGATGCCGTGGCCGACGAAGTCCCGGACCACCGAGTACCCCATCGCCTCCACGTGGCGCTGCACCGCGGCGCCGACGTCGCCGAGCCGGTTGCCCGGCCGGGCGGCGGCCACGGCCCGGTCGAGCGCCTCGCGCGTGGTCTCGACGAGGCGCAGCGCCTCCGGCGAGGCGCGCCCCACCGGCACGGTGATCGCGGCGTCGCCGTACCAGCCGTCCAGGACCGCCCCGAAGTCGAGCGAGACCAGGTCCCCCTCGCGCAGCACCTGGCGCGCCGAGGGGATGCCGTGCACCACCTGCTCGTTCACCGAGACGCAGATGGTCGCCGGGTAGCCGTGGTAGCCGAGGAAGGCGGGGCTGGCCCCGCGCTCCGCGAGCCGCGCCGCCGCCAGCCGGTCGATCTCCGCGGTGGCGAGCCCCGGCGCCACCAGCGCCCGGATCTCCTCGAGGACGCCGTGGACCACGGCGCAGGCGGCGCCGATGCCGGCGATCTCCTCCGCGGTGCGGAGCGTGACCCGGTCCGGGTGGAGCACGGCGCGCCCTCAGCGGCCCAGCAGCCGCAGGGTGGCCGCGAGGATGGCCTCGGGCGACCGGGTGGCGTCGACCTCGGCCACCTGGCCCCGGTCCTGGTAGAAGCGCTTCAGCGGCGCCGTCTTGGCCGCGTACTCCTGCATCCGCTTCTTCACGTTCTCCGGCCGATCGTCCTCGCGCAGCACCAGCGCGGCCCCGTCGCGGTCGCAGAGGCCGGCCGCCTTCGGCGGGCTGGCGGTGACGTGGTAGACGGCCCCGCACTTCGGGCAGCTCCGCCGCCCGCCGATGCGGTCCACCACCGCCGCCTCCGGCACCTCGTAGGAGAGCACCCGGTCCAGGGAGCGGCCCAGGGCGCGCAGCAGCCCCTCCAGCACCTCGGCCTGCGCGGTGGTGCGGGGGTAGCCGTCGAGGATGAAGCCCGGGGCGACGTCGGGCCGGGAGAGCCGGTCCTTCACCATGGCGTTGGTGATCTCGTCGGTGACCAGGCCGCCCGAGTCCATGATGGCCTGGATCTGCCGGCCGATCTCGGTGCCCCGCGCCTTGTGGTCGCGGAACATGTCGCCGGTCGAGATGTGCGGGATGCGGAGCTCCGTCGCCAGGAGCTTGGCCTGCGTGCCCTTGCCGGCCCCGGGGGGCCCGAGCAGGATCAGGATCACGGCGTCTCCCTCGCGTCCGCGGCGGACGCGCCCCTACGCGTTGGCCGCGGCGCCCGTCTCCAGGCGGCGGCCGCGGATCCGCGGCCCGCGGGGGCCGGTGAAGCCCTCGTAGTGCCGGGTGATGAGGTGCCCCTCGATCTGCTGCACGGTGTCGAGCGCCACGCCCACCACGATGAGCAGGGCGGTGCCGCCGAAGTAGAAGGGCACGCCGAACTGGGTGATGAGGAGCGTCGGCAGCACGCAGACCGCGGCGATGTAGATGGCGCCGCCGAAGGTGATCCGCGAGAGCACGTGGTCGATGTAGTCGGCGGTGCTCTTGCCCGGGCGGATGCCGGGGATGTAGCCGCCGTACTTCTTGAGGTTGTCGGCCACGTCCACCGGGTTGAAGGTGACCGAGGTGTAGAAGTAGGCGAAGAAGATGATGAAGAGCACGTAGAGGACGTTGTAGGTCCAGGTGCCGGGGTGCAGCTCGTCCGAGACCCGCGAGAGGAAGGGGAACCAGGAGGCCAGGGTCGCGGGGAAGAGCAGGATCGAGGAGGCGAAGATGGGCGGGATGACGCCGGCGGTGTTCACCTTGAGCGGCAGGTGGGTGGACTGGCCGCCGTAGAGCTTCCGGCCCACCACCCGCTTGGCGTACTGCACCGGGATGCGGCGCTGCCCGCGCTCGAAGAAGACGATCACCGCCACCACCGCCACCATCAGCGCGGCCAGGGTGATGACCTTGAACTCGTCGAGGTTGCCGCCGCTCTTGTAGGCGGCCCAGGTCTGGTAGGCGGCGTCGGGGACGCGGGCCACGATGCCGGCGAAGATGATGAGCGAGATGCCGTTGCCGATGCCGCGCTCGGTGATCTGCTCGCCCATCCACATGATGAAGGCGGTGCCGGCGGCCAGCGAGATCATGGTGAGGAGCCGGAAGCTCCAGCCCGGGTTCGGGACCACCGAGATGCCGCCCGGGTCGCGCAGCGACTCCAGGTAGCTGGCGATGCCCCAGCCCTGGACCACCGAGAGGGCGATGGTCAGGTAGCGGCTGTACTGGTTGATGCGCCGCCGCCCGATCTCCCCCTCCTTCTGCATCTTCTCCAGCGCCGGGACCACCACGGTGAGGAGCTGGAGGATGATGGAGGCGGAGATGTACGGCATGATCCCGAGCGCGAAGATGGAGAGCTGCTCGAGGGCGCCGCCCGAGAAGAGGTTGAACAGCCCGAGCAGGCCGCCCGAGGACTGGACCACCTTGCGCATGGCGACCCGGTCCACGCCGGGCGCGGTGACGAAGATCCCCAGCCGGTAGACGGCGAGGATGCCCAGCGAGAAGAGCAGCCGCTTGCGCAGCTCCGGGATGCGGAACATGTTGGCGAAGCTGCCGAACACCATGGAGACCTCACGCTCGGGGGCGGCCACTCTACCACCGCGGCCGCCCGGATTTCCCCGTCCCTGACGACGAGCCGGCCGGCGGTTCCGGCAGGAGGCGGGGCGCCCCCGCCGCGGGGGACGCGCCCCTGCCCGCTGGCGGGGGACGAGCGGCCGGCGGGCCCTACTTCTTCTTGGCCGCCTTCTTGTCGGCCCGGGCCTGGATCGCCTCGGCCTTGGCCCGCTCGCCCATGGTCTGCCGCCGCGGCACGATCTCCACCGTGCCCCCGGCCTTCTCGATGGCGGCCCGGGCGCCGGCCGTCACCCGGTCGGCCTTCACCTGGTAGGCGGCGGCGAGCTCGCCCGTCCCCAGGACCACCACGCCGTCGCCGGTGCCGTCCACCAGCCCGGCGGCCTTCAGCGAGGCGGCGTCCACCGCCCCGGCCGGCAGGCCGGCGAGGCGGGCCACCTGGACCTCCTCCAGCTCGCGCCGGAAGGGGTTCACGAAGCCGAACTTCGGGAGGCGGCGCTGCAGCGGCATCTGGCCGCCCTCGAACCCCTCGAAGTGCATGTTGCCGCTGCGGGCCTTCTGGCCCTTGCCGCCGCGGCCGGCGGTCTTGCCCAGGCCGGAGGCCTGGCCGCGGCCGACGCGCTTCCGTTCCCGGTTCGCGCCCCTGGGCGCCTTGAGCTGGCTGAGAGACATCTGCGATTCCTTTCCCTTGGCGGCGGCGGACTACTTCGCGGCCGCCTTCTTGCGCGCGGCGCGCCCCTGCGGCGGCGGCGCGTCCACCCGCTCCCAGGTCACCAGGTAGGCGACCTTGGCGATCATCCCCAGCGTCTGCGGGGTGTCGGGCAGGATCTTCGTGGAGTTGGTCTTCTTGAGGCCCAGCCCGCGCACCACCACCCGCTGCGGGGCGGGGACGCGGGAGAGGCCTCGGACGAGCTTCACCTGGATGGCAGCCATGTCCCGCTCCTTACTCCCGGATCTCGTCCGCGCTCTTGCCGCGCTGGCGGGCGACGTCCTCGGCGTTGCGCAGCCGCTTCAGCCCGTCCACGGTGGCCTTGAGCACGTTGTGGGGGTTGCGCGAGCCCTGGCTCTTGGTGAGCACGTTGCGGATGCCGGCCGACTCCAGCACGGCGCGGACGGCGCCGCCGGCGATGACGCCGGTGCCCTCCCCGGCCGGCTTCAGCAGCACCTTGCCGGCGCCGAAGTGGCCCACCACCTCGTGCGGGATGGTGGTGCCGAGCAGCGGCACCTTGAAGAGGTGCTTCTTGGCCTGGTCGCCGCCCTTGCGGATGGCCTCCGGGACCTCGTTGGCCTTGCCCAGCCCGATGCCGACGTGGCCCTGGCCGTCGCCGACCACGATCAGCGCGGAGAAGCTGAAGCGCCGGCCGCCCTTGACCACCTTGGCGACGCGGTTGATGTGGACCACCCGGTCGGTGAGCTCGAGCTCGTTGGCGTTGATGGGTTGCGCCATGGAATCTCCTAGAACTTCAGGCCGGCCTCGCGGGCCGCCTGCGCCACCGCCGCGATGCGGCCGTGGTAGTCGAAGCCGTTGCGGTCGAAGACCACCTGGGTCACGCCCTTGTCGAGCGCGGCCCGGGCGACGGCGGCGCCCACCTTCTTGGCGGCGTCGGTCTTCGCGTCCTCCTTCACCTCGCCCTTGAGCGCCTTGGAGACGGTGCTGGCCGCCGCCAGGGTGCGCCCGGTGGTGTCGTCCACCACCTGCGCGTAGATGTGGTTGAGGCTCTTGTAGACGGAGAGGCGCGGGCGGTCCGCCGTGCCGGTGACCTTCTTGCGGATGCGGGCCTTGCGCCGCTCTCGTGGGGTGGTGTGCTTCGCCATGGTCTTCCTCCTTGCGCCGGCGCGTGCCCAGCCGGCGCATGAGCCGGCGGCTTAGGCCGCTCCGGTCTTCCCTTCCTTGCGGCGGATGGTCTCGGTGGCGTACTTGATGCCCTTGCCCTTGTACGGCTCCGGCAGGCGCAGGCCGCGGATCTTCGCGGAGGTGAGCCCGAGCAGGTGCTTGTCGGCGCTCCGCACCACGATGCGGGTCTGCTTGGCGTCCACCTCGGCGCTGACCCCCTCCGGCAGCTTGAAGACCACCGGGTGGGAGAAGCCCAGGGCGAAGTGCAGGTCCTTGCCCTTGAGCTCGGCCTTGAAGCCGACGCCGCTGATCTCCAGGGCGTCCTCGTAGCCCTTGGTGACGCCCTCCAGGGCGTTCTTCACCAGGGTGCGGGTCAGGCCGTGCAGCCCCTTGGCGAGGCGGCTGTCGTCGGGCCGGCTCACCTGCACCTGGCCCTTGTCCACCACCACCTTCACCACGGGGTTGAAGGTGAAGGCGGTCTTGCCCTTCGGCCCCTCCACCTTCACGGTGGTGCCGTCCACGGCCACCTTGCACTTCTCCGGGATCTTGACCGGAAGCTTTCCGACTCGGGACATGGCGACTCCTACCAGACCGTGCAGATGAGCTCGCCGCCCACCTTCTGCTTGCGGGCCTCCCGATCGACCAGGACGCCCTTGGAGGTCGAGAGGATGGCGATGCCCATGCCGTTGAGCACCCGCGGGATCGAGTCCGTCGGCACGTAGCGCCGCAGCCCGGGCTTCGAGACCCGCTTGATGTCGGTGATGGCCGGTGCGCGGTCCGCCGAGTACTTCAGCAGCACGGTGATGGCCCCCTGCGGGCCCTCCTCGTGGCGCACGTAGTCCTTGATGAAGCCCTCCTCCTTCAGCACCTCCGCGATGCGGAGCTTGAGGCGGGAGGCCGGGATGACGACTTTCTCGTGCCGGGCGGATGACGCGTTGCGGATGCGCGTCAGCATGTCGCCGATCGGATCGGTGAAGCTCATTCTCTCTCTCCCTACCAGCTCGACTTGATGACGCCGGTGACTTCGCCCTGGAGCGCACGCTTGCGGAAGCAGAGGCGGCACATCTTGAACTTGCGCAGGTAGGCGCGGGGCCGGCCGCAGATGGGACAGCGGTTGTAGGCCCGCACCTTGAACTTCGGCTTGCGCTTGGCCTGGGCGATCTTCGAAAGCTTTGCCATGGATTCTCCTCGCGCCTCTACTGGCGGAACGGCATGCCCAGGAGGCGGAGCAGCGCCCGCCCCTCCTCGTCGTTCCGGGCGGTGGTGACCACCGTGATGTTCATCCCCTTGATCTTCTCGACCTTGTCGTAGTTGATCTCCGGGAAGATGATCTGCTCGCGCACGCCGAGCGTGTAGTTGCCCTTCCCGTCGAAGGCCTTGGGCGACACGCCCTTGAAGTCGCGGACCCGCGGCAGGGCGATGGACATCAGCCGGTCCAGGAACTCGTAGGCACGCTCGCCCCGGAGCGTCACCATGGCGCCGATGGACTGGCCCTGGCGGAGCTTGAAGTTGGCGATCGACTTGCGGGACTTGGTCACCACCGGCTTCTGGCCGGTGATGGCGGCGAGTTGCTCGACCGAGGCGTCGATGATCTTGCCGTTGTTGATGGCCTCGCCCAGCCCCATGTTGACGACGATCTTGTCGAGCCGGGGGGCCTGCATGGGGTTCTTGTAGCCGAACTCCTTGACCAGGGCTGGCCGGATCTCGGCCTCGTACCGCTGCTTCAGACGCGCTGCCATCGCTTCTCCTTGCCTTCGGCCGGCTTCGACTGGCGCCGGGCGATGCGGTTGGTCGTTCCTCCGCCTACTCCCAGGCGGCGTCGCACTTGCGGCAGGCCCGCACCAGGCGGCCGCCCTTCTTGGCCGAGGCCACGTGCTTCACGCGGGTCGGCTTCTGGCACTTGGGGCAGACCACCATCACGTTGGAGGCGTCGATGGTGCCGGCCTTCTCGATGATGCCGCCCTCGGGGTTGGAGGCGGCGCGCCCCTTCTTCAGGTGGCGCTTCACCGTCATCAGCTTCTCGACGCGCACCCGGCCGGTGGCGTGCAGGACGGCCAGCACCTTGCCGGACTTGCCCTTCTCCTTGCCGGCCCGGACCAGGACGGTGTCGTTCTTGTGGATGTCCATGGCTTACAGCACCTCGGGGGCCAGGGAGATGATCTTCATGAACTTGCGGGCGCGGAGCTCGCGGGCCACCGGGCCGAAGATGCGGGTGCCGATGGGCTCGAGGTCCTTGTTGATGAGGACCGCCGAGTTGCCGTCGAAGCGGATGTAGCTGCCGTCGGGCCGCGCCACCTCGCGCTTGGTGCGGACGATGACGGCACGCGCCACCTCGCCCTTCTTCACCTTGGCCTGCGGGATGGCCTCCTTCACGGAGACCACGATGACGTCGCCGATGGAGGCGTAGCGGCGGGCGGTCCCGCCCAGCACCTTGATGCACTGGACCCGCTTGGCGCCGCTGTTGTCGGCGACGTCGAGGATGGTCTGCTGCTGGATCATGGCTAGGCCTCCGTCCCCTTCTCCAGGGTCTCGACCACGCGCCAGCGCTTGTCCTTGGACATGGGCCGGGTCTCGACGATCCGCACGCGGTCGCCGATCCCGCACTCCTGCTTCTCGTCGTGCGCCTTGAACTTGGTGGCCCGGGTCACGATCTTGCCGTACTTGCTGTCGGCCACCCGGCGCTCGACGCGGACGACGACCGTCTTGGTCATCTTGTTCGAGACCACCACGCCGATGCGGCTCTTGCGGTTTCCGCGCTCCATGGCGTCCTACTCCTTCTTGGCCTTCGCCGGCTTCGGGGTGGCGGCCGCGGCCTCGCGCTTCAGGCCCAGCTCCTTCTCGCGCTTCACCGTCAGGCAGCGGGCCACGTCGCGCCGCGCCTCCAGCAGGGCGGCGGTCGAGTCCAGCACGCCGGTGGCGTGCTTGTTGCGCATGTCGAACATCTGGCGCTTCAGCTCGGCGACGCGCCCGTCCAGATCCCCGGGCGTGAGCTCGCGCAGTTCGCGGATGGTTCCGTCGGCCATGGTCCCCTCCTAGAGCGTCGCCCCGCGCTTCACGATGCGCGTGGAGACGGGGAGCTTGTGCATCGCCAGCGTGAAGGCCTTCTTGGCGGTGGCGTCGTCCACGCCCGACATCTCGTAGAGGATGCGCCCCGGCTTCACCACCGCGACGTAGTACTCCACGTTGCCCTTGCCGGTGCCCATGCGGGTCTCGGCGGCCTTCTTGGTGATGGGCTTGTCGGGGAAGATCCGGATCCAGAGCTTCCCGCCCCGCTTCACGTAGCGGGTGATGGCCACGCGGGCCGCCTCGATCTGGCGGCCGGTGAGCCAGCCGCACTCGGTGGCGGCCAGGCCGTGCTCGCCGTTGTTGAGATCGGAGCCGCGGTAGGCCTTGCCCCGCATCCGCCCCTTCATCATCTTCCGGTACTTGGTACGCGCCGGCTGCAGCATGTCGTTCTCCTCGGAGGCCGGCCGCTAGGCGCGGGCCGCCCCGGTCCTGGCCTGGGCCTGGCGGGCCACGCTGGAGGTGGGGAGCACCTCGCCGCGCATGATCCACACCTTGACGCCGATCTTCCCGTAGGTGGTCTTGGCCTCGGCGAACCCGTAGTCGATGTCGGCGCGCAGGGTGTGCAGCGGCACGCGCCCCTCGCGGTACCACTCGTAGCGCGCCATCTCGGAGCCGCCGAGCCGTCCGGCGCAGGCCACGCGGATGCCCTTGGCCCCGAACTTCAGCGAGGTCTGGACCGCCTTCTTCATGGCGCGGCGGAAGGCGATGCGGCGCTCGAGCTGCTGGGCGATGTTCTCGGCCACCAGCTGGGCGTCGGTCTCGGCCTTCCGGACCTCGACCACGTTCAGGTAGACCTCGTTCTCGGTGAGGGCCTGCAGGTCCTTCTTGATGGTCTCGATGCCGGCGCCGCGCTTGCCGATGACGATGCCGGGGCGCGCGGTGTGCACGTTGACCTTGATCTTGCTGGCGGCCCGCTCGATCTCGACCCGGGAGACGCCGGCCTGGCCGAGCTTCTCCTTCACGAACTCACGGATCTTGATGTCCTCGTGGAGCCACCGGGCGTAGTTCTTCTCCTCGTACCACTTCGACTCCCAGGAGCGGATGACGCCCAGGCGGAACCCGATGGGATGGACTTTCTGACCCACGATGCTCTCCTTCCGCGCTAGGCGCGGGCTCCGGTGCCCAGCTCCACGTAGACGTGGCTGGTGCGCTTCTCGATGCGGTAGGCCCGCCCCATGGCGCGGGGCATGAAGCGCCGCATCTTGGGGCCGCCGTCGACGGTGAGCGTCTTCACGAACAGGGCGTCCACGTCCACCCGCCCGCCCTTCTGCTCGGCGTTGGCGACGGCCGACCGCAGCAGCTTGGCGAGCGGCTTGGCGGCGGCGTTGGGGGTGTACTTCAGCAGGGCCAGGGCCGGCCCGACCTGCATCCCCCGCACGTGGTCCGCCACCAGCCGGACCTTGCGCGGCGCCATCCGCAGGAAGGCCAGCCGGGCGTGGGGACCGGCCACCGGGCCGGCCTTGCCCGCCTTCCGGGCCTTCTTGGCCGGCGCCTCGGGCGCCGGAGCCGGAGGGGCCTCGGCGGCCGCCTCGGCCTTCTTCCCCTTCTTCTTCACGTTCTCGGCCATGGTCTCTCGCGCTCCTTACTTCTTCGGGGCCGGCGCCGGCGCCGCCGCCGCCGCGACCTTCTTCTCGGCCGAGTGGCCGTGGAAGGTGCGGGTCGGTGCGAACTCGCCGAGCTTGTGCCCGACCATGTTCTCGGTGACGAAGACCGGCACGAACTTCCGGCCGTTGTGGACCGCGAAGGTGTGGCCCACGAAGTCGGGCATCACCGTGCTGCGCCGCGACCAGGTCTTGATCACCGACTTCTTGTTGCCCTTGTTCGCGTCCTCCACCTTCTTCAGGAGGTGCTTGTCGGCGAACGGGCCCTTCTTGATCGAACGCGCCATGTCCTCTGTCCTCGCCCGCTAGTGCGGCTGGTTGCGCACGCCGGGCTTGCGGCGGCTGACGATGAGCTTGTCGGTGCGGCGGTTGTTGCGGGTCTTGAGCCCCTTGGTCTTCTGTCCCCAGGGCGAGACCGGGTGCGGGTTGCCCTGCCCGGACTTGCCCTCGCCGCCGCCGTGCGGGTGGTCCACCGGGTTCATGGCCAGGCCGCGGACGGTGGGGCGGATGCCCAGCCACCGCGACTTGCCGGCCTTGCCCACCCGGATGGAGTTGCTCTCGATGTTGGAGAGCTGGCCCACGGTGGCGCGGCAGGCCTGCAGCACCTGCCGGACCTCGCCGGAGGGCATGCGGACCTGCGCGTACAGCCCCTCCTTGGCCATGAGCTGGCCGAAGGAGCCGGCGGACCGGATCATCTGCGCCCCGGAGCCGGGCTGCGACTCGACGCCGTGGATCACCGTGCCTTCCGGGATGGACCGGATGGGCAGGGTGTTGCCGGGCCGGATGTCGACGGTCTCCCCGGAGAGGAGCAGGTCGCCGACCGCCACGCCCACCGGCGCCAGGATGTAGCGCTTCTCGCCGTCCTTGTAGTGGAGCAGCGCGATGCGGGCGGTCCGGTTCGGGTCGTACTCGATGCTCGCCACCCGGGCCGGCACCCCGTCCTTGTCGCGCCGCCAGTCGATGATCCGGTAGCGGCGCTTGTGGCCGCCGCCGATGTGGCGGGTGGTGATGTGGCCGTGGGCGTTGCGCCCGCCCGACTTCCGCATCGCCCTGGTGAGCTTCTTCTCCGGCTTGCTCCTGGTGATCTCGGCGAAGTCCGAGACCTGCATCAGGCGGCGGCCGGCGCTGGTCGGCTTGTAGGTCTTGACGCCCATGGCTCGTCCCGTCCGCTAGCCCTCGAAGAGGGGGATGGTCTCCCCCTGCTTCAGGGTCACGATGGCCTTCTTCCAGTTGGGGCGCTGGCCGACGCCCTTGCCCACGCGCTTCACCTTGCCGCGCTGGATCGAGGTGCGGACGGCGAGCACGTGCACGCCGAAGAGCTTCTCCACCGCACCCTTCACCTGGATCTTGGTCGCGTCCCGGTGCACCTCGAACGCGTACTGCTGCGCCGTGGCCCGGCCCCGCTCGCCCTTCTCGGTGACCAGCGGGCGCTTCACGATGTCCTGCTCGGTCCGGATCATGACAGGCTGGCCTCCAGCTTCCGGGCCGACTCGGCCGTGAGGACGAGGGCCTCGTGCTTGAGGATGTCGTAGACGTTGAGCCCCTCGGCGGCGAGGAAGTCGGCGTCGGCCAGGTTGCGGATGGAGCGGGCCAGCGCCACGTTGGCGCCGTCGTCCACCACCAGGGCCTTGCGCACCCCGAGCTTCCTCAGCACCTGGGCCGCGGTCCCGGTCTTGGGGGCGGCCGGCTTCCACTCCGAGACGATGAGGAGCTTCTGCTCCTTGCCGCGGAGGGCCAGGGCGGAGCGCAGCGCCGCCTTCCGGACCTTCTTGGGCACGTCGTAGGAGTAGTCGCGCGGCTTGGGACCCATCGCCTTGCCGCCGCCCACCCAGTGGGAGGCGCGGGTCGAGCCCTGGCGGGCCTGGCCGGTGTGCTTCTGGCGCCAGGGCTTCTTGCCGCCGCCGGAGACGAGGGAGCGGTTCTTCACCGCGTGCGTGCCCGAGCGGTCGGAGGCGAGCTTCGCCTTCACCACCTCGTAGAAGAGGTGCTCGTTCACGTCGCCGGCGAAGACCTCGTCGGCGAGCTCGATCTCGCTCACCTTCTTCTTCTCGAGGTCGTAGACGTCGAACTTGGCCATAAGGCTTCCTCGAGCGGGGGACGCCCGCCCTACTTGATCTCCACGTCCACGCCGGCCGACAGGTCGAGCTTCATGAGCGCGTCGAGCGTCTGGGGCGTCGGCTCCAGGATGTCGAGGAGCCGCTTGTGCGTCCGGATCTCGAACTGCTCGCGCGACTTCTTGTCGACGTGCGGGCTGCGGAGGACGGTGAACTTGTTGATGCGCGTCGGCAGCGGGATCGGCCCCGCCACCTTGGCGCCGGTCCGCTTGGCCGTCTCGACGATCTCCCCGGCCGACTGGTCGAGGAGCTTGTAGTCGTAGGCCTTGAGCCGGATCCTGATCTTCTGGGTCGCCATCGAAGACCTTCTTCTTCGTTCGTACCGGCGCTGCGCGGCGCTCCCGGGCGCGGCCCCCTTGGCCGCCACCGTCGCGCCGCCGTCCGCCGGAAGCTCTCTACTCCACGACCTCGGCCACGACGCCCGATCCCACCGTGCGGCCGCCCTCACGGATGGCGAACCGCAGCTCCTTCTCCATCGCGATGGGCGTGATCAGCTCCACGTCCATGGCGATGTTGTCCCCGGGCATCACCATCTCCACGCCCGCAGGCAGCTGGATCGACCCGGTCACGTCCG
>JAKAEO010000122.1 GCA_021818285.1 Myxococcales bacterium
GACGGCGGCCACGGCGCTGGTGGGACGCTTAATCTCACCGTGGCCGCATTGGCCAGACAGGCGTGGGTGTTGGCGATGACGAACTCCACTCCCGACAGGTCGCGCTTGCTGAGCTGGGCCACCAGGTCGCTCCAGGATGCGTCCGACTCCTCGGCGCCGATGGTCACGGCCAGGAGCTGCCGGCCGTCCCGCCCCGTTCGGGGGGGGCGCTGAGTTGCTTGCGACAGGATGTCGAACGACATACATATATCCAGGCCAGGAAAGAGCCCATGCCGTCTCCGCGAGGTGCTTCTGCCCGCGCTCGCCCACAGCTCCCAGCACTGGCTCACCGCCACCGACGCCGCTGCCTACCTCGGCCTCCCCTCCCGCCGCGCCCTCTACATGGCCATCCGCCGCGGCCAGGTGCCGGTGCATCGGCTCGGCCGGCGAATGCGCTTTGACCCCCGCGAGCTCGACCAGGCCCTGGGGGGCAGGAACTCGCAGCCCGCCCAGAGGTAGGATCCTCCGCGACGCCCACCTGCCCGTGGAAAGGAGGAAGTGTCGTGGGCGTGAGGAAGTACAGCAACGAGCAAGGCTCGTTCTGGCGGGTCGATACGTGGGTGGCCCTCCCGGACGGCCGGACGAAGCGCATCCAGAAGCGGAAGATCCCGACGCGAGACCAAGCGGTGGCACTCGAGGCGAAGATCAGGGCAGAGGCGTTCGAGGGAAGGTTCTTCGAGCGACTGCACGTCCCTAAGGTCACGGTGGCCCAGCTCTGGAAGGAGTGGGCGCCGATCAGCCGGCGGGACAAGGACTCCTGGCAGAGCGACGTCGCCAGGGCCCGATACCTCTGTGACGTCCTCGGGGACCGCGTCGCGAGCCTGCTCACGCAGCGGGATGTGGACGAGTACCGGACGCGGAGGCTGGCGGAGCAGGAGTCGCCGCGCATCCGTGGACGCCGGAGGAGGGGACCGCCGTCACCGGCATCCCTCGACCGGGAGATCGCGCAGCTCAAGCGCATGTGCAGCTACGCGGTCGAGTGCGGGCGCCTGCAGACGAACCCGGTCGCACGGGTGAAGCTGCTCAACAAGCCCAACGTCCGCAGGGTGAAGATCGGCGAGGAGGACTTCAGCAAGCTCCACGCCGCCGCCGACCTGGAGCTGAAGCCCATCATCCTCGTGGCATACGACACGGGGATGAGGAAGGGTGAGATCCTCAACCTCCGCTGGCCGCAGGTCGACCTCCGCGTCGGCGCGATCCAGCTGGCGGCCGAGGACACCAAGACGAACCGGGCCCGGAAGGTCTACCTGACCTCCCGGGTGGTCCAGGCGCTGAAGGAGATCCCGCGGCACCTCGACACGGACATCGTCTTCGTGAACCCGCAGACCGGCACGCGCTGGGACGACGCCCGCAAGCTCTTCAAGCGGGCGTGCAGGAAGGTGGGCCTTGACCACCTCTGGTTCCACGACCTTCGCCGGAGCTTCGTCACCAACGCGCGCCGCCGCGGGGTGCCGGAGTCGGTGGTGATGAGGATGTCGGGCCACCGGACCCGCAACGTCTTCGACCGCTACAACATCGTCGAGGACGAGGACGTGCGGAACGCGGTCAGGGCCATCGAGGCCGGGACGGCTCGCGACCTGGCCGACGCGGTATCACCCTGAAGGGATGGATGAGATCTGGATGAAGTGGGCACCGAAGAGCGCAGGAAGCACGAAGGCCCCACAGCCAACTCGCTGTGAGGCCTCTCGTTTTCTGGCGCGCCCTAGAGGATTTGAACCTCTGGCCTTCGGATTCGTAGTCCGACGCTCTATCCAACTGAGCTAAGGGCGCAGGCTATGTCGTGCCGCGTGCTGCTCGCTGCGGCGGGGGACGAGCCCCCGCCCTACGTCGGCATCCGTCGCGAGGGCCAGGCCCTCGCCCGGATGCGCAACTGGCGGAAAGGGAGGGATTCGAACCCTCGAACCAGGTTACCCCAGTTACTGGTTTAGCAAACCAGCGCCTTCGGCCTCTCGGCCACCTTTCCAAGCATCTCCTCGTCCTTGGCGGAGGAGGAAGGATTCGAACCTTCGGAGGGCGTGAACCCTCAGCGGTTTTCAAGACCGCCGCCTTCGACCGCTCGGCCACTCCTCCGAAAACCCCTCGAACCCGTCCCCGCCGGAACTCCAACGAGTGCGCCTGTATAGGACAGCGAGGCGCCCGGATCAAGGGGTGCTCTCCCACCCCTCGGCCGCGGCCCGACCCACCCGCCGGAGTCAGGCGGGCTGGCGCTGCCCGCCGGAGCCGGAAGCCCCCGTGCCCGCGGCCGGCGCGGTCGCGGCCGTGAGGAACCGCCCCAGGCCGACGTCGTTGGCGTGGATGTGGAACCGGAACCAGGTGAGCAGCCGCCCGGTGGCCCACCGGCGGAAGGCCACGGTCACCCCCCGGTCGGTCACTTCCCGCAGGTAGGAGGCGGCGTCGCCCAGGAAGAGGTCGTGGGCCTCCTTGTGCCGCGCGTACTGGGGGTAGGCGTGGGCGCGCATCAGCGACTCCTCGTGCGCGAAATGTGCGCCCACCTTCTCGACCACCGCCCTCGCGTGGCTCGCCGCCTCCGCGTCGTTCCCGGCGTTGATCGCCGAGAGGAAGAGATCGATTAGCCGCGTGAGGTCGTGGTGATCGGCGTCGATCGGCCCGTAGCCGGTGCTCACGAAGTCGTACCACTTGGCGCCCATGGAACCTCCGGCGCGCCGCCCGCCACGGACGCCTGCCGGCGAACGGAGCAAGGCGCGTGCCGACCCCCCCCTCACCCCCATGGCTGCCGCTGACGCCGGTTCCCCTCTCCCCGGCCGGAGCCGGGGCGAGGGTCGACGTGTCCCCTCTACGCTCTGACCACCTTCTCCAGCGCCGCCTTGAGCTGCCCGGTCTGGAAGGGCTTCGACACCAGCGGGTTCGCGAGCCCGGAGAGCACCCCGCTCGTCGCCTCGGTGAAGGCCCCGCCGGTGATGAAGATCATCCGCCGCGCCAGCTCGGGCCGGGTCGCGGCGACGCGCTGGTGCAGCTCGACGCCGGTCATCTGCGGCATCATCACGTCGCAGAGCACGGCGTCGAACGTCTCGCCCGCCTCGATGCGCGCCAGCGCCTCGGCCGCGGCGTTCGTCACCACCACCTCGTGCTCGGCCCCGACCGACCGGGCGATGACCCGCGCCACCATGGGATCGTCGTCCACCACCAGCACCCGCAGCTTGCGGGGGCGCACCGCCTCGGCCGCCTCCTGCGGCCGCTCGGCGGGCGCCGCCTCCGGCGCCGGCGGGATCAGCACCCGCAGCGTCGAGCCCTTCCCGATCTCGCTCTCCACCTCGATCCTCCCCCCGGCCGTCGCCACGATCCCCTGGGCGATGGCCAGCCCCAGGCCGGTCCCGGCCCCGCGCCGCTTGGTGGTGAAGAAGGGCTCGAACACCCGCTTCAGCACCTCGGGCGTCATCCCCGAGCCGGTGTCGCGCACCTCGATCCGCGCCCAGCCGGCCTCGTCGGTCCGGGCCTCCACGGTGATGACGTTGTCCTTCGCGTGCCCGTCGGGAATGGCCTGGGCGGCGTTCACCAGCAGGTTCAGGAACACCTGGCCCAGCGCGTGGTCGGCGCTCACCACCCGCGGCAGCGGCCCCACCTTCAGGTCGAGCCGGGCCCGGTGGCGGATCTCGTTGCGCGCCAGCCGCACCGCCGCCTCGATCTCCGCGCCGACGTCCACCGGCCCCCGCGGCCCGGTCCCGGGCCGCGAGAAGGCGCGCAGCCCGCGGACCACGTCGCGCACCCGGGTGGCCCCGTCCTCGGCCTCGGCCAGCGCCTCCAGCACCGACGGCTCCACGCCGGCGGCGGTGAGGCGCGGCGCCGCGAACTCGAGGTTGGCGAGCACGTAGGAGAGGGGGTTGTTGATCTCGTGGGCCACGCCCGCGGCCAGCGTCCCCAGGCTGGCGAGCCGCTCCGAGTGCTCGAGCTGCGCCCGGAGGTTGCGCCGCGCGGTGACGTCCGAGACCACGCCGGTGAGCCGGCGCGGCCGCCCGTCCGGCGCGGGGCGGCTGCCGCGCCCGCGCGCCAGGAGCCAGCGCGGCTCCCCGGTGCCCTTGAGGGGCGCGATCAGGGTCCGGTACTCCACCTCGAAGACCTCCGACTCCCCGCGCAGGTGGGCCTCCAGCCGCTGCCGCACCTCCGCCCGGTCGTCCGGGTGGACCAGGCGCTCCAGCAGCGTCTCGAAGCCCCCCTCGACGACCTCGAAGGTCCGGCTGGTGCCGGCGGGCAGCGCCCGCTCGAAGGTGAGCCGCCCGGCGTCCGCGTCCCAGTCCCACAGGAAGTGGGTCCCGGCCAGCGCCAGCCGGAACAGCTCGCGGCTCTCGCGCAGCTGCGCCTCCGACCGGGTCCGCGCCGCGTCGGCGCGCCACCAGAACCCGAGCATCACGCCGCCGGCCGCCAGGATCACCGCCGCCAGCGCCACCGTCGCGAGCAGCGACCGGCGGGCCCCGCCGTACACCTCGGCCAGGTCCATCTTGGTCACCAGCCGCCACGGGCTGCCCGGCACCGGCCGGATGATGGCGAGCACCGGGTGGCCGCGGTTGTCCACGCCCTCCACCAGGCCGAGCCGGCCCGCGGCGGCCATGGCCGCCGGGATGTTCGCGGACGAGCGCCGCACGCGCAGGTGGCGGAGGCCGGGGAAGATGCCGCCGTTGACGTACAGGATGGCGTCGCCGCCCGGGAGCGGGTTCACCAGCCCGCTGTTCGCCGTGGTGCTGGGGATGGGCCAGGACTGGATGGCCTCGTCGAAGATCGATTCCAGGGAGGCCCGGACCGCCACCACCGCCGCCGGCCTGCCGCCGGACCGGACCGGCGCGGCCGCCTCGAGCGTCGGCCGGTCCCGGCCCGGCCGCGACGTGAGCTCCACGGCGCCGCCGCCGGGCGCGGCCACGGCGCGGCGCGCCAGCTCCGGCGGGAAGGGCGCCGCCTCGAAGCCGGGCCGCGTCCAGTCGGCGAGCACCCGTCCGTCGAGGTCGAGCAGGTCCACGCGCTCGTAGGCGTAGTGGTCGGCGAGGTTCCCGAGCAGCTCGTGGATGTGGGGGCCGAGCGCCGGGTCGATCCGGCCGTCCCGGACCGCCGCCGCCGCCCGCATCACCGTGGGGTAGCTCGCCGCCAGCTGCGCGTCGGCGAGCCGCTCCCTCGACCAGCCGCCGATGACCGCCGCCTTCATGGCGCCGACCGCGTCCAGCTCGGCGGCGGTGCGGCGCCGTGCGTCCCGCCGCGCCGAGCGGTCGAGCAGGAGCACCGCGGCGACGAGCCCCACCGCCACCACCGCGAAGGCGGCGACGGGCAGGCGCCGGTTGGTCCTGTGGGCCACCTCGATGGGCATGCGCGGTCCGGGCCGCCGGCCTCCTCCTGCCAGCCCCGGCCCGTGGAGATGCTCCCACGCCCGCACCGGCGGGGAAAAGAAAATCGCCGCGCCGGCGGCCCGCCGGAACGTCCTACCCGCGCCTACAGCACGTCCCAGCCGAAGCCCTCGCGCTCGAAGGCGGCGTCGGCCACGGACTTCACCGTCTCGTCCTCGTTCACGTCGATGCGGCGCAGGTTGCCGCGGACGCGGCTGCGCACGTCGCGGGAGAGCACCCGGACGATCTCCAGCTCCTGGGCGGCGCCGGCCTCCCCCTTCGCCTCCACCGCGGCGTGGACGCGCGAGAGGGTGGCGGCGAGCACGAAGAGGTCGACGAGGATGTCGGCGAGCCGCCGCAGCGCGAACTGCTTGTCGACGATGGCCTTGCCGTGGCGCCGCAACAGCCGGTCGGCGGCCCAGGCCACCTCCCGCGACTGCTCCTCGAACTGCTCGGCGTGGCTCTTCAGCGCCGGGTGCAGCAGCGTGAAGCCGCGCTTCTCGCCCACCAGCCCGGTGCGGATCGAGGCCTGCTTCAGGGCGTAGTCGGAGAGCACCCCGAAGCCCTTGATGGGGTCGTGGAGCACGCCCTTCATGCTGCTGGCCACGTCCTTGAGCTGCGCCGCCGCCCGGTTCACCGCCGAGAGGGCGATGAAGAGCCGGAGGATGTCGTTGGTGCCCTCGAAGATCCGGTTGATGCGGGCGTCGCGCACCACCTTCTCGTAGGGGTACTCGCGCATGTAGCCGTTGCCGCCGGCGATCTGCAGCGCCTCGTCGGCGCCGCGCCACAGCGCCTCGGTGGCGAACACCTTGGAGATGGCCGCCTCCACCGCGTAGTCCTGGTAGCCCTGGTCGATGAGCCCCGAGACCATGGTCACCACCGACTCGGCGGCGTAGGCGTCCACCGTCATCTGCCCCACCTTCTGCTTGATGAGGCCGAAGTCGGAGATGGGCCGGCCGAACTGCTTGCGCTCCTTGGCCTGCTTCGTCGAGAGGCCCAGCAGCGCCTTCATCCCGCCGACGCAGCCGCCGCCCAGGCCGGTGCGGCCGCTGTTCAGGATCTTCATCGCCGCCTTGAAGCCCTTGCCCACGCCGCCGAGCACGTGGTCGCCGGAGAGCCGCACGTCCTCGAAGCGCACCGTGGTGGTGTTCGAGGCCCGGATGCCCATCTTGTCCTCGTGCGGGCCGTGGGAGACGCCCGGCAGGTCCGAGGTGACGACGAAGGCGGTCATCTGCGCCTTGCCGCCGTCGCCCGGCGCCGGCGTCTTGGCGAAGACGGTGTAGAACTGGGCGATCCCGCCGTTGGTGATCCAGAGCTTCTCGCCGTTCAGGATCCAGTCGTTGCCGTCGCGCACCGCGGTGGTGCGCACCGCCGCGGCGTCGGAGCCGGCCCCCGGCTCGGTGAGACAGAAGGCGGCGATCATCTCGCCGGTGGCGAGCTTCGGCAGCCAGCGCCGCTTCTGCTCGTCGGTGCCGAAGAGCAGCAGGCCGCGCATCCCGATGGAGCTGTGGGCGCCGACGGTGAGGGCCACCGAGCCGTCGTGCCGGGCGATCTGCTGCAGGACGCGGGAGTAGGCCATGGTGCCGAAGCCCATGCCGCCGAACTCCTCGGGGACGATGAGGCCGAAGAGGCCGAAGGACCTGAGCTCCTCGAGGAAGGCGGCGGGCATCTCCCCCTTCACGTCCCACTCGCGGAACTCCTTCTCGCGCCCGGCGAGCAGCTGGTCCACCGCGGCCAGCACCTGCTCCAGCGTCTCCTTCTCCGCCTTCCTCACCTCGGGGAATGGGACGATCAGCTCCTCGAGGATCTGCCCCATGCACAGCGACTGGACGAAGCTGGCCTCGCTCTTGTCGATCACGGACGGCCTCCGGAAGGCGTGTACGGAACCAGCCTAACAGGATGACGCGTCGCGTCCAAGAGGAACCGATTCGAGAATCAACGGGTCCCCCGAAAGACGGGGCCCCGCCTTCCGCGGGGGCCGGGCGCCGCTACCGCTCCACGCCCCGCGGGAAGTCCCCCTTGTCGATCCGGGTCACCCCTCCCATGTACGGGTGCAGCGCCGGAGGCAGGAGGATGGTCCCGTCCTCCTGCTGGTAGTTCTCGAAGAGCGCCACCAGCGTCCGCCCCACCGCCACCCCCGAGCCGTTCAGGGTGTGGGCGAGCCGCGGCTTCCCCTTCTCGTCGCGGTAGCGCACCCGGATGCGCCGCGCCTGGAAGTCCTCGCAGTTCGACACCGAGCTGATCTCCCGGAAGGTCTGCTGCCCGGGCAGCCACACCTCGACGTCGTAGGTCTTCGCCGAGGAGAAGCCCATGTCCCCGGCGCAGAGCAGCACCACCCGGTGGTGCAGCCCGAGCCGGCGCAGCACCTCGCAGGCGTCCTCCACCATCCGCTGGTGCTCCGCCTCGCTCTCCTCGGCGCGGGTGATCTTCACCAGCTCCACCTTGTGGAACTGGTGCTGCCGGATGAGCCCGCGGGTGTCCTTGCCGGCGGCCCCGGCCTCGGCGCGGAAGCAGGGGGTCCAGGCGCAGTAGCGGATGGGCAGCTGCCCGGGCTCGAAGATCTCGTCGCGGTGCAGGTTGGTGAGCGGCACCTCGGCGGTGGGGATGAGGTAGAGCGGGTCCGGCCCCGCGGTCCGGAACAGGTCCTCCTCGAACTTGGGGAGCTGCCCGGTGCCGGTCATGGTCTCGGCGGTCACCAGGTAGGGCGGCAGGATCTCGGTGTAGCCGCGCGAGCCGTGGACGTCGAGGAAGAAGGCCGCCACCGCCCGCTCCAGCCGCGCCGCCGCCCCCTTGTAGACGGTGAAGCGCGAGCCGGAGAGCTTGGCCGCCTGCTGCCACTCCAGCACTCCCAGCTCCTCGCCCAGCTCCCAGTGGGGCCGGGGCGCGAAGTCGAATCGCGGCGGCGCGCCCCAGCGGGACACCTCCCGGTTGTCCCGCTCGTCCACGCCGTCCGGCACCGACTCCTGCGGCGGGTTCGGCACCAGCAGGAGGAGCTTCGCGATCTCCGCCTCGATCTCGGCGAGCCGCTTCTCCCTGCCCTTCACCTCGTCCGAGAGGGTGCGCGCCTCCGCGCGGGCCGCCTCGCCGGCCGCCCGGTCGGTGCGCATGAGCTGGCCGACCCGGGCGTTCGCCTCGCCGGCCCGCTTCTTCATGCCCTCCAGGGCGACGTTCAGCTCGCGCCGCTCCGCCGCCAGCGTCTTCACCGGGGCGAGGAGCGCCGCCGCGTCGGGACCCCGCCGGGCGAGCCGCCGCTCGAAGCCCTCCGGGTCCTGGACGACGGCCTTCAGATCGAGCATGGGTTTCCCTCGTGCAAGTGCGCGAAGGGATTTAGGCTTTAACTTCCCGGGCCCGCAAGGTGTTTTCCGGGCATGAGCGCTGCACCGGAGCTCAGGGTGATCGAAGGCGGCGACTCCGCGCGAACGGACGAGGAGCTGCTCCAGGACTTCCTGGGCGGCCGCGAGCCGGCCTTCGCCGAGCTGGTGCGCCGCCACGAGCGCTCCGTCCGCGCCGTCGCCCGCCGCTACGCCGCCCAGCCCGACGACGTCCTCGACCTCGCGCAGCGCGCCTTCCTGCGCGCCCTGCAGTCGGCGCGGCGCGGCCGCTGGCTCGGGCTCGGCCGGGTGCCGCCCTTCCAGGCGCTGGTGCTGCGCATCGCCGTGAACCTGGGGAAGAACCACGCCCGCGACCGGGCCCGCTGGGCGCGGGCGCCGGTCGAGGCGCTCGACGACGTCGAGGTCGAGCCCACCGGCAGCGCCCGGCTGGAGCGGGACGAGCGGCGCGACGCGGTCCGCCGGGCGGTGCTCCGGCTGCCGCGCCGCCAGCGGGAGGTGCTCACCCTGCGCATCGACGCCGAGCTCTCCTTCGCGGAGATCGCCCGGGTCCTCTCCATCACCGAGAACAACGCCAAGGTCCACTTCCACCACGCCACCCGGCGGCTCGCCGCCCTGGTGGCGCAGGACGGAAGCGCGCCCGGAAGGAGCCAGCCATGAATCCCTGCGCCGAGTACGCGCCGCTCATCGCCGAGCGGGCCTCCGGGCCCATCGACCCGGGCGAGGCCGCGCGGGTGGCCCGCCACCTCGACGCCTGCGACGCCTGCCGTGCCGAGGCGGTCCGGGTGGGCGAGCTGCTCGACCGGGCGCGGGTGCCCGCCGCCGGGGAGACGGAGGAGCGCGAGGCCGCGGCGCTGCCGCGCCGGCTCGCCGCCGCCGCCCGGCGCCCGCTGCCGGCCCCGCCTAGCCCCGATTCGCGGCTGATGCTGACCTCCAGGAGGCTCCGCGCCCCCGGCCGAACATGGTAGACCACGATCCACGTCGGCGCAACCGCGCTTGACCGTCGGGA
>JAKAEO010000123.1 GCA_021818285.1 Myxococcales bacterium
GCCGGGTCGAGGCCCGCCAGGGCGCCGCCCGCGGCCTCGGCCGCCTCCAGCGCCAGGAGCCGCTCGGCGAGCGGCGGGAGCAGGGCGCGCCGCTCGCCGGCCGCCGCGAGCAGGCCGGGCAGGAGCGCGTCGAGGGCGAGCACCCGGGCGCCGAAGAGCAGGCCGCCCTCGGCGTCGCAGAGCCGGCGCGCCACGCGCGAGGCGCGGAGGCCGCCGGGGAGCAGGAGGAGCGCGCCCACGGGGCGCGAGACTACGCGGGGAGCCTGACGCCGCGCCGGGGCGTCACTCCTCCCGGTAGACCGCCAGCGACCCCTCGTTCTCCCAGACCTCGACCCGGGACACCCGCACCCGCCCGCCGTCCAGCTCCACCAGCTTCCGGTCGGCCTCGACGTAGAAGAACCGGGCCAGGTTCTCGGCGGTGGTGTTCACCTCGTCGAAGGGCGGGACCTCGTTCACGTTGCGGTGGTCGAAGCGGGAGCAGGCCTCGGCGACGATGCGCTGGAGGTCGGCGAAGTCCACCACCATGCCGATGCGGTTCAGCGCCGCGGCGCGGGCGTGCACCCGGACCCGCCAGTTGTGGCCGTGGAGGCGCTCGCACTTCCCGCCGTGCATGCGGATCTGGTGGGCGGCGGAGAAGAGGAAGTCCTTCGAGACCTCGTAGACGGGCGCTCCCATGGCCGGCGCAATATAGCCGCGGCCGGACCGGATCGCACCCCCGGCCGCGCCCCGGGGCTCCCGGCCGCCGCCCGCGAGGGCGGCTCGCGAAGAGGCTCGCCCCCCCGCCGGTCCCGCATTACCATCCCGGCGTGCGACTCCTCCTCCAGGCCCTGCTGCTGGCCGCCGCCGGCGCGGCGGCCGGGCTGGCGCTGAACCCGCTCTCGCCCCGCCCCGCCCGCCTCTCCGCGCCGGTGCGCTCCGCCGCCGAGGCGGCCGGCAGCTGCCAGCTCCCCGGCGCCGGTCCGGTGGCGCCGCGCATCACCGTGGGCGAGGCCGCCCCCATGTGCCTGGCCTGCTCGGCCGGCTTCGTGGACGCCCGCAGCGCCGCGGAGTTCGCCGCCGGCCACGTCCCGGGCGCCGTCCACCTCGCGCCCGGCGAGAGCCCGACGGCGGCGCTCCTGCGCCTCGAGAAGTTCCGCACCGTGGTGGTCTACGACGGCGACCCCTTCGCCGCCCAGGCCGAGGCGGTGGCCGGCGTGCTGCGCGCCCGCGGCCTGACCGACGTCCGCGTCCTGGCCGGCTCCTGGCCCGCCTGGACCGCGGCCGGGGCGCCGGGCGAGTCGGGCCCCTGCCCGGGCTGCGGCGTGGCCTCGTCGCGCCTGCCGGAGGCGATGCCGTGAGAGGCCGGCTGCTCCTCGCCGCCCGGCTGCTGACCGGCGCGGTCTTCCTCTACGCCGCCGCGACCAAGCTGCCGGACCTGGCCTCCTTCGCCGTGGACGTCGCCAACTACCGGCTGCTCCCGGCGGCGGCGGTGCCCCCCGCCGCCGCGGCGCTGGTGGGCGTGGAGCTGCTCGCCGGGCTGGCGCTGCTCCTCGGCCCCTGGAGCCGGGCGGCGGCGCTGGTCGCCTCCGGGCTGCTCCTCCTCTTCATCGCCGGGCTCGCCCAGGCCCTGCTGCGCGGCATCGACCTGCGCTGCGGCTGCTTCGGCGACGCCGAGCCCGCCACCTGGCTCACCGTCCTGCGGGACGGCGCCTTCCTGGTGCCGGCCCTGGCGGTGGCCCGGTTCGGCCGCGGCGGCTGGCGGCGGGAGTAGCTACCGGCGCGGCCGCAGCACCAGGAAGTACTGGTGGGGCAGGAAGTCGTGCTCCTCCACCAGCTCCAGGCCGGCGGCGGAGGCCGAGGCCAGGAACTCCTCGCGCGTGACCTTCATCTCCGGCGGCGGCCCCACCGGCAGCTCCCGCGCGTGGAAGTCGACGTTGACGAGCCGGCCGCCGGGCCGGAGCGCCGCCGCGAGCCCGCGCAGGTAGGCCACCTCGTCCGGGAAGTGGTGGAAGGTGTTCACCACCAGCACCAGATCGCAGGCGCCCGGCGGCAGCCGGGCGTCCTCGGCCGGGGAGAGCACCGGCGAGACGTTGGAGAGGCCGGCGGCGGCGAGCCGCTCCCGCAGGACGGCGAGGATCTCCGGGACCACCTCCACGGCGACGACCTTGCCGGAGGGCCCGACGGCCCGGGCCAGGCGCAGGGTGAAGTAGCCCGGCCCCGCGCCCACCTCCCCGACCACCGCCCCGGGGGCGAGCCCCAGCGCCCGGACCACCTCGTCCGGCTTCTGCCACTCCGCCCGGTCCGGCCCCTCCAGGCGGGCGAGGTAGGCGGCCAGGTCGTCCGGGTTGCCGAAGTTCCGGTGGTGGCCGTGGCCGCCGCGCCCGCCGCCACGGCCCTGTCCGGGACCGCCGCCGCCGCCGTGCCCGTGGTCGTGTCCGTGCCCGTGGTCGTGCCCGTGCCCGTGTCCGTGTCCGTGTCCGCCGCTCATTCGTCCTCCGCGAGGAGCTCCCGGTGCAGCGTGAGCCGGCGCCCGGCGTGGCGCACCAGGCCGCGCCGCGACAGCTCGCCCAGGGCCCGCGACACCGTCTCCCGGCTGGTGCCGATGAGGCCGGCGATCTCCTGCTGCGTCGGCAGGCGGCGGATCACCACGCCGTCGGGGGACGGCTCCCCCTCGGCGCGCGCCAGGTCGCGCAGCTTGCGGGCCAGCCGGCCGTAGACGTCGAGCAGCGCCAGGCTGCCGATGACCGCGTCGGCCTCGCGCAGCCGGCGCGACAGCTCGGCCATCACCGCCAGCGCGGTGCCCGAGGAGCGGCGCAGGTGCTCGCGGAAGGCCTCGCGCGACAGCACCAGCAGCGAGGAGGGCTCGGCGGCGACGATGCTCGCGGAGCGGGGTTGCCCGTCGAGCAGGCTCATCTCGCCGAAGAAGTCGCCCGGCCGGCCGAAGACCCGGAGGATGATCTCGCGCCCCGACTCGCCGTACAGGACCACCTTGACCCGGCCGCGGACCAGCACGAAGAGGGCGTCGCCGCGCTCCTCCTGCCCGACCACCACCGCCTCGGCCGCCGCCTCCCGGGTCTCCAGGAGCCGCTCCAGCCCCTCCAGCTCCGCCTCGCCGAGGTGGGCGAAGATCGAGACCCGGCGGAGCAGCTCGCGGGTGGCGGGGCGGGAGGGAGCCACGGCGGGCGATTCTCGGCGCCGCGGTCGCCGGCGGTCAAGCAGGCCCGAGCAGGGCGCGCACCGCCGCGGCCGGGTCGGGCCCGGAGAGCCAGGCGCGGATGCAGCCCACGCCCGCGGCGCCGGCGGCCCGGACGGCGGCGGCGTTGCCGGGCTCGACGCCGCCGAGCCCCACCAGGGGCAGCCCGGCGCCGGCCGCCTCCGCCAGCGCCGCGAGCCCCACCGGAGGGCCGTAGGCGCGCTTCGACGGCGTGTCGTGGAGCGGGCCGAAGGTGGCGAAGTCGGCCCCGCCCGCGAGCGCCCGCCGCACCTCGGCGAGCCGGTGGCAGGAGACGCCCAGCAGGCGGCCGGGGCCCAGCAGCCGGCGCGCCTCGGCGGGGGGCAGGCCCGCCGCCGGCAGGTGGAGGCCGTCGGCGCCGGCCGCCAGCGCCACGTCGGCCCGGTCGTTCACCAGCAGGAGCTGGCCCGCCTCCCGGCAGGCCGCGAGGAGGGCGCGCGCCAGGCGCAGGAGCTCCGCGCCCCCGAGGTCCCGCTCGCGCAGGTGGACCGCCGCCACCCCGGGGGGGAGCCCCGCCAGGACGCGGCGCGCCGCCGCGGGGAGGTCGGGCGCCAGGCGTCGGTCGGTGACGAGATGGACACGGGGCGGGCGCATTTGGTAATCGGTCCTGGCCCTCTTGTACGCGATCGGCGCCGGGACGCCAGCCGGTGGATCGCGGGCGGAACGGATCCCGGCGACGTGGACGCGCAGCTCCAGGCCCTGCTGACCTTCCTCGACGCGCAGCGCGCGCGCCAGGCGCCGCGTTTCCCCAGCGTGAAGTCCGAGAAGGTGCTGAGCTTCATGGGCACCACCAGCCAGGCCGGCACCCACGCCGCCGTCTCGGTGAACCGGGTCCGGCGCCTGGAGGTGGCCGGCTCGCAGGAGCTGCGGGTGCACCTGGCCGGCGCGCTCCCCCGCCCTCCCCTGCCGGGAGAGTGCATCTCGGTCCACATCACCCACGTGGAGGAGTACCAGGGCTACCAGGTGAAGACCCGGGCCCTCGCGGGCGCCGCTACCGCGGAGCTGTTCGAGGCCGACGCCGGCGGGCTGGTGATCCGCGGCAGCCAGATCTACACGGTGCACCACAGCCCCTACACCATGAAGTTCTTCGAGCGGATCCCCTTCGACGAGGTGCTCCGGACGGTGGGCTCCATCCCCTGCGCGCTGGTGGCGGTGGGCGAGACGGCGAACCTCTCCCCCCGCTTCATCTTCCACCACGAGGTGAAGGCGGGGCGGCTGGCGCTCTTCCACGGCGACGGCCTGGCGCTCAAGACCTACATGAACCTGCGCGCCAACCGGCAGGAGACGAGGCTGGTGCTGGACCTCGACGGCTGGAGCGGGTTCGCGCTGAAGGGCACCGACGAGGAGTTCCAGCCCCACCAGCACCCCGAGGCCTACGAGCGCATCTGCGCCGGCTTCGCCGCCGGGAACTGGGGCAAGCCCTCGCGCGTCTTCCGCTTCGTCGCCGACAGCTGGCAGCCCGTCGCCCCGGCGCCGTAGCTTGCGCCAGCCGGCGCCGGGAGGCGGCCGGTTCGTCAGCTGCCGATGAGCCCGGACATCGGGCTCGAGGCGGCGGCGTGCAGCTTCATGGGCATGCGGCCGGCCAGGAAGGCCTTGCGGCCGCTCTGCACCGCCTCCTTCATGGCCTCGGCCATGAGGACCGGGTCGCGGGCGCCGGCGATGGCGGTGTTCATCAGCACCGCCACCGCGCCCAGCTCCAGGGCCACCGCGGCGTCGCTGGCCGTCCCCACGCCGGCGTCCACCAGCACCGGGACCTTCACCGTCTCCAGGATGATGCGGAGGTTGTAGGGGTTGCGGATCCCCAGCCCCGAGCCGATGGGCGCGCCCAGCGGCATCACCGCGGCGCAGCCGGCGTCCTCCAGCTTCTTCGCCGTCACCGGGTCGTCGTTGGTGTAGGGCAGGACGGTGAAGCCCTCCTTCACCAGGATCCGGGCCGCCTTCACCAGCTCCTCCACGTCCGGGAAGAGGGTGCGCCGGTCGCCGATCACCTCCAGCTTGACCAGGTCGCCGAGCTCCAGCTCCCGGGCCAGGCGGCAGGTGCGGACGGCCTCGTCGGCGGTGTAGCAGGCGGCGGTGTTGGGCAGGAGCGTCATCCCCTTCGGGATCCACTCCAGCAGCGACGCCTCCCCCCTGGCCGAGAGGTCGAGGCGCCGCACCGCCACCGTCACCACCTCGGCGCCCGAGGCGACGAGGGCCTTCTGCATCGTCGGGAAGTCGGCGTACTTGCCGGTGCCCACCAGCAGCCGGCTGGTGAACCGGTGCTTGCCGATGGACCAGGCGTCGGCCATCACCGCGCCCCTCCGCCGACGAAGGCGACGATCTCCACCGCGTCGCCCGCCTTCAACTGGTGGTCGGCGTAGCGGTCCTTGGTGACCACCGCCTCGTTCACCTCCACCGCCACCCGCGGCGCCTTGACGCCCAGGTGGGCGAGGAGCGCCGCCACCGTGATCGCCTCCGGGACGTCCCGGGGCTCGCCGTTCAGTCGGACCTGCATGGGGTCGATGTAGCGCGCGCGCCGCGCGGCGTCAAACGCCGCCTCCGGCCAGCGGCGCTTCCCTCCGGATCCGTTTTGCGCGAAGATCGCCGCTCGCCAGGGAGCGCTCGGCAACCCGGGAGCGCGTGGGCGTGGAAGGTGGGGCGGGTGGCGAAGGTCCAGGGGACGGGTGTCGCCGTGCGCGAGCGCGCCGGCGCCGTGGAGCGGGCGGTGGCGCCCGCCCCGGCCGCGCCGCTCACGCGCTTCCACCAGCGCCTCGCCGCCGAGTCCATCTCCGCGCGCGGCGGCGGCGGGGCCGCCCGCCTGGCGCCGGCCCTGGCCCGCTCGGCGGTGGACCTGAACCCGCACCAGGTGGAGGCCGCGGCCTTCGCGCTGGCCGCCCTGCCCACCGGCGGGGCGGTGCTGGCCGA
Organism: Myxococcales bacterium; assembly: GCA_021818285.1. Classification (GTDB taxonomy): domain Bacteria; phylum Myxococcota; class Myxococcia; order Myxococcales; family Anaeromyxobacteraceae; genus JACRMN01. The sequence goes on from JAKAEO010000123.1 coordinate 6,116, forward strand.
CGAGGTGGGGCTGGGCAAGACGGTGGAGGCCGGCCTGGTGCTGGCCCAGCTGGCCGCCGAGGGGCGCGGCCGGGCGGCGATCCTGGTCCCGGCCTCGCTGCGCATCCAGTGGCGCGACGAGCTTCGCGACAAGTTCGGCATCGAGGCCACGGTGCTCGACGGCGCCGCCGCCCGCACCGCCGGCCGGCAGGGGCAGCGGAACCCATTCGACACCGGCGGGGTGGTCATCGCCTCGCACCCCTTCGCCGCCCAGCGGCAGGCGGAGCTGGAGCGCGTGCCGTGGGACCTGGCGGTCATCGACGAGGCCCACCGGCTGCGCAACGCCTGGCGGAGCGACCACAAGACCGGCCAGGCGCTGCGCAAGGCGCTGCGCCGCTGCCCCAAGCTGCTGCTCACCGCCACCCCGCTCCAGAACCAGCTCACCGAGCTGCTCGGGCTCACCGCCTTCATCGACGACGCCCTGCTGGGGAACGAGGAGGCCTTCCGGCTCCAGTACGGCAGCGGGCCGCTCTCCGACGACAAGGCCGAGGACCTGAAGGAGCGGCTCGGCCGGGTGGTGGTGCGCACCCTGCGCCGCCAGGTGAAGGAGTACGTCCGCTTCACGGCGCGCCGCTCCATGGTGGAGGACTTCTCCCCCACCCTGGAGGAGCAGGACCTGTACGACCGGGTGAGCGAGTACCTGCGCCGCGACGACACCTTCGCCATCCCCTCCGGGAAGCGGGCCCTGCTGGTGCTCGTCTACCGGAAGATCCTCGCCTCCTCCTCCTTCGCGCTGGCCGGCACGCTGGAGCGGCTCGCCGGGTCGCTCGACGCCCGGCTGGCGGCGGCCCAGGGCCGGGCCGCGGCCCAGGGAGAGCTGGAGGCGGCCTTCCCGGGGTTCCCCGGCTTCGAGGAGGAGGCCGAGGCCTGGGGCGCCGACGAGGCCGACCCGCGCCCGCGCGGCGCCCGGGCCCTCGCCGCCATGGCCGCCGAGGTGGCCGAGCTGCGCGCCTGCGCCCGCATCGCCCGCTCCATCCGCGGCAACGCCAAGGGCGAGGCGCTGGTGCGCGGCGTGGACCGGGCCTTCACGGTGGCCCGCGCCTGCGGCTGGCCGGAGAAGGCGGTGATCTTCACCGAGTTCCGGCGCACCCAGGAGTACCTGGAGGCGCTCCTCCGGTCGAAGGGCTATTCGGTCACCTGCCTCTCCGGCGACGCCGGCGGACCGGAGGCGCGCCAGGCACTGGTGGAGGAGTTCCGCCACCGGAGCCAGATCCTGCTCATGACCGAGGCCGGGGCCGAGGGGCTGAACCTCCAGTTCTGCAACCTGGTGGTGAACTACGACCTGCCCTGGAACCCGCAGCGCGTGGAGCAGCGCATCGGCCGCTGCCACCGCTACGGCCAGTCGCGCGACGTGCTGGTGGTGAACTTCCTGAACCGCTCCAACGCCGCCGACGCCCGGCTCTACGAGCTGCTGGCGCAGAAGCTGGCCCTGTTCGACGGCGTCTTCGGCTCCTCCGACGAGATCCTGGGGGCGCTGGGCGAGGGCGTGGACTTCGAGCGGCGGGTGCTCGACATCTACCAGTCCTGCCGCTCCGCCGAGGAGGTGGACCGGGCCTTCGCGGCGCTGCGCGCCGACCTGGACGGCACCATCGAGGCCCGGCTCCAGGCCACCCGCACCCTGCTCTTCGAGCGCTTCGACGGCGACGTCCGCGCCCGGCTGCGGCTCGCCGAGAAGGAGGCCCGCGACGCGGTGGCGCGGCGCGAGGCCGAGGAGGAGGCGCTGGTCCAGGCGGTCTTCGAGGGGGGCGCGGCGACGCCGGCCGGCGAGGAGGCCGGAGCCGCGGGCGAGGCCCGGCCCCGCGCCCGGCGGGCGCGGCTGGCCCGCCTCGCCTCGGAGGCGGTGCGGGCCCGGCCGCAGGAGGCGGTGTCGCTGCTGGAGCTGGACGGCCAGGCCCTGCCCGCCTCCCTCGCGTTCCTGGCGGGGCGCGAGGGCTGGTGGTTCGCCTACCGCTTCGCCTCGGAGGGGCTGCTCCCCGAGGAGCGGCTGGCCCACCTGGTGCTGTGGTCCGACGGGAGCGCCTTCCACGACCTCGCCCCGGAGGCGGGCGAGGCCTTCGCCCGGGTCCCGGCGCGCGAGGCGCGCGGCGGCGCCCGCGGGACGGCGGTGGCGCTGGGCGCGGCGCAGGAGGAGGCGCTGGCCCGGCTCGAGGCCCGGCTGGCCGCCGAGCTCCAGGCCCGCGCCGGCGCCGCCTGGGACGAGTCCCGGGAGCGCTGGGACCGCTCGGCGGAGGACGCGCTGGCGGCGCCGCGGCGCGCCGCCGAGGAGGCCCGGGCCGCCTGGGAGCGGGCCCGCGGCGCGGTGCACGAGCCGGGCGACCTGCCGGCGCGCGACCGGCGGGCGCTGCTGGAGCGGGCCGAGCGGGAGTTCCGGCGCCGGCTCGACGAGCTGCGGGCCACCGAGGCGCTGCGCTACGGGGAGAAGGACCGGGCGCTCGCCGAGCTGCGCCGCCGCGCCGAGCCGCGCACCCGCCGCGCGCTGGTGGCCACGGCCTGGTGGCGCTGCGTCTAGCCGCCCTCCTCCGGCGGCACCATCAGCCGCAGCGCCCGCGGCAGCAGCGTGAAGCGCGCCGGCAGCAGCCCCGGCCCCTCCCCGTCGACGTCCACCAGCACCCGCGCCCCGCCCACCGGCTCCACCTCCACCTCGCGCGCCCGGAGCATGCGGGTGTTGGGGAGCTTCCGGTGGCTGCCGTCGTAGAGGGTGTGGCGGCGGAGCACGAAGTCGGCGATGCCCAGCCCCTTCCAGAGGGTGACGTCGAAGAGGCCGTCGTCCACCACCGCGTCGGGCGCCACCATCATCCCGCCGCCGAAGTACCGGCCGTTGCAGACGGCGATGCAGGTGATCTTCTCCTCCTGCCAGGGGCCGCCGTCCACCCGCCAGCGCACCGGCTGGTCGCGCCAGCCGAGCAGCGCCCGGGCCGCGGCGATCTGGAAGGAGGCCTTCCCCCCCAGCGCCTTGGTGGTCCGGTCCACCATCTCCACCACCAGGCCGTCGATCCCGCAGCCGGCCACGTTGGCGAAGTGGCGGACCAGGGGCCGCCCGTCGTGCCCGGTGAGCTCGATCCGGCCCAGGTCGAGGATCCGCTCGCCGCCCCGCAGGGCGAGCGCCGCCCGGCGGGTGTCGTCCGGCGTGCCGACGGAGCGCTTCAGGTCGCCGCCGGTGCCGCGGGGGATGAAGCCGAAGCGGACCTCCGGCTCGCGCGCCGCCGCCAGGCCGTCCACCACCTCGCTGGCGGTGCCGTCGCCCCCCACCGCCACCACCAGGCGCGAGCCGGCGGCCACGGCGTCACGGGCCAGCACGGTGGCGTGGCCGCGGCGCCGGGTGAAGGCCCACTCGAAGTCGCCCACCACCTCGCGGACGGCCCGGGCGATGGCGTCGAAGCGCCGCCCGGTCCGGCCGTTGGCGCTGGCCGGGTTGACGATCAGGTGAGGGCGGCGCACGCGGCGGAGTGTATCCTGCGGCCGTGCGGCTCCGCGACCGGATCATCCGGCGGCTCGACGACGAGGAGTTCGACGTCCTGGTGGTC
>JAKAEO010000124.1 GCA_021818285.1 Myxococcales bacterium
CGAGAACAGGAGCGTCTGGCGCTGCCGGGGGAGCCGCGCCAGGATCCGGGTGAGCTGGGGCTTGAAGCCCATGTCCAGCATGCGGTCGGCCTCGTCGAGGACCAGGATCTCGATCTCGTCGAGGCGGGCGGTGCGCTGCTCGAGGTGGTCCACCAGCCGCCCCGGGGTCGCGACCACGATCTCGCGGCGCTCCCGGAACGCGGCCACCTGCTGGCCCATCCCGACCCCCCCGATCACCACCGCGCCGCGCACCCGGCCCCCGCGGCTGAAGCGCTCGATCTCCTCGCCGGTCTGCACGGCCAGTTCGCGCGTCGGCGCCAGGATCAGGGCGCGCGTCCCGGCCTTGCCCGCGAGCCGGTCGAGGATGGGCAGGACGAAGGCCGCGGTCTTGCCGGTGCCCGTGGCGGCGGTGCCGATGACGTCCTTCCCCGCGAGCGCGGGCGGGATGGCCTGCGCCTGGATCGGGGTCGGGTGCTCGAAGCCGGCGTGCGCGACGGCCTGGAGGGATCTCGGCGAGAGGCCGAGACCTGCGAACGATGGGGACATCCGTGTTCCTGGCTGGGGGCGCCGCGACGGGCGGCGGAAGGCCGCCCCGGGGCGGCCCTCGAGAGGGGGGAACATACCGGGGACGCGGGTGGATTGCACGGAGGGCCCGGCCCGCGGCGTGCCGGACCCCGCGGGCCGCCAGGGCCGAGGCCCGCTGACGCGGGCGGCCGGGAACCACGGCGGAGGCCCCAAATGGTCCTCACGGCGCACTCCGGCTTGGACGATCATCGCGCCCCCAGGGCACGCTTTCCGCGACACCCGCGACGAGGACCCACCATGAGCCGAGCCGAGATCCGAGCCGACATCCTGAAGAGCTTCCCCGGCCTCTTCGGCAAGAAGCGCGTGAACGGCCGCGACGTCGACGTCGAGGAGACCATCGCGACGCTCACCCGCGAGCTCGATCCGGAGATCGCCCGGGCGCTGACCGCGCGCCGGGAGCTGCTCCAGTCGCCGGCCGCGGTCCCGGCCAAGTACGCCTGGGCCCGCTGGGAGGAGAGCTTCGAGGATCCGGTGGGCGGGAAGCCCTGGACCTTCCGGCAGATCGTGCAGGGGATGGTCGACAACTTCCTCGGCCGGGAGAGCCCGGTGCGCTGGCGGCTCAACGACGAGGTGGCCATCCCCGCCCACGTCCACCCCTCGGGGAACCCGGGCCTGGAGCTGACCGGCCCGTGGCACCCGCTCGACATGGCGTTCAACGCGCTGAACAGCCCCGCGCCGATGAACATGCCGGACTTCGAGGACGCCTCGCCGCCGCACTTCCGGCCGGACGGGACGCCGGGGACCGAGCCGGTGGGCATCTTCGCGGCGATGCAGAACGCCAGGGACATCCACGAGGGGCGCTGGACCGGCAAGCCCTACGAGGTGGTGAAGAAGGGGAAGACCCGCGCCTACCGCATCGACAAGGCGCCGGCCCAGTGGCCGACGCGGCTGGCGCGCCCGCCCAGCCTCCACGTCCGCTACGACCACTTCACCGTCGACGGCAGGCCCGCGCCGGGGCTGGTGGTCATGGCCACGCTCTGGGCCTTCAACAACCTCGACGCGCTCCAGCGGCTCGGCAGCGGCGTCTACTTCTACATCCCCAAGCTGCAGACGCCGCGGGAGGCGCTGGTGGTGGAGCGGCTGCTCTCGCGGCTCGAGGGGATGGCGGGGGTCCCGGCCGGCACCTTCAAGGCCAAGATGCTCTACGAGGAGGGGAACGCCGGGCGCCAGCTCCCGGCCATCCTCTGGACGCTGCGCCGCCGCCTGCTCGGCACCAACGTCGGGCGCTGGGACTACCTCGGCAGCCTCATCGAGATGTGGAAGGACGATCCCCGCGGGATCTTCCCCGACCCCCAGTCCATCGGCATGGCGACGCCCAACATGATCGCCTACCAGCGCTACAACGCGCTGCTCATGCTCATGGCCGGGATGAAGCAGGGCGAGGCCAGCAACGCCGCGCCCATCGGCGGCATGGCGGCGGTGATGATCTACCAGCCGGCCGATCCCTACGGCCGCTCGCGGTACAACCCGCTGGCGCTGCGGGCCATCGTCATGGACAAGCTGCGGGAGCGGCTCCTCGGCCTGATGCTGGTGGTGGACGAGCCGCCCGCCGCCGCCCCCACCCTGGAGGACGCGCTGGCCGGCCGGGCCAAGGGCAGGCTCTACGACATGTACCGGCAGAGCTGGGTGGCGAGCCCGGAGACCGAGTACGTGGCCGCCGGGAACGGCCCGCTCCGGGCGCGGATCTCCGAGCTGCAGGGGCTGGTGGACGCGCCGCGCGACACCGTGGAGGTGAAGGGCAGGCCGGTGCCGACGGTGAAGAGCGGGCTCACCGACGCCGAGCGGCAGCTGCTCCAGTCCCGCGGCCTGCTCGACGCCGCCGGCCGCATCACCCCCCAGGTGCTGGTCCGCCGCGACCTCGACGCGCCCGAGAAGCTCCTCTCCGCCGACCGCTGGCAGGCCATCAACGGGGTGCCGGCCGGCGAGGTCACCATCGAGCACGTCCAGCACGCCTTCTACATGGCGGCCAACTACGGCTTCCAGATCCTCAACGGCAACTTCGCCGCCGCCATCGACGACTACGAGCTGAAGCTCCGCTTCATGAACGACCTGGCCACCTACCGCATCAACGTCTCCTGGCTCTGGGCCCTGGCGCACCACCAGGCCGCCATCACCCGGGACGGCTTCCTGCAGCGGCAGGCGCTCACCGAGGACGGCGTGGTGCTGGCCCCCGGCCCCGAGGCGGTGAAGGCGGGGGCGCGCTTCACCCCGGCGCTGTTCCAGAAGGTCTGGGAGCTGCACGACGAGTGGACCCGGGCCTTCTTCGCCGAGCAGGACCGGCGCGGCGAGCCGGCCCGCTTCGACCGCGCCAAGGCCGACGTCATCATGGAGCTGCTCCACCGGCAGCTCCTCTCCCCGCGCTACATCCAGCACAGCGCCCGCGCCCTCTTCGTGGTGGCGCAGGCCACCGCCGCCGAGCGCGGGCCCGTCCTGGAGGCGATCTTCGACCTCTCGCGCGAGGAGATCGCCAGGCGCGTCCGGGCCGGGACCATGGCCGCCGGGGCGCTCGCGGCCCACGACTACGTGAACGACGTCTTCGCGGCCGGCTGAGGCCGCGTCCGCCCCTCCTCCCCGCCGCCCGGCGGGGAGAGGGGGCCCGCCCCACCTCAGCCCGGCGGGTCGCCGGGCGGCCCCGGCTCGTCCCGCAGACGGTAGCCGACCCCGACCTCGGTGAGGACCAGCCGCGGGCGCGCCGGGTCCGGCTCGATCTTGCGCCGCAGCTCGGCCATGTGGACCCGCACCAGGTGGGCCTGCGTCGAGCCCGGGCCCCAGATCTCCCGGAGGATGTGGGCGTGGGTGAGGACCCGGCCGGCGTTCCGGGCGAGCAGCTCGAGCAGCTTGAACTCGGTCGGGGTGAGCCGCACCTCCCGCCCCTCGACGGCGACCTCGCGGCGCGCCAGGTCCACGCGCAGCGGCCCCACCTCCAGCACCGGACCTTCGGCGGGGAGCTGGCGGGCGTGGCGGAGCGCCACGCGGATACGCGCCAGGAGCTCGTTCACCCCGAACGGCTTGGTCAGGTAGTCGTCGGCGCCGGCGTCCAGCGCCTGGACCTTGTCCTCCTCGCGGCCCCGCGCCGAGAGCACGATGATGGGGGCGCGCGTCCAGCCCCGCAGCGACCGGGTGAGCTCCAGCCCGTCGCGGTCGGGCAGGCCGAGGTCGAGCAGCAGCAGGTCGGGGAGGTGACCGGTGGCGAGCTGCTCCGCCTCCCGCGCCGTCGCCGCCTCCAGCAGCCGATAGCCGCGCGACGAGAGCGCCGCCCGGAGGAAGCGCCGCACCTGCGGCTCGTCCTCCACCACCAGGACCAGCGGGCCCGGATCGCTCACGCGCCCGCTCCCGCCGCGACCGGGGGCCGATCCTCGGCGGCCGGGAGCGTCAGCCGGAAGACCGCGCCGCCCCCGCTCCGGCTCCTCGCCGCCAGGGTCCCGCCGTGGGCCCTGGCGATGGCCCGGGAGATGGCCAGCCCGAGCCCGGCACCCGGCGCGCTCACCCCGGTCCCGCGCCGGAACCGCTCGAAGACCGCCTCCTCCATCCCCGCGGGGATGCCGGGGCCCCGGTCGGCGACCTCGATCACCACGCCCCCCGCCTCCCCCGCCGCGGTGATCTCCACCGGCGAGCCGGGCGGCGTGTGCTTGGCGGCGTTCTCGACCAGGTTCACGAAGAGCTGCTCGAGGAGCACCGGGTCGACGGAGAGCAGCGGCAGGCCCGGGGGGCAGCTGCTGGTCACCCGGCGTCCGGCGAGCTGCCGCTCCAGGCGGGTGAGCGCGCCCCCGACGACCTCCTCCACCGGCACCCACTCGCGGCGCAGGCGGACGGCGCCCGACTCCAGGCGCGTCATGTCGAGGAGGTTGCGCACCAGCCGCTCGAGCCGCTCCGCCTCGTCGCAGATCGCCTCCACCAGCTCGCGGCGGGTGGGCTCGTCGAGCGCCCCGTCGCGGATCGCCGTGGCGGCGCCGGTGATGGTGGCGAGCGGGGTGCGCAGGTCGTGCGACACCGCGGAGAGCAGGGCGCTGCGCACCTGCTCCGCCTCGGCGCGGAGCGAGGCGGCCCGCACGTCCGCCGCCAGCCGGACCCGCTCCAGGGCCAGCGCGGTCTGGCGGCAGAGGGCGTCGAGGAAGTCGCGCTGCTCGGGCCGGAGCGGCTCCCCGGGCGGCAGGCGCACGGCCAGGACGGCGCGCAGGTCCACCGCCGCCCGGACCGGCAGGCAGGCCACCGGGGCGTCGGGGAAGGGCCCGGCGCCGCCCCCCGCCGCGCTGCCCTGGATCGCCGTCCACCGCGCCACCTCCAGCTCCGCCGGCGTGAGCGAGGCGCCGGGCGGCGACGCGGCGAGCGGCCGGAGGTCGTCCTCCCCGGCGGGGGCCAGGAGCAGGGCCGGGCTCCCCAGCACCGCGGCGGCCGCCCCGGCGCAGGCGGCGGCGGCGGCGGGGCCGTCGAGCGCCGCCCCGAGGGCGCGGCTGGCGTCGTAGAGCGCGGCGGTGCGCCGCTCGCGCGCCACCGCCGTCCGCTCGTGGGTGCGGAGCCGGTCGGTGAGGCCGGAGATGACCAGCCCCACGGCCAGCATCATCGCGAAGGTCAGGACGTAGCGGGCGTCCTCGACCTCGAAGGTGAAGGCCGGGGCGACGAAGAAGAAGTCGTAGGCCGCGACCGAGAGGATGGCGGCGAAGGTCGACGGCCCGCGGGTCGAGGTGACGGCCACGATCACCACGCCGAGGAGGAAGAGCATCTCGACGTCGGGGACGTGGAGCCAGGCGCGGGCGGCGCCCGCCGCCGCGGTGACGGCCGCGACCACCGCCGCCGCGCGGCCGTAGGCCGCCGCGACCGGAAGGCCGCCCGTCGCCCGGCCGGCTCGCTCCCCGGCGGGGGGCGCGGATGGGGATCCGCCCGTCACCCGGCCATCCTCCCACAACCGGGCCGGGGCGACGACGCGGGGCGCCGGCCTTGACGCGGTCTTGACGCCCACAGGGGCGACCTTGACCGCGCCCCGACGCGGCGCCGGGCATCCTCCCCGGCGTGCAGACGTCACCTCCCACTCATGAGCTGCTCCGCCCGGCCCCGGGCAGGTTCCGGCGGCTGCTGTTCGGCGCGCCGCGGGACCTTCGCGATCCGTCCACCTACCGGCACATCTCCCTGGTCGCCTTCCTGGCCTGGGTGGGGCTCGGCGCCGACGGCCTCTCCTCCTCGGCCTACGGGCCCGAGGAGTCCTTCAAGGCGCTCGGCTCGCACCACTTCCTCGCGGTGGGGCTCGCCGCGGCCATCGCCTTCACCGTCTTCGTCATCTCCTACGCCTACTCGCGGATCATCGAGCACTTCCCCTTCGGCGGCGGCGGCTACGTGGTGGCGACCAAGCTGCTCGGCCCCCGCTTCGGCGTGGTCTCGGGGTCGGCCCTGCTCGTCGACTACGTGCTCACCGTCTCGGTGTCGATCGCGGCCGGCGCCGACGCCACCTTCAGCTTCCTGCCGCCCGCCTGGGCCGCCGCCAAGGTCCCGGTCGAGCTCGCCGCCATCGGCGCCCTCCTGCTGCTGAACCTCCGCGGGGTGAAGGAGTCGGTGACGGTCCTGGCGCCGATCTTCGTCGCCTTCCTGGTGACGCACGCCATCCTCCTCGTCGGCGTGATCGGCGGCCGCGCCGGGGAGCTCCCGGCGGTGGCGGGCGAGCTGCGGGCCGGGTACCACTCCGGGCTCGCCGCGCTGGGGGCCGGGGGGCTCGCCGCCCTGTTCCTGCGCGCCTACTCGATGGGCGCCGGCACCTACACCGGGATCGAGGCCGTCTCGAACGGCCTGCAGATCATGCGGGAGCCGAAGGTCCAGACGGCGCGCCGCACCATGATCTACATGGCGACCTCGCTGGCGCTCACCGCCGGCGGGATCACCCTGGCCTACCTGCTCGTCCACGCCCGGCCGGTCGAGGGGAAGACCATGAACGCCGTGCTGGCCGAGGCCTTCGCCGGCCGCTGGGGGACGGCCGGCCAGGTCTTCATCTGGGTCACCCTGGCGGCGGAGACCGCGCTCCTCTTCGTCGCCGCCCAGGCCGGGTTCATCGACGGGCCGCGGGTGATGGCCAACATGGCCAACGACTCCTGGCTGCCGCACCGCTTCGGCCAGCTCTCCGACCGCCTCTCCATGCAGCACGGGATCCTGCTCATCTCGGGGGCGTCGGCGGCGACGCTGCTCTACACCCACGGCGACACCGGCACGCTGGTGCTGATGTACTCCATCAACGTGTTCCTGACCTTCTCGCTGTCCGAGTCGGGCATGGTCCGCTACTGGTTCCGCGAGCGCCGGAAGTACCCGGACTGGTCCCGGCACATCGTCATCCACGTCGTCGGGCTGGTGCTGTGCCTGTCGATCCTCGTGGTGAGCGTCGTCGAGAAGTTCCGCGAGGGCGGCTGGGTCACCCTGGTCACCACCGCGCTCCTCATCGGGCTCTGCGCCGCCATCCGCCGCCACTACCTCGCGGTGAAGGGCGGGCTGCGGCGGCTCGAGGAGCTGGTGCCGGCGCTCCCCGCGGCCCCGCTGGCCGCGGTCGAGCCCCTCGACCGCCGGCAGCCCACCGCCGTCCTCCTCGTCGGCGGCTTCGGCGGCCTGGGGATCCACCAGCTGCTCACGCTCCAGCGGCTCTTCCCGGGCCACTACCGGAACGTGATCTTCCTCTCGGTCGGCGTCATCGACGCCGCCTCCATGAAGGGCGTCGAGGCGGTGGACGAGCTGCAACGCCGCACCGAGGAGGACCTGCGCCGCTACGTCGACCTGGCCCGCCGCCTCGGGCTGCGCGCCGACTTCCGGATGAGCGTCGGCGTCGAGGCGGTGGCCGGGGCCCAGGCGCTCTGCGTCGCCACGGCGCGCGAGTTCCCCCGCGCCGTCTTCTACGCGGGCAAGCTGGTCTTCGAGCGGGAGCGGTGGTTCCAGCGGATGCTCCACAACGAGACCGCCTACCAGCTCCAGCGCCGGCTGCAGCTCGCCGGGCTGCACGCCATGGTGCTGCCGGTCCGCGTCCTCGCCTCGCCGGCGGCGTGAGGAGCGGGTCCGCGGCGACACGCCGCAGGAACCGGGCGGCGGGGTCCGGGTTCGTGGCCTCGACCCCCGCGCCTTCCGGAGCGGCAGCGCCGGGGACCCCGGAGAGGCCGCTCCGCCCACACCGTCGAAGAGAGGAACCACCGATGATCCGCGAGACCCTCGCCGTCGCTTTCGCCCTCGCCCTCGCCGCCCCCGTGCTCGCGGGCGAGCCGGTGAAGGAGCAGGCCCAGGAGAAGACCCAGACCCGGGAGCGCGCGCGGCTGCGCGACGGCTCCGGGGACGGGGCCCAGCACCGCCACGGCGCCGGCGGCGCCGCCGGCGAGGGGTCGGGCAGCGGCACGATGAAGCGCGACCGCCTGCGCGACGGCTCCGGCTCCGGCTCGGCCCGGGGCGCGGGCGGCGGCGCCGGGCGCGGCGGGCGCCGCTAGGAGCGCGGCGTTCCCGGCCGGGGACGGCGGCGGCCCGGCTCCGGGCCGCCGAATCCATCCGGGCCGTCCTGGCTCGTACCGGGCGCAGCCACCCCCGGCCAGGAGCGCCACCATGAACCGCGTCCCGTCGCTCGTCCTCGTCACCGTCCTCACGGCCGTCGGCGCCGCCGCCTGCACGCGCAGCGAGGCCGCCGCGCCCGTCGTCGCCGCGCCGGTGGCCGCGGCGGCGCCGGCCGCCGCCCCGCAGCCTTCGAGCCCGCTCCCGCGGCTCGTCTTCTTCATGAACCCGAACGGAAGCCCCTGCCAGGCCCAGGACCAGATCCTGCGCGGCATGACCGCGCAGCTGGCCGGGCGCGTCCAGGTCCTCTACGTGAAGACCACCGATCCGGCCGCCGGTCCCTGGTTCGAGCACTACGGCATCCGGGGAATCCCCTCGCTGGTCCTCACCGACGCCGCCGGGAACGAGCTGCGCCGGGCCACGCCGGGCATCCAGTCGGCGCGGCAGGTCCTCGCCCTCGTCGGCCCCTGATCGCCCGCGAGGCCGACCTTGGACATCGGGCTCTCGTCGATCGCGCTCACCTTCGGCGCCGGCCTCGCCAGCGTCGCCAGCCCCTGCGTCCTGCCGGTGGTGCCGCTCATCGTCACCGGCACCGCCGAGGAGCACCGCTCCCGCCCCGCGCTGGTGGTGGCCGGGATCGCGGCGAGCTTCATCGCCATGGGCGTGCTCACCAGCCTGTTCGGCGCCGCCGTCGGGCCGCTGATCCCGCGGCTGGAGAAGGGCGTCGGCCTCCTCATCCTGCTCTTCGGGCTGCTCCTCCTCGCCGACGTGAACCTCTTCAAGCGGCTCACCTGGCTCCAGCGCATCCAGCCGGGGGGCGGCGGCCGCTGGTCCGGGCTGCTGCTCGGGCTCAGCCTGGGCCTGGTGTGGATCCCCTGCATCGGGCCGATGCTCTCGGGCGTCCTGGCGATGGTCGCGGCCAGGGGGACGCTGCTCGCGGGCGTCTCCCTGCTCCTCGTCTACTCCATGGGGTTCGCGGTGCCGATGCTGGCGGTCGGCTACGGCTCGCAGGCGCTCCGCCAGCGCATCCGGCTGGTGTCGTCGCACCCCCTGGTGGTCCGCTGGGCCTCGGGCCTGATCCTCGTGGCCTTCGGCGTGGTGATCGTGACCAAGGGGATGCTCTTCGTCGGCTCCTGACCCCCCCTCCCCGCCCGGGCCGGACGGCGGAACATTCCGGGCCCTGGTGCGTTCCTTGAATGGACGGCCTTCGGAAGAGGAGGTCGAGCCATGAAGACCCGAATTCCGGCGCTCCTCGCGGCGGCTTCGCTGCTCGCCGCGGCGTTTCCGGCACGCGCGGCCGACGACACTGTGGTGAAGGCGCCACAGGGCGCCGGGCCGTCGGAGCCGGCTCCGTCCGGACAGCCCGTCGCGACCCCGGAACACCCGCTGCCGGGCCCCCCCATGGTGGCGCCGCCGCCGCCGGCCGAGCACCCGGCCGCGGCGGGCGCGGAATCCACGCCCGCCGGGGAGCAGGGCCCCGCGACGGGCGAGCGCGCCGCGGCGGCGCCCGCC
>JAKAEO010000006.1 GCA_021818285.1 Myxococcales bacterium
CCGAGGTCGCGGTCCTCGGCGGCGGCCAGCTCGCGCAGCGCCGGCGCCACGGCGACCGGGTAGGCGGGCGCCTCCTGGAGGTCGCGCAGGTGGGGCGGCAGGCGCGCCAGCTCCGCGGCGGCCCGCGCCCGGATGACGGCGAGCGGCTCGGGCGGCCCCACCCGGCGCCCGCGGCGCATCACCGGCCGGACCAGCGGCTCGCCCTCCTGCGGGTCCCCCTCCACGGTGACGACGTCGCCGATCATGGTGCCGCCGGGGGCGCCGCGGCGGTGGAGCTGCTTGCGCCCCGGCCAGGTGGCCTTGCCCTCGGAGCGCTTCCGCCGCGGCCGGCCCTGGTACTCCTGCAGCTTGTAGATGACGTCGAGCGACGGGGCGTCGGCCGAGGTGTCCATGCGCGTCCCGACGCCGAAGGCGTCGATGGGCGCGCCGGCGGCCAGCAGGGCGCGGAGGGCGTACTCGTCCAGGTTGCCGCTGGCGAAGATCCGGACCTCGCCCAGCTCCGCCTCGTCGAGGATGCGCCGCACCCGGCGGGCGTGCTCGGCGAGGTCGCCGCTGTCGATGCGGACGCCGCGCACGGCGATGCCGCTCTCCCGCAGCCGGGGCGCCAGGCGGGCCACCGCCCGCGCCCCCTCCTCGGTGTCGTAGGTGTCGATGAGGAGGGTGACGTTCCCGGTCTGGACCCGGGCGAAGCGCTCGAAGGCCTGGCTCTCGGAGGCGTGGGCCTCGACGAAGGAGTGGGCCATGGTCCCGTAGACCGGGATCCCGAAGCGCGGCGCCGCCAGCACCGCCGAGGAGCCGGCGAAGCCGGCCAGGTAGCTGGCGCGGGCGGCGAGCAGGCCGGCCTCGGCGCCGTGGGCCCGCCGCAGCCCGAAGTCCACCAGGGTCCGGCCCGGCGCGGCCAGCACGCACCGCGCCGCCTTGGAGGCGATGAGGGTCTGGAAGTGGATCAGGTTGATGAGCCGGGTCTCGACGAGCTGGGCCTCGGGCATGGGCGCGGTGATCCGCACCATGGGCTCGCCGGCGAAGAGCACCGTGCCCTCCGGCACCGCGTCCACGTCGCCGGTGAAGCGCAGCTCCTCCAGCCGGCCGGCGAAGTCGGGGGCGAAGTGGCCGCTCTCGCGCACCCAGGCCAGCTCCTCGCCGGTGAACCGCAGCCCCTCCAGCCAGGCGACCAGCTGCTCCAGCCCGGCGGCGAGGAGGAAGCCGCGCTCCGGCGGCAGCCGCCGCACCGAGAGCTCGAAGACCGCCGTCCCGGTGATCCCGTGGCGGTAGTAGGCCTCCAGCATGGTGAGCTGGTAGAGGTCGGTGTGCAGGGCGCTGCGCTCGAGGTCGATCATGGGGAGAGGTCGGCGAGGGCGGCGGGCCGGGCGCCCGCGCGGCGCATCTCCTCCAGCGCCCGGGCGCCGTCGCCGGGCCGGACCTCGACGGCGCGGACGGCGTCGGCGAGCAGCAGCACCTCGTACCCCAGCCGCCGCGCGTCGCGGACCGTCTCGAGCACGCAGTAGTCGGTGGCCAGCCCGCCCACCAGGAGCCGCCGCGCCCCGGCGGCGCGCAGCCGGGCGTCGAGGTCGGTGCCCTGGAAGCCGCTGTAGGCGTCGCGGTCGGGGTCGGTGGCCTTGGAGACGACGTCGGCGCCCCCCGGGAGCAGCAGGCCGGGGGCGAAGGCGGCGCCGGCCGAGCCGGCCACGCAGTGGGGCGGCCAGGGGCCGCCGCGGGCGCGGAAGGAGCAGTGGCCGGGCGGGTGCCAGTCGCGGGTGGCGTAGACCGGCAGGCCGCGCGACGCCGCGGCGGCCAGCCAGCGGTTCAGGACCGGCACCACCTCGTCGCCGCGCGGCACCGCCAGGCTGCCGCCGGGGAGGAAGTCGACCTGCACGTCGACGACGACCAGGGCGTCGCCGGTCCGGAGCGCGAGTCGCTGGTCCTGGTCCGCCACCGGGGCCTCCCGTCCGGGTGAGAGGCCACCATAGCGCGGGAGGGCGGGAAACGCAGAAGGGGAAAGGGTCCCGCCGGGGCGGGGGACGCGAGACCGCCCGCGCCCGCCGGCGCTGCGGCCGGCGAGCGCGGGACGGGACCCCCCCGCGGGCCTCCGGGATCAGCGCCGCAGGCCGGTGGCCGGGTCGAGGTGGAGCTTCCCGGCCCGGGGGCCGTCCGGCCCGAAGTCGAACATGCCCAGCAGGGAGCCGGCCTTCTCGTCGAAGGAGGAGTTGCCGATCCGCCCGGTCTCCCAGTTGTCCTCGATGAAGCGCAGGATCGACGACTGGTCGCTCACCGTGTGGTCGACGTAGTTCACCCGCGCGTACCGGGAGACGACGAGCAGGGGCTGGCGCGGGCCGTAGCCGCAGCGGTCCTGGAACCCGCCGAGGGTGCGCCGCGGATCGGCCCGCCCGCCGCAGCCCGTCGGGGCGATCGCGTCCAGGGCGAGGTCCTGGGACTGGTTGACGACGGGCCCGGCGACGTGATCGTACCAACCGTCCGAGTCGTCGTAGGCGATGACGACGGCCAGGTCCTCCCAGAAGGGCGAGTCCTGGAGCCGGTTGATGGTCTCGACCAGGAACTCCTGCTCGTCGAGCGGATCGGAGTAGCCGGCGTGCCCGTCCTGGTAGGCCGGGGCCTTGAGGAAGGAGACGGCCGGCAGGTTCCCGGCCTCCACCGCCGCCCAGAAGTCGGCGAGGTCGTACTGGTGGTTCGCCTGGTCGGTGCGGCCGACCATCTCGACCGAGGTCGGCGGCAGGTGGCCCGGGTTGGCGGTGGTGGCGAAGTACTGGAACGGCTGGTGGTGCGGGATGTAGTCCTTGCTCACCACGCCCGCCTTGTTGGCGTGCGCGGCGGTGCAGTCGCGGAAGCCGCCCTGGAACCAGCCCCAGGTGATCCCCTTGCGCTCCAGCAGGTCGCCGACGTTCAGGTTGGCGGGATCGATCGAGGTGGTGGTGTCGCGGCTGCTGCACAGGTCGCCGGTCGGCTGCGGGTCGCCCACGATCGTCCCGTTGGCCGTGACCGCGCCGCTGGTCCGGGCGAACCCGTGCGTTTGGCCGGAGACCAGGTTCAGTGCGCCCGGCGTGGACGGGCCGAAGGTGGTGGAGAAGGAGTCGTCGCTCATGGCGTAGGCCTGGGCGTAGTTCCACAGCGCGGTGACGGTGTTGCCGTCGTAGAAGCCCATCACCTGCCCGCCGGGCTCGCCGCCGGGGCCGTTGCCCCGCCCGACCTTCTCGACGAACAGGTCCATCAGGCCGGCGTCGTAGGCCTGCTGCTCGTGGCGGTAGCCGTGGTCCTGGTCGGCGGTCTGGAACTGGGACCGCGACAGCCGGAAGGGCTGCACCGCGTTGGGGTTGTGGGGAGCGAGCAGCGAGTCGCCCAGGCCGTCGACCGAGGGCGTGCCGCGCCGGGCGTGGAAGGGCGGCTCCCCCGGGGGGTTCGCCGCGACGGGGTAGGTGGCGAAGTAGTGATCGAAGGAGACGTTCTCCTGGAAGATCACCACCAGGTGGCGGATGGGCGTCCGGGTGACGCCGCCCTCGTCGTCGCGGCCGCCGGCGCCGCCTCCGGGTCCTCCCTCCGCGAGGGTCGCCTGCGAGATCGCCAGGCCCAGCAGGGCCGTCACCACACGTGCGGATCGACTCATGTCCGTGAACCTCCGTGAAGCCGGGAAAGGCCCGGCGCACGGTTCCTAGGGCGGCGCCGGAGGGCGCGGCGTTGCGCTTCGGTGACGTTCTCGGATCGGGCCCGCGCCGCCGCCCCGGGCGCGCGCGCCCCGGGGCGCCGAACCCTCCCGCCGATCGGCGGCTCCCAGCCGGCGTGGCGACCAACGACCCGCCGTACGGCTGCCTGCACTGCGCCACCGCCGCGAGCTTCAAGGGCGAGACGGCGCGCATGCCGAGGACCTGCCCGACGCGGACCCACCCGGAGCTCGCCGGCGACCCGGCCCCCTACCTCGAGCCCGATCGCCAGGCGCTGATGCGGGCGGCGGACCGGGTCCCCTTCGCCGAGGAGGGCCGGCTGCGCAACCGGGTCGAGGAGCTGGTGGCCTTCGCCCGGGCGCGCGGGGTGCGCCGCGTCGGCGTCGCCTTCTGCGTGAGCCTGATCCGCGAGGCCCAGGCGCTGGGGAAGACGCTCCGGGCCGAGGGGCTGGAGCCGGAGCTGGTCTGCTGCCGCGTCGGCGCCGTGGACTACTCGGCGATCGACCTCCCCAAGGCCCACCCGGACCGGTTCGCCGCCATCTGCAACCCGGTGGCGCAGGCGCGCCTGCTGAACGCCGCGAAGGTGGAGCTGGTGGCCCAGGTCGGGCTCTGCATCGGCCACGACCTGATCCTGCAGGAGGAGTGCGAGGCGCCGGTCACCACGCTGGTGGTGAAGGACCGGGCGCTCGACCACCACCCGGTGGAGGCGCTGCGGGCGGCCGCGGCGCGCTAGTGCAGCCGCTCGACGTGGTCTTCGATGGTCCCGTCGAGGACGCGGCGCACCGCCAGCTCGATGGTCGGCTCGTCGGTGACGATGGGCCGGATGCCGGCGCGCCGGGCGCTCTCGTAGGCGCCGGCGCCCATCCCCCGCGCCAGCAGGAAGTCGCAGTCGCGGATGGCGTCGAGCATCTGCGCGTGGCGGCCCTGGGAGGCCGGGTCGAGGCCGTGGCGCTCCCCCGGGGCGTGGGCGTGGTGCGGCCCGGCGCCGAACTGGGCGTGGCCGAGCTTGTCGCGCCGCTCCCGGCGCACGATGGCCCCGTCCTCCACCTCGACGACCTCGTAGTAGGGCGCGCGCCCGAAGTGCTGGCTGATGGTGATCCCGTCGTTGCTCACCGCCGCGATCTTCATGTCCCCTCCAGGTGAACGGACCCTCCGGGGGGCCCGGACGGTGGGAGCCAGCCGGCCCGGGCCTGGTTCGGCGTCCGGACGCCCCACCGGCGTGAAACGCGCCGCCTCGCCGCCGTGACACGCGGCGCGTCACGGAGGCGGAAAATGCGCAGCTGGCGCCGCCTCCGACCCCCTTTCCGGCGGCGGCGGCTCTAACATGGCGCGGCCGTCCACCCCGCCGCGAGGAGACCCATGGCCGACATCGCCGGTCCCGACGACGTGCTCGCCCAGCTGCGCGCCCAGGACAAGGAGGAGCTGCTCCGGCTGCTCCTCGACGACGCCAAGAACTGGCTCGCCCACGACGGCCTCTGGTTCCAGGCCATCGAGGCCACCCACGGCATGGAGGCGGCCATCGAGGCCGACCGGGCCGCCTGGGAGCGCTTCACCGTCATCGAGGCCAACCGGATCATGGAGCGGCTCGGGATGAAGCCGGGCGGCGGCATCCCGGCGCTGCTCGAGGCGCTGCGGCACCGGCTCTACGCCCGGCTCAACGTGCAGGAGGCGACCGAGGTCACCGACCGCCGCGCCGTCTTCACCATGCGCGACTGCCGCGTCCAGTCGGCGCGGCGGCGCAAGGGGCTGCCCGACTTCCCCTGCAAGAGCGTCGGGGTCGTCGAGTACTCGGGCTTCGCCCGGACCATCGACCCGCGCATCCGGACCCGCTGCATCGCCTGCCCGCCCGACGACCACCCGGACGACCGCTGGTGCACCTGGGAGTTCACCCTGCCGGAAGGGGCGGGCACGCCGTGAGCGACTTCGACGCCAAGGCCCGGACCTGGGACGAGGACGCCGCCAAGCGGGAGCGGGCCGCGAGCGTGGCCGAGGCCATCGCCGCGCGGGTTCCGGAGCTCGCCGGGAAGCGGATCCTGGAGTACGGTGCCGGCACCGGGCTGCTCGGCCTGGCGCTCCGGCCGCGGGTCGCCGAGGTGACGCTGGCCGACAGCTCGCGCGAGATGCTGGCGGTGGCCCGGGAGAAGATCGCCGCCGGCGGCCTCGCCAACGTGCGGACGCTGGAGCTGGACCTCGCCGCCGGCGCCGCCCCGGAGCTGCGCTTCGACCTGGTCTGCACGCTGATGACGCTGCACCACATCCCCGACCTCGACGGGATCCTGGCGGCCTTCCACCGGCTGCTGCCGCCGGGCGGGTGGCTCTGCGCCGCCGACCTCGACCGGGAGGACGGCTCCTTCCACGGCCCCGGCTTCACCGGCCACAACGGCTTCGACCGGGCCGACCTCCAGGCCCGCCTGGAGCGGGCCGGCTTCCGCGGCGTGCGCTTCTCGACGCCCCACGTGGTGGAGCGCGAGACCCCGGCCGGCCGGAAGCGGTTCCCGGTGTTCCTGGCGGTCGCCGAGAGGGCCTGAAGCCGGGCCGGCGTCCCGGCTCGCCCGTCAGCCGCGCCGGGCCGGCGGGATGCGCGGCGCCGGCCCCAGGTGCGTCCCCGAGTCGAGCAGCAGCAGCTCCCCGGTCACGGTGCGCGCGCCGTCGGCGAGCCAGAGGACGGCCTCGGCCACGTCCTCGGGCGTGCAGGCGGTGGCCAGCGGCGCGCGGGACTCGTAGGCGGCCCTGAGCTCCGCGTAGGCCTCCTCGCCGATGCCCTTCGGGAACCACCGCGAGGTGACGAGGCCGGGGCAGACGGCGTTGACGCGCACCTCGGGGGCCATGGCCCGCGCCAGGTGCAGGGTCATGGCGTTGATCGCCCCCTTGGAGGCGACGTAGGGGACCGACGAGCCGATGCCCAGGGCGCCGGCGATCGACGAGACGTTCACCACCGCGCCGCGCGCCGCCTTGAGGTGGGGCGCCGCGGCGCGGATCATCTGGAAGGTGCCGACGGCGTTCACCGCGAAGATGCGCTGGAAGGCGGCGGCGTCCAGCCGGTCCCAGTCGGCGCCGGCGAAGGTGGTGACCCCGGCGTTGTTCACCAGCGCGTCCACCCGGCCCCACCGCTCCACCGCCGCCGCGACCAGGCGCCTGCAGGCGGCGTCGTCGGCCACGTCGCCCTGCACCACCAGGGCGTCGGCGCCGGCCTCGCGGCAGGCGGCGGCGGTCTCGCCGGCCTCCGCCTCGCTGGTGGCGTAGTTGACGAGGAGGTCCCAGCCGCGGCGGGCGAAGGCCAGCGCCGTGGCGGCGCCGACCCCCGTGGCTGATCCGGTGACGATGGCGAGCCGTCGCATGGGGGCGGAGTCTACCGCACTCGCGGGCCCTGCCCCAGGCGCGGGCGGCGCGCGGCGCTCCGCCGGCGGCGAGGCCTAGGCGCGGGACGGGCGCGGGACCGTCGTGTTCGCGGCGACGGCCGGACGCCGGGCCACCGCCGCCTCCCAGGCCGCGAGCCGCGGGAGGCCGAGCCCCGAGGGGCGGAGGGCCGGCGGGAGCTTCAGGACCAGGCTGGCGAGCGCGACGTCGGCGATGGAGTAGTCCCCGACGAGGAAGCCCTGCGCCGGCGCCTCCCGCTCCAGGGCGGAGAGGGCCGCGCGGACGGCGTCGGCGGCGCGCTCCTTCTCCTCCGGGGTGCCGCGCGCCAGCTTCGGCAGGTGCGGCCCGAGCAGCGCGGTGACCCGGTCGTAGAGCATCCGGGCCCGGGCCCGCCCCAGGGGGTCGCGGGGCAGGAGCGGCCGCTCGGGGTACCGGTCCTCGAGGTACTGGAGGATGACGATGGACTCGGGGATGGCGACGCCGTCGGCGACCAGCACCGGGACGCCGCCGGCCGGGTTCAGCGCCAGCAGCTCGGGCGGCTTGCTCCCCAGGTCGATCTCCCGCTCCGCGTACGGGATGCCCTTCTCGGCGAGCGCCACGCGCACGCGCATGCAGTAGGGGCAGGTCCAGGCGTGCCACAGCTCCATGGGATCACCTCTCCTCGCCGGCGGGGGCGCCGGGCCGTCCGGGATCGTGGGTGCCGCGGGCCTCGGGGAGCCCCGCGGCCCGCCAGGCCAGCATGCCGCCGGCGAGCTGCCGCGCGTCGAACCCCAGCCGGAGCAGCATCCGGACCGCCGGGATGGAGCGATGGGCGGTGAGGCAGATGGCGACGACCGGGCGCGCCGGGTCGAGGCCGAGGGCGTCGAGCCGGGCGGCCAGCGACGTCACCGGGGCGTGGCGCGCGCCGGCGATCCGGCCCGCGGCGTACTCGGCGCCGCTGCGGACGTCGACGAGCTGCGGCGGCAGGGGTCGCGCCAGGGCCTCGGCCAGCTCGGCCGCCGAGAGCTCGGGGACGCTGCCGAAGGGGAGCCACCAGGGAGTCTTCACGTCGGATCACCTGCACGGACGGCGCGGCCGGTCCGGCCGCGCGCGCCGTCTCCCGTTGGAGCCGGCCGCCGGGGCCGCGGTTCAGCGCCCCCTCCCCCCCCCCGGGGCGGGGCCGCGGGGCCCGGACCGCCGGTGCCTGCCGCCCCCGGAAGGGGTTGCGCGCCGGTCCGGTCCGGTGGAAGAAGTCGGCATGCGAACGAAGCGGAAGCTGGGGCGGCAGGGGCTGGAGGTGTCGGCGCTGGGCCTGGGCTGCATGGGGATGAGCCAGTTCTACGGCCCGGCCGACGACGCCGAGTCGATCGCCACCATCCACCGCGCCATCGAGCTCGGCGTCACCTTCCTCGACACCGCCGAGGTGTACGGCCCCTACCGCAACGAGGAGCTGCTGGGGCGCGCGCTGAAGGGGCGCCGCGACCGGGTGGTGCTCGCCACCAAGTTCGGCTTCCGCATCGTGGACGGGAAGCTCGCGGGGCTCGACAGCCGGCCCGAGCACCTCCGGGAGGTGGTCGAGGCCTCGCTGCGCCGGCTCGGCACCGACCGCATCGACCTCCTCTACCAGCACCGCGTCGACCCGGCGGTGCCGATCGAGGAGGTGGTGGGGGCGATGGCCGGGCTGGTCCGGCAGGGCAAGGTGCGCTTCCTCGGGCTCTCCGAGGCGGGCGAGCGCACCATCCGCCGCGCCCACTCCACGCACCCCATCTCGGCGCTGCAGAGCGAGTACTCGCTGTGGGAGCGCAACCTGGAGCCGCGCATCCTGCCGCTGCTGCGCGAGCTGGGCATCGGCCTCGTGCCCTTCAGCCCGCTGGGGCGCGGCTTCCTCACCGGGACGGCGCGGCGCGCCGAGGAGTACCCGGAGGGCGACTACCGCAAGGGCGACCCCCGCTACCAGGGCGCGAACTTCGACGCCAACCTGCGGGCGACGGAGGCGGTGCGCGCGCTCGCCCGGGGCAAGGGCGCGACGCCGGGCCAGGTGGCGCTGGCCTGGCTCCTCCACCGCGGCGACGACGTGGTCCCCATCCCCGGGACCAAGCGCCGCTCCTTCCTGGAGGAGAACGCGGGCGCGCTCGACCTGGAGCTCACCCCCGGCGAGATGGCGGCGCTGGAGGCGGCGCTCCCGGGCGGGAAGGCCGCCGGCGAGCGGTACTCGCCCCAGCTGGCGAGGACCATCGACCGCTGAGCCGTTCCCCGCGGTCGTCCCCTCCCGGCGGCCGTCCCCGCCGCCGCGGGTGGAGGCCGACGCCGGGGGCCCTCCTTCGGGCGTCCGGCCGAGCCGGAACCTGTCGGGGTCCGCCCCACAAGAGCAACGGCGCGGCATGTACAGCGGCCTTGCGAACGCGGAACGCTGTCACCGCGGGTCCCGGCTCGGCGCCGGAGGGCCGGACCCCCGGGGGACGCCATGGAAACGCGTCGCGTCGGAAGCGCCTCCTGGGCGGCCCTCGCGGCCCTCCTCTCCTCGGCGGCACCGGCGGCCGGCGCCGCGGCGGCGGCGACGCCGGTCTCCGCCGACGTCACCGCGGACACCACCTGGACCAAGGCGGGCAGCCCGTACGTGGTCTCGGCGAACGTCGCCGTCGCCGCGGGGGTGACGCTCACCCTCGCGCCCGGCGCCGTGGTCCAGTTCGCGCAAGACGTCGCGCTCACCGTCCGGGGCACGCTGTCGGCGGCCGGCACCGCGGCCGACCCCATCACCTTCACCGGGACGGCCGCGACCGCCGGGTGGTGGACCGGGCTGGTCTTCGCCGGCGCCTCCGGTGCGCCCACCGCCGGGTCGGTGCTGGACCACGTCCTCGTCCAGTACGCCGGCTGGAACGGCGCCAGCGTGGACGCGAGCTACTCGCGCATCACCGTTTCGAACTCCTCGATCCAGGACGGCATCGGCGACGGGATCCACGGTGGCCCGCAGGGCGTCGCGGACGTCTCGGCCACCGGCTTCTCGCGGAACACGGGCCACGCCATCCGCTTCGACGACGGCTCGGTGAACCCGGTCCTCTCGGGCCTCACCGCCACCGCGAACGGCACCGACGCCGTCGCCTTCGGCGCCGGACAGCTCTCCGGGCCGCACCTCTGGGCGGCGGCGGGCCTCCCCTACCACGTGCTCGGCGACCTGGTGGTGGCGACCGGGGGCGCGCTCACCGTCGCCCCCGGGGTCAGGGTGAACTTCGAGCACGCCGTCGGGATCACCGCCAACGGCCCCATCGTCGCGCTCGGGCTCCCGCAGGCGCCCATCCTGTTCACGGCGAGTAACATGGCGGCGAGCGCGCACTGGGCCGGGCTGACCATCGCCGGGACGTCGGGGGCGCCCAACCTCGGCTCCGACCTCGCTTGGGTCACCGTGGAGAACGGCGGCTGGCTCACCGCCGACGTGGCGCTGCGCTACGCCCAGCTCCGGCTGCGGAACGCCACCGTGAAGGGGAGCAGCCAGGACGGCCTGCGCGCCGGGGTGGGCTCGACGCTGGAGGTGAGCGGGACGGCCTTCGCCTCCAACGCCGGGTACGCCGTCGTCCTCGACGACGCCTCGATCGACCCCTCGCTGGCCGCCCTGACCTTCACCGGGAACGGCCACGACGGCGTCGCGGTCGGCGCCGGAACGGTGGCGGCGGACCAGCGGTGGGAGGCCGCCGCCGGGACCTACTTCGTCCGCGGCAACGTCACCGTGGGCCCGGGCGCGAGCCTCACCGTGGAGCCCGGGGTCACCGTGGCGCTCGACCCGACCATCGGGTTCACGGTGAACGGAACGCTGCTGGCCGGCGGGACGGCCGCTGCGCCCATCCGCTTCACCAGCTCGAACGGCCTGCCCGGCGGCTGGGACGGGATCCACATCGCCGGGAGCACCGCGGCGGGCGCGCCGCAGAACGCCGGGTCGGTCCTCGACCAGGTGATCCTCGAGAACGGCGGCTGGAACGGGTCCATCCTGGCCCTGGACCACGCCCGGGCGACGGTGACGAACGCCGTCGTCCAGGGCAGCAGCAGCGACGGCGTCCGGGTGTCGAACGCCGCGGGCACCGTCATCGACCTGGCCCAGATCGCCGGCAACGGCGGCGGCGCCAATTACGGGGTCCGCAACGACACGCCCACGGCCGGGGCCACCGCGCCGTACGGTGGGAGCGTCGCCGCCACCCACGTCTGGTGGGGGAGCGCGAGCGGTCCGCTCGACACGGCCTGCAACCCCGCCGGAGGCGGGAGCCGGGTGACGGCCGGGGTCGAGTACCTGCCCTTCCTCGCCGCCGCCACCGACACCGCGGGCGCGGCGGCGCCGGTCGCGGCGCTCTCCGTCAGCCTGTCGCCGCAGCGCTGGTATGCACCGGCCGACGGCGTCACCCGCGTCTGGGTGCAGCTCACGGTGCGGACCGGCGACGGCCTGCCGGCGCCCGGGCGAACGGTGCGGATGTCGAGCAGCCTGGGGACGGTCGTGGACGGCGGGGTCTCCGACGTCGCCGGGCAGACCCTCGCATACCTCACCTCCACCCAGGTGGGCGAGGCGGTGCTGACCGCCACGCTCGAAGGGGCGGCGACCTGCCAGCCGGTCCACTCCGCCACCAGCCGGGTCACCTTCACCACCGTGCCCGACGACCCGTACCTGGGCGCCGCGGCGCCGTACCTGACGGGCGACATCGAGATCGGGCCCGAGCCGATCACCACCGGCGTGCCCGGCTACGTCCGGGCGAAGTTCACGAACCCGGGCACCGCGGCGGTCAAGATCGACGCCTCCTTCGGCATCGCCCAGCTCGGCATCGGGCTCACCTTCGGCCCCGTCGGCGCGACCAGCATCACCGTCCCGGCGTTGGGCTCCGGCTGGGCCCAGGTGCCCTGGACGCCGCTGGTTCCGGGCCACCAGTGCGTGCAGCTCCAGTACACCGTCGCCGCGGTGCCGGCGGCGGGCAAGGTCGTCCAGGCGGCGGGCGCGGACCCGACCGCCCAGCACAACGTCGACGCCAAGGGCGGCGCCCTGTGCTCGCTGGGCGAGGGGAACTCGCTCGACAAGGCCCGGCGGATCACCAACGCCGGGCAGAAGGTGGGGGGCAAGGTCACCGAGACCACCAGCGTCCAGTGGGCGGCCTTCGGGTACATCCTGGACTTCAACTACGACACCTACGGCGTCTCCATCCTCGCCCTCCAGGGCGATCCGCCGACCCTCGACTACCGGCGGTACGCCATGGTCGAGACCTTCCCCTTCACGCCCATGACGGCGACCGCCGCGGTCCCCCAGGCGCTGGCCGACGCCACCAACGCCGTGGTCGCCGCCGCGCTCGACGTGCGCGGGAAGATGAAGGCAACGCAGGACTCGCTGGACCGCAGGGGAGGGGCCTCGGCCGCCGGGGACCAGTTCTGGGCTTCGCAGCAGACGGCCGCCTACATCCACTACAAGCACGCGCTGGGCACCGCCTTCGGCGTCCTCGCCGACAAGATCGACGCCTACGTCGCCGCTGCGCAGGCGGCCGGCATCCCGGACCTCACCATGACCCCGGCCATGGCCGCGGCCTGGATCGCCGAGCTGCAGACCACCGGGTGGGACGCTCCCGCGATCCAGGCGGGAAACGTTCTGCGCCTCTCGGCCGCCGACATGGAGCAGCTGCGGCGGGACGTCATCGCCGCCGGGCCGGACCCGCTCGTCGGCGACGCCCTGGCCAGCATGCAGGCGCTGTCCGGCCCCTACCGCGACCTGGGCCAGGCCCTGCTCGGCGCGCAGGTCTTCCAGCCGACGCCCGGGCTCACCGTCGGCGGCGGGACGGGCCTCGTGGGGGGGCCCGGCCACCCGCTGGCGACGGTCCCCGCCCCGAGCAACCTCGTCCGCCTCTACCCCACCGCCTCCACCTTCACCGTCGGGAACCCTCTCACCTCGACCGCGACCATCGACCTGGTGCCGCGCCCCGTCGACCTCGCCCCCGACTGGTCGGCGCAGGTGACGCCGGCCCGCGTGACGCTGGGTCCGGGCCAGCAGGCCACCGCGACCCTGACCCTCCGGCCCGGCGGGCCGGTGCCGCAGGGCTCCCGGCCGCGCGTCGCCGTCGAGGCGTTCTCCGGGGGCGCGCTCCTCGGCGGCGTGGTCACCGACGTGGTGGCGCCGGGCTTCGTCGCCATGCCGGACACCTGCGACGCCGCCGCGAGCCTGGGCGAAGGCGCCACCTGCACCTGCTCGCTGGAGTGCGGTGGGGCGATGATGTGCGTGCCCACCGGCACCACCAGCCAGTGCCTGGTGCAGTGCGACACCACCAGCCCGACCTGCCCGCACGCCAGCCAGACCTGCACGGCGGTCGCGAGCGGGACCAACGCCGGAGTGTGCACCCCCGCCTGGTCCTCCTCGGGCGCCCAGGGCGGCTCCAGCAAGGGGTGCGGCTGCTCCACCGGCACGGCCGACGCCGCCTGGCCGCTCCTCCTGTTCCTGGCCTGGCCGCTGCGCCGGCGCCGGCCCGGGCGCCGCAGCGCGACGTAGCCGCCGTGGCGCCGCTCCGGCCCGGCCACCCGGGGCCTGGAGCGGCGCCCGCGCCGGTGTAGGCTGGGCGCCGCCATGCCGACCCTCCGCGACGCTCCTCCGGACCCCCGCTTCGTCCGCGCCCGCCGCGGCGTGTTCGCCGTGGTGCTGGCGAGCTACGTGCTGTCCTTCTTCCACCGGACCGCGCCCGCGGCCATCGCCGGGGAGCTGGTCCGGGCCTTCTCCATCTCCGGCGCGGTGCTGGGGACGGTGGCCGCCACCTACTTCTACGTCTACATGGTGCTGCAGATCCCGGTGGGCGTGCTCGCCGACACGCTGGGGCCGCGGCGGATCCTGGCGTGGGGCTCGCTGGTCGCCGCGGCCGGGTCGCTGATCTTCGCGCTGGCGCCGAGCTGGGAGGTGGCGGCGGCGGGTCGGACGCTGGTGGGCGTGGGCGTGTCGGTGGCCTTCATCGGCATCCTCAAGGTGAGCGCCGTCTGGTTCCCGGCGAACCGCTTCGCCACCCTGAACGGCTACACCATGCTGGCGGGGAACCTGGGCGCGGTGGCCGCCGGGGCGCCGCTGGCCTGGGCGGTCGGCCTGGCCTCCTGGCGCGCGGTCTTCGCCGGCCTGGCCGTGCTCTCCGCGGCCATCGGCGTGGCCATCTGGGTGGGGGTGCGGGACGCGCCCGAGGAGCTGGGCTTCGCGCCGGTGCACGCGCCCTCGGCGGGCGGCGCCGCGGCCGGGCGCTGGACCGGCGCCCTCCGCGGCGTGGCGCGGAACCCGGCCACCTGGCCCGGCTTCTTCGTCAACGTCGGCATCGGCGGGAGCTACCTGTCCTTCGCCGGCCTCTGGGCGGTCCCCTGGCTCACCGAGACCCGCGGGATGCCGAGGGTCAGGGCCGCGGAGCACGGCAGCGCGCTGCTCCTGGGCGTGGCGCTCGGCTCGGTCGTCATCGGCATGGTCTCCGACCGGCTGGGGAGCCGCCGGGGCGTGATGCGCGCCTACGCCTGGCTCTACGCGCTCTCCTGGCTGCCCTGGCTGCTCGAGGTGCGCTGGCCGCTCCCCGCCACCCTGGCCTGGTTCGGGCTCATGGGGCTGCTCATCCCCGGGTTCACCCTCACCTGGACCGTCGCCAAGGAGGTGAACCGCCCCGAGCACTCCGGGATCGCCACCTCGGTGGTGAACGTCGGCGTCTTCCTCGGCACCGGGCTGCTGCAGCCGCTGACCGGCTGGCTCCTCGACCGGGGCCGGGCGGCCGGGGACGTGGCCGGCGCCTGGCGGGACGCCATCCTGCTGCTGGCCGGCTTCGCGCTGCTCGGCGCGGTGAGCACGCAGTTCGTCCGGGAGCGGCCGCCGGCGGCCCGAGCCCCGCCGCGCCCCTAGTCCGGCCGCTCCACCTCGACCGACTCCACCCAGACGTTCTCGCAGGCGCCCGAGCCCACGTCGTCGCGGCGCAGGCTGGTGCGGGAGCTGAAGACCACGCGTCCGGCGGGATCGTGGATCTCCACGTCCACCAGCTGGCCGCGAAGCGTCACCAGGTCGCCGACCCGGATGCGGGACAGGGACTCGGCCACGTCCTCGAAGGCGGGGATGAGGTGGTTGTTGGCGACGTGCGACGGGATCCTGCCCACCGCGCCGACCGGGGTGGCGGCGTCGGCCCAGTAGCTCAGGTACCGTCCGGAGAGGTGGAACTTCAAGTGCGCGAGCACGGCGGGGTCGGCGACGGGACCCCAGACCAGCGCCAGGTCCATGGGCACGACGAAGTCCCACTGGTCGAGGAGCTTCCGGCTGATGTCGGCCGCGTAGCCGGTGATCCGGTAGGTGGCCCGGGGCGCGAGCCGGATCCGGTGGTGCCGGGCCTCGAACTCGATGGGCGGCGCGTCCGCGACCTCGATCTGCTCGGGCTCTCGCGCGGCCCGCGCGGCATCGACGTGGGTTCGCCAGTCGCGGCAGCCCGCCGGGACCAGGAGGAGGAGGAGGAGGAGCCGCTGGCGCCGGCGCACGGCGCCCAGTATGGCAGGGCCGGAGGGGTTCCGCCGCCTCGCCCTTCGCCTCGGGGGGCCGGCGCCGTCCTTTCCGGCCCGCGGATGGGGCCGGACGTCGGGAGGAGATCATGGTCCAGCAGGTCGAGCCGGCGGGCGCGCCGCCGCGAGAGGTCGCGATCCTGGCCGGGGGCTGCTTCTGGGGCATGCAGGAGCTCCTGCGCGAGGTCCCCGGCGTCCTCGAGACCGAGGCCGGCTACACCGGCGGCTGGCTCGCCAACCCGCGCTACGAGGACACCCACGACTCGAGGTCGGGCCACGCCGAGGCGGTCCGGATCGTCTTCGACCCGAGCCGGCTCTCCTACGCGGACCTCCTCGAGAAGTGGTTCTTCCGCATGCACGACCCGACGACGCCGGACCGGCAGGGGAACGACGTCGGGACCCAGTACCGCAGCGCCATCTTCCACGAGAGCGAGGCCCAGCGGGCGACGGCCGAGGCGGTGAAGGCCCGCGTCCAGGCCTCCGGCCACTGGAAGGGGAAGATCGTCACCGAGATCGTGGAGGCCTCCACCTGGTACCGGGCCGAGGAGTACCACCAGGACTACCTGGTGAAGCACCCGGGCGGCTACAGCTGCCACTACCTCCGACCCTGGTGAGCGGGCCGGGGCGGCGCCGCCCTCGCCGCCGCGCCGCCTCGGTCGACGGCGAACCGCCGCGCCGCGGCCCGGCTCCAACGGCCCGGAGGCGCGCATGGGACTCCTCGCCAAGCTCTTCGGGCCCAGGGCCCCCCGGGTGCAGCCGGTCCACGTCGACGACGGCAACTTCGTCGCCGAGGTGGTCCGCTCCGAGCTGCCGGTGGTGCTCGACGTCTGGAGCCCGGGCTGCGGGCCGTGCCAGATGCTGGAGCCCATCGTCATGGACCTCGCCTCGGACTACCAGGGGCGCGTCAAGGTGGCCGAGATGAACGCCGCCGAGGCGCAGCGCTACTCGGCGAAGCTGGGCGTCATGGGCACGCCCACCGTCCTCTTCCTGAGGAAGGGGCGGGAGGTGCACCGCGTCGTCGGCTTCGTCGGCTCCCGCTACCTGCGGGAGGTCGTCGAGGCAGAGTTCCTGGGCGCGCCGGCGGCCTGAGGGGCGCGGCTCACCGCCGCCGGGCGCCGCTCTCCACGGCCGCGTGCAGCACCTCGGCCACGTGGACCGAGGCGCGCGCCGCGCCGTCCTGGATCTGGTGGCGGCAGCTGGTGCCGTCGGCGACCACGACCGTGTCCGCGTCGGCCGCGCGCACCGCCGGCAGCAGCCCGGCCTCGGCCATCTTCATCGACACCGGGTAGTGCTCGGCGTGGTAGCCGAAGGCGCCGGCCATCCCGCAGCAGCTCGAGGCGATCGCGGAGACCTCGAGGCCGGGGACGAGCCGGAGCACCGCCTCGGTGGGCGCGAGCGCCCCGAGGGCCTTCTGGTGGCAGTGGCCGTGGACCAGCGCCTTCTTCCAGGCCACCGGCCCGAGCGCGAGCCTCATCCGCCCGGCGGCGTGCTCGGCGGCGACGAGCTCCTCGAAGAGCAGCGCCTTCCCCGCCACCGCCTCGGCGGCGGGACCCGGCAGCACCGCCAGCGCCTCGTCCCGGAGGGTGAGCAGGCAGGAGGGCTCGAGCCCGACGATGGGGATCCCGCGCCGGGCGAAGGGGAGCGCCGCCTCGACGAGCCGGCGGAGCTCCTCCCGCGCCTGGTCCACCAGCCCCGAGGCGAGGAAGGTCCGGCCGCAGCAGAGCGGCCGCCCGCCGTCCGGCGGCAGGAGCGCGTGGACGGCGTAGCCGGCGGCGTTCAGGGTCGACACCGCGGCGCGGAGCGCGCCCGGCTCGAACCAGCGGCCGAAGGTGTCGGCGAAGAGGGCCACCTCCCCGGCCGGCGCCTCCACCGGGAACTCGGCGTCGCGGAAGGGCCGGGGGTGCCAGGCGGGGAGCGGCCGGTGGCGGCTGAAGCCGGTGAGCCACTCGCCCAGGACGGCGAGGGGGCGGAACCGGTTGCGGAGGTTCAGGAGCCGGCCGAGGCGCGAGGCCCAGGGCGCGTAGCGCGGCATCCAGGAGACCAGCCGGTCCCGCAGCGAGAGTCCGTGCGCCCGCTGGTGCTGGTGGAGCACCTCGATCTTCATCCGCGCCATGTCGACGCCGGTGGGGCACTCCCGCTTGCACGCCTTGCAGCTCACGCAGAGCGACAGGGCCTCCTTCATCTCCGGGGAGGTGAGGGCGTCGTCGCCGAGCTGGCCGGTGAGGGCGAGCCGGAGGACGTTGGCGCGGCCGCGGGTGACGTGCTCCTCGTCGAGCGTGGCCCGGTAGGACGGGCACATCACGCCGGCGTCCCGCTTCCGGCAGGTGCCGTTGTTGTTGCACATCTCCACCGCGCCGAGGAACCCGCCCCAGGCCGACCAGTCCAGCCCCGTCCGGAGCGGCAGCGGCGCGTAGCCGGGCTTGAAGCGGAACAGGGTGCGGTCGTCCATCCGGGCCGCGTCGACGATCTTCCCGGGGTTCAGCCGGTTGGAGGGGTCGAAGGCCCGCTTCACCTCCCGGAAGGCAGACACCAGCCGG
The DNA here is from genome assembly GCA_021818285.1 of Myxococcales bacterium. Lineage (GTDB taxonomy): Bacteria > Myxococcota > Myxococcia > Myxococcales > Anaeromyxobacteraceae > JACRMN01. Next base: position 18,050 of record JAKAEO010000006.1, read on the forward strand.
TCGCCGAACAGCGCCGCGTTGAACTCGGATCGGACCAGGCCGTCGCCGTGCTCGCCGGAGTGCGAGCCCTTGTACTCGCGCACCACCGCGAAGGCCTCCTCGGCGATGGCCCGCATCTTCCGGACGTCCAGCTCCAGCTTGAGGTTCAGGACCGGGCGGACGTGGAGGCAGCCCTCCGAGGCGTGGGCGTACCAGGTCCCGGTGGTGCCGTGGCGGGCGAAGACCGCCGTGAGCCGCTCGGTGTAGTCGGGCAGGTGCCGCAGCGGCACCGCGCAGTCCTCGATGAAGGAGACCGGCTTGGCGTCGCCCTTCATCGACATCATGATGTTCAGGCCGGCCTTGCGCACCTCCCAGATCTGCGACTGGAGCGCCGGCTCGGGGACCTCGACCACGCACTCCCCCAGCCCGAGGTCGCGGGTGAGCTCGACGAGGCGCTTCAGGTTGGCGAGCTCGGCCTCGCGCTCCTCGCCGGCGAACTCCACGAACAGCAGGGCCTCCGGCTCCCCGCGGATGAACCGGTCCATCGTCGCCCGGAACATGGGGATGCCCCGGCCCAGCTCGATCATCGTCCGGTCGACGAGCTCCACCGCCGCCGGCCGCAGGCCCACGATGGCCTCGGTGCACTCCATCGCCCGCCGGAAGGTGGCGAAGTGGACGACGCCGAGCACCTTGTGGCGGGGCAGCGGCTGCAGCGCCAGCTCGATGCGGCGGAAGACCGCCAGCGTCCCCTCCGAGCCGACGAGGAGCCGGGCCAGGTTCGGGCGCTCGCCGCCCAGGGCGTCGAGGTTGTAGCCGGAGACGCGCCGCTGGATCCGGGGGAAGCGCGCCGCGATCTCGTCCGCCTCGCGGCGGTGGATGGCCTCGAGGGCCTCCAGCAGCGCCCGGGGGGCCTTCGCCCCGCCCTCGTCCAGGCGCACCGCCGTGCCGTCGGCCAGGAGGGCGTCCACGGCCCGGACGTTGTGCACCATGTTGCCGTACCGGAGCGAGCGGGTGCCGCAGCTGTTGTTGCCGGCCATGCCGCCGATGGTCGCCATCGCCGAGGTGGAGACGTCGACCGGGAAGAAGAGCCCGGAGGGCCGGAGGCGCGCGTTCAGCCGGTCCAGGACGATGCCGGGCTGGACCACGGCGGTGCGCCCCTCCACGTCCACGGAGACCACCCCGTCGAGGTGCTTGGTGCAGTCGACCACCAGCGCCTCGGCGACGGTCTGCCCGCACTGCGAGGTGCCGCCGCCGCGCGCCAGGAGCGGGACGCCCTCGTCGGCCGCGACCTGGACGGCGGCGACGAGGTCCTCCTCGTCGCGAGGCACCACCACCCCGAGCGGCTCGACCTGGTAGATGGAGGTGTCGGTGCTGTAGCGGCCGCGGGAGAAGGCGTCGAAGAGCACCTCCCCCCGCACGGCGCGGCGGAGGCGGTCCGCCAGCGCGGGATCCCCCGGCCGGCGGCGCGGACCGGGCGGCCCCGCCGCCGCCTCGCGCGCCCGCGACGTCATCGGGGCGGTCGCTCCGGGTCCGGGCGCGCCGCGGGGCGCTCGCCGCCGGACCGGGCCTCCTCGAGCAGCCGCCCGGCCCGCTGGGTGTTGAAGACGCCGCAGGAGCAGAAGCGCGCCATGTAGGCGGCGGCCTGGGCCGGCGTGCGCCGGTTCTCCTTCACCCAGTCCAGCATCTTCCGGGCGAAGGCGGCCGAGACCATGCCGTGGCCGCACATGGTGGAGAGCTCCAGGGTCCGCGCCTCGGGGAGCTTGTCGAGCCGCCCGCGGAAGCCGATGGAGTACTCCACGCTGTGCCGGGGGAGGCCGGCCTCCCGGCAGCAGCGGTGCGCCTCGTCCATGGGCGCGGCGATGTTGATGGACACGCCCAGGTCGGCCCGGGCGAGCGCCTCCACGAAGGCGCGCAGGTTCTCGTAGCGGTCGAAGACCGCGGCCACCGTCGAGGGGCCGTCGATCCCCGCGAGGACCGCCTCGGGATCGGGCCGGTGCTCGCGCCGCCAGTGGTTGGCGGGCGAGAGGTCCCGCCGCGGCCGCAGCCAGCCGCCGTGGGTGGCGTCGCCGATGTTCACCGGGTCGTGCTCCAGGGCGAGCCGGAGGAAGGCGCGGTACTTCTCGACCAGGCCGTCGTCGTTGACCCCCTTCGCGGCCATCGCGAAGACGATGAAGTCGTCGGTGACCGGCGGGGATTCCTCGCCCGGATCGCGGGCGTAGTGCTCGCTGAAGCGGTGGAGCGTGTTGGTCATGGCGGGGCTCTCAGGCGGGCCGGGCGGGGGCGGCGGCGGACCGGGCCGGGACCGTCACGCGGCCCAGGCCGAGGTTGGTCTTGCCGCGGTAGGCGGGGTAGCCCTCCCGCAGGAGGAGGGCCTGCAGCGGCTCGCTGCCGTCGGGGTGGCAGCGCGTCGAGACCCCCACCGCGACCACGGTGTCGATCCGCCTCGAGACCGCGCCCACGCAGGCCAGCACCGCCGGGACGCGGTCGAAGGGCACCTTGATCTCGACGATGGCCGAGAGGACCTTCTCGTCCAGGATGTCCGGGCGGATGGTGCCGCGCGCCGTGTCGGCCATCAGCGTGGTGACGGGGTTCATCGGCTCGAAGGCGACGGGCAGCGCGGCGAGCGCCGTGGTCATCCGCTCGATGTCGCGGAAGCGCGTGCCCACCCCGGGCCGGCCGAACTCGATGACGAAGCCCGCCTCGCCGTCCCGCACCCGGCCGGTGACGTCGTTGGTCTTCACCTCGGCGGTGCCGCGGCCGTGGATGCCGGTGGACTCGTGGGGCACCTGCGGGTCGGAAAAGGCGCGCCGGACGATGCGGGGCCAGGCCAGCTCCTCGGGGACGATGGCGTCGGTGGGGCAGACGTCGGGCTCGGGGTCGAAGCGGAAGCGGGCCCACTTCGCCACCCGCCGGACGGCGCGCACGACCACCGGGTTCATGTGCTCCTTCGACATCCCGCGGTGGCAGGTGAAGCACTCGACGCAGGCGTCCGCGTCCACCACCGCGCGGTTCAGGGCGGGGGAGACGGCGATGGCCCCCATGGGACAGACGGGGACGCAGTTGGCGCACCCTACGCACTTCCCGGTGTCGATCCGCATCCGGCGCCCCCGCTCAGCCTCCGTAGACGAGGTGCACGAGCCCCATGCCCGTCACCGGCACGTAGGTCACGAGCAACGTCAGGAAGACGAGCACCATCGTGTACCAGAGGCCGGTCCGGAAGACCTCCCACATCGAGACGTTGGCGATGGTGGAGGTGGTCATCAGGACCGTCGCCACCGGCGGGGTCTGCTGGCCGACGCCCAGGTTCACCGTGACCATCAGGCCGAAGTGGATGGGGTCGATGCCCAGGTGCCGGATGAGCGGCAGGACGATGGGGACGATGAGGATGATGGCGGCGGCGCTGTGGAGGAAGCAGCCGGCGACGAAGAAGGCGAGGTTGAGGAGGAGCAGGATCAGGATCCTGTTCTGGGTGAGGCCCAGCATGGCCCGGGCGAGCTGCTGGGGCACGCCCTCGTTGGTGAGGTACCAGCCGAGCACCGCCGAGGTGGAGACGATCAGCATGATGACCGCCGTCTGCATGGCGGAGTCGACCACCGTCTTCCAGAAGTCCTTCCAGCCCAGCTCGCGGTAGACCAGGACGCCGATGAGCACCGCCGCCAGCGCCGCCAGGCCGCCCACCTCGGTGGCCGTGGCGATGCCCCCGAAGATGCCGCCCCAGATGACGATGGGGATGAGGAGGGCGAAGACCCCGAGCTTGAGCGCGGTCCAGAGCGCCGCGAGCGAGAAGGCGGCCTCGGCCGGGTAGTTGCGGGTCCGGGCGAAATAGTAGGAGAGGGCCATCATCAGGACGCCGCCGAGGATGCCGGGGACGATCCCGGCGATGAAGAGCTTCACCACCGAGGTGTCCGCCATGGCCGCGTAGATGATCATGGGGATGCTGGGCGGGATGATGATCGCCAGCGTGGCGGCGTTCGAGACCACCCCGGCGCTGAAGGCCTTGGGGTAGCCCTTCTTCTCCATGGCGGGGATGACCACCTGGCCGATGGCCGCGGCGCCGGCCACGGCCGAGCCGGAGATCTCCCCGAAGAACATCGACGCCACGATGGTCATCATCGCCAGGCCGCCGCGGATGAAGCCCACCAGGGCGCTGGCGAGGTTGATGAGCCGCGTGGAGATGCCCGAGGTGGTCATCAGGCCGCCGGCGAAGATGAAGAGCGGGATCGCCAGCAGGGGGAACTTGGAGCCGCCGCCGAAGATCATCAGCGGGATGGCGGCGAGCGGGGCGGTGCCCTGGATCGCCACCACCACGATGGTGGCGATGGCGAGGACGAAGCCGATCCCGACGTTCAGCGCCGACAGCAGCAGCACCAGCGCGAGGACGAGCCAGCCCATCTATTGTGCCTCCTCCATCGGGCGCGCGCGCGCGTCCGAAGGGCTGCGGCCGGGGGTGAGCGCCTGGACGAGCTGGATGACCCCGATGAGGAACATGAGCCCCCCGGTGATGGGCATCACGCTGTAGATCCATGCCATCCGGACGCCGGGCAAGGAGACGGCGGTCTCGTCGGCCATCCCCACGATGAGCTGCCAGCCGGAGACGAGCAGGACCAGCGAGAAGCTCATCACGCAGAGGATGCCGACCACCTCGACGATCCGCTGCCCCCGGGGCGAGAGCTTCTCCACCAGCGTCTCGAAGCTGATGTGCTTGCGCTTGGCGAGCGCCAGGACCGACCCGTACATCGTCAGCCAGATGAGGACGTACCCGGCGAACTCGTCGTACCAGGAGAGCGCGTCGTCGAGGACGTACCGGTAGAAGATGCCCACCAGCACCAGGGCGGTCATCGCCAGGAGCAGCAGGCCCGAGAAGACCTGCAGCGCGAGGACCAGCCGCTCGTAGAGCTGCCGCAGCCGCAGGGCCGGCGCGGAGGCCGGGGGCGCGCCCGGGGCGGGCCCCGGCTGCGCGGGAGGAGCGTTTCCGGGAGCCATGCGGGCTAGGGCTTCCGCAGCTCGAGGATCCGGTCGATCAGCTCCTTGCCGCCCGGGACCTCCTTGCCGAAGTCCGCGTAGACCGGCGCCGAGGCCTTCACGAAGGCCTCCTTGTCCACCTGGTTCACCTGCATCTTCGGCCCGATCTTGTCGAGGATCTCCTTGTCGAGCCGCGCCCCCTCCGTGCGGGAGTAGTCGCCGATCTCGACGGCGATCCGGGCCAGGACCTTCTGCGCGTCGGGAGGGACGCTCTTCCAGAACCTCTCCGACACCACCAGGTAGGCGGGCGTGTAGACGTGGTCGGAGAGGGACAGGTACTTCTGCACCTCCTGGAACTTCCCGCCGTAGATCTGCGCGAACGGGTTCTCCTGGCCGTCCATGACGCCGGCCTGCAGGGCCGCGAAGACCTCGCCGTAGGCCAGCGGCGTGGGATTCGCGCCGTAGGCCCGGAACATCTTCACGCGCCACACGCCGCCGGGGACCCGGAGCTTGATGCCCTTGAGGTCCTCGGGCTTCACGATGGGCCGCACGTTGTTGGTGATGACGCGGAAGCCGTTCTCCCAGATGCCGAGGACGCGCAGCCCCTTCTGCGGGAGCGGGTCGAGGAGGATCGAGTCGACCTTCGGATCCTCGAAGGCGCGCTTGGCGTGGGCCCGGTCCTTGAAGAGGTAGGGCATCTCGAAGACGCCGAACTTCGGGTCCACCGTGCTCATGATGGTGGAGGGCGCGAACATCTCCAGCACGCCCACCTTGATGCCCTTGAGCATGTCCTCGTCGGAGCCGAGCTGGCTCGAGTGGAAGACCCGGACCTCGTACCGGCCCTTCAGGGCCTCGTTCACGCGCCGGGCGTACTCGTCGGCGGTGATGGCGAAGAGCGAGCCGGGGTAGCCGACGTGGCCGAGCCGGATGATCTTGGGATCGGCGGCGGCGCGGCCGGGGAGGGAGACCGCGAGGGCCGCGGCGAGGACGAGGCGGGTGGCGAGGCGGAGACTGCGCGTGCGGATCATGCTGCGCTCCTTGGTTGCGAGGCGGACGGCTTTGCCCACACCGGCAAGGCGCTGCGCAAGCGACGACGCGATGATTGCGTCCCGATTATCGGGCGGTGCGCGCGGACCGCAAGGCGCGGTGCGCCATGCGATCACCCGGGGTGCGACGGTGGATCGCGCCCGGTCCCGGGCCGGTGCGGATATGCTGGAACGGACCCGGATCCGGCTGGCCCCCCCCCTTTCGAAGGAGCGCGACATGCCCTCCCCCCGACGCGGACGCCACTTCCTCCAGATCCCGGGGCCCACCAACGTCCCCGACCGCGTGCTGCGCGCGATGGACCGGCCCACCATCGACCACCGCGGCCCGGACTTCGCCCGGATGATGGGCGAGATCGCCGAGGGGCTGCGGCCGGTCTTCGGCACGGCCGGGCCGGTGATCATCTACCCCTCCTCCGGCACCGGCGCCTGGGAGGCGGCGATCGTCAACACCCTCGCGCCGCGCGACCGGGTGCTGATGTTCGAGACCGGCCAGTTCGCCACGCTCTGGCGCAAGGTGGCGGAGCGCCTCGGGCTGGTGGTGGACTTCGTCCCGGGCGACTGGCGGCGCGGGGTGGACCCGGCCGTGGTCGAGCAGAAGCTCCGCGAGGACCGGGCCGGCGCCGTGCGCGCGGTGATGGTCGTCCACAACGAGACCTCGACGGGCGCCGCGAGCCGCATCCCGCTCATCCGCCAGGCCATCGACCGGGCCGGCCACGGCGCCCTGTTCATGGTGGACACCATCTCGTCGCTCGCCTCGATCGACTACCGCCACGACGCCTGGGGGGTGGACGTCACCGTGGGCTGCTCGCAGAAGGGGCTGATGCTGCCGCCCGGCCTGGGTCTCAACGCCCTGGGCCCGAAGGCGATCGCCGCCGCGAAGGCGGGCGGGATGGCGCGCTCCTACTGGGACTGGGACGAGATGCTGAAGAACAACGCCAAGGGCTTCTTCCCGTACACGCCGGCGACCAACCTGCTCTACGGCCTGCGCGAGGCGCTGGCCATGCTCCACGAGGAGGGGCTCCCCGCCGTCTTCGCCCGCCACGCCCGCCACGCCGAGGCGACCCGCCGGGCGGTGCGGGCCTGGGGGCTCGAGATCCTCTGCGCCGAGCCGGAGGAGTACTCGAACGTGCTCACCGCCGTGGTCATGCCCGGGGAGAAGGGCGCCGACGCCTTCCGGCAGGTGGTGCTGGAGCGCTTCGACATGTCGCTCGGCACCGGCCTGGGGAAGGTCGCCGACAAGATCTTCCGCATCGGCCACCTCGGCGACTTCAACGACCTGATGCTCGTCGGCACCCTGGGCGGGGTGGAGATGGGGCTCGCGGCGGCGGGCGTACCCCACAAGCCCGGCGGGACGCTGGAGGCGATGAGGTTCCTCGCCGCCGCCCGGTGACCGCGGACCGCGCCGGGCGGCCCCCTACCGGCCCGGCCGGCCCGCCAGCTCCCGCAGCCGCTCCACGAGCCTGACCATCGCCAGCGTGTCGCGCTCGCAGTAGGCGAGCAGCTGGCCGCGCAGCCGCGCGCGCTCCTCCGCCGCGAGGGACCTCTCGTCGAGCAGCAGCGCCTCGAGCACTGCCGAGGCGGTGCCGCCCTCGCCGATGTCGAGGTCGGCGTAGCCCAGGCCCGGGCAGAGCGCCGGCACGACGCTCTTCAGGCCGAAGGAGCCGCCGAAGTCCGGGTGGTAGACGTGGTCACGCACGATGGGCAGCAGGTCCACGAGCCGCCGGGCGACCTCCTCCAGGGCCTCGCGCCGGGCCGGCACCGCCGCGGCCAGGTGCTCGAGGCAGCGCCGCTCGAAGGCGGCGTTGTAGGCGAGCACCGTCCCCGCGCCGGCGCAGGCGCGCACCACCGCCCCGGCGACCGCGGGGCGCGGGTCGCCCGGCCCCTCGGCGAGGAACTCGTGGTGCTCGAGCCGGCCGCCCGGGCCGGCGACGTGGCAGCTCAGCTGCACGGCCACCTGCTCGTAGGGGTGGCAGCCGTCCCAGGCCGGGACCGCCGGCATCACCGTCTCGAAGTCGAGGAAGGCGACGGGCGGTTCGAGCCGTGCCAGCGCCCCGGCCAGCCCGGGCTCCACCACCGTCTCCCCGCTGCGGACGCTGCGCGCCTGGCGCGCGGCGACCGCCGGGAGGGCGACGTCCTCCGGCAGGTCGCGGATGGTCTGGTGACCGCCGGCGACGAGGTCGGCGGCGCGCCTGCCGATCCGGTAGAGCGTGGAGACGTGGTGCGGCGGGAGCGCCGGCCAGCAGCGCGCCAGGAAGGGGCACTCGTACGGATCGCTGCAGCGGTCGCCGATCGCCGCCTCCGGCAGGGGGCCCGCCAGCGCCGCCCGGAGGGCGCGGAGCTGGTCCGGGATGGCGGGGAGGAGCGCCTCGGCCTCCGCGGTGACGTCGTCGCGGGCGAAGAGGTTGGACAGGTCCGGGAAGCGGCAGGCCCGGTCGAGGTGCATCACCTCGGCCCGGCGGACGTCGAGCCCACAGGCCCGCAGGGCGTGGAGCTGGACGGCGACGTCGGGGAGGTGGGCGGCCTTCACGTCGAGCGTGGACTTCACCTCGGCCAGGGTCCAGCCGGCGCGCCCGCGCTCCAGGACGTCGACGGCGACGAAGAGGTCGCCGGTGACGAAGGCGGCCTCGAAGATCGCCGGGGCGCCGCCGGCGACGGCCCGCCGCGTCCGCTCGACCCGCTCCCGCACCGCCCGGTGGTCGCCGTCGACGAGGATCCCGCCGGGGAAGCGCTCCCGCGCCAGCGCGCCCACCCGGTGGCCGCGGTCGAAGACCGCCTGGAGCGCCGGGCCGGCGACCAGCTCCGGCGCGTCGGGCTCGTGGGCGCGCCACCAGAGCTGCCGGGGGCACTGGAGGCCGTAGCAGTAGCGGGACTTGGAGAGGCCGGTGCCGGGCGAGCGGGTCACGAGGACAGGATACGTGGCGGGACGGACACCGGGTGGCGGCGACCGGGAGCGGTGGCTTCGGCGCCGGGCGGAGGCTATGGTCGGCCGTCGAGGCCGCGCGGCCCCGGGGAGCGAGACGTGTCCATTCCGACGCTGGCGGTGACCATCGGCGACGTGGCCGGCATCGGCCCGGAGATCACCGCCAAGACGCTGCTGCTCCACCCGGAGCTCCGCGAGCTCTGCGTGCCGGTGGTGCTGGGGGACGCCGCCTCGATGCGGCGGGGGGCGGAGGCGGCCGGCCTCGACCCGGGCGCGGTGCGCACCATCGCCGACCCGGAGCGGGCCGCCAACGACCCCGGGGCCATCGAGGTGCTCCAGGTCGGGCCGTCCCTGGAGCACGTCCCCACCGGCCGGATCCACCCCGACGCCGGCGACGGCTCCTACCGGTTCGTGGTCGCCGCCTGCGACCTGGCCAGGGCCGGGAAGGTGCACGGCATCGTCACCGCGCCGCTCCACAAGGCGGCGATGCACGCCGGCGGCCACCCGCACCCCGGCCACACCGAGCTGCTGGCCGAGCAGTTCGGCGTCCGGGACTACTCGCTGGTGCTCTCGGCGGGCGACCTCTACTTCTTCCACCTGACCACGCACGTCTCGATGCGCCGGGCGCTCGAGCTCATCACGCCGGAGCGGACCGGCGCGGTCCTCGACCTGGCCGCCGCCTTCTGCCGGGCCCTGGGCAGGCCGCGGGAGCCCATCGCCCTGGCCGGCCTCAACCCGCACGCCGGGGAGGACCGGCTCTTCGGCGACGAGGAGGCGACGGTGCTCGGGCCGGCGGTGGAGGCCGCCCGGGCGCGGGGCGTCCAGGCCTTCGGCCCGCTGCCGGGCGACGTCCTCATCCCCCAGGCGGTGCGCGGCAAGTGGAACGTGGTGATCTGCTGCTACCACGACCAGGGCCACGCGCCGTTCAAGGCGGTGTACGGCGACCAGGGTGTGAACATCACCGTGGGCCTGCCGGTGGTCCGGGTCTCGGTGGACCACGGCACCGCCTTCGACATCGCCGGCCGCGGGATCGCCCGGGAGGACAGCCTGGTCCTCGCCACCCGCCGCGCGGCGGCGCTGGCGCCCGGCTGGAGCGGGGTCTGGGAGGCGGCCCGGGCGGCGGGCGCGGGCCGGTGACCGCCCACCGGCGGTCGTGGCGGGTATCGACGCCCCACCCGCCACGGGCCGGAGCTCAGGTCCGGTACAGCGCCTCGAGCGCGGCGACCCTCGCCTCGAGCCCCTCCCTCGCCTCCGGCGGCTCCTCGATCGACGCGAGCCCGCCCCAGCCGAGCACCCAGCCGTAGAGGTAGTTGCCCGGCGCCACGCGGGTGGTCGCGGCGACGCTCCCGTCGGCCTCCGTCGCCGCGTCGGGCCAGCGCTCCTTCGCGAGCGCGGCGGCCACGCCGGTGAAGCGCAGCCTCACCTCCCGCTCGCTCCCCGACTGGAAGTAGAGGTGGCGCGTCCGGTAGCGGCCCAGGTCCGGGCCGCGGTGCTCGCCGAAGCGGCGCGTGCCGACGACGACCGACGAGATCCGATCGAGCCGGTAGAGGTGCTCCTCCGCCTTCTCCACGTTCCAGGCGGCGAGGTACCAGTTGCCGTCCTGCGGGAAGAGCAGCCGCGGCTCCAGCGTGCGCCGGGCCGACGCGCCCACGTTCTCGGCGCGGTACTCGACGGTCACCTCGAGCCGTCGCTCGATGGCCTCCTGGAGCGAGCTCGCCCACTCGCCGGGCGGGTCCACGTCGAAGCCGGTCCCGCGGGCGAGCCGCTCCGCGTCCTGGCGCAGCGACTCGGGCACGGCGCGGCGCAGCTTCCGGATCGCCGACGCGACCGCGCTCCCGCCCGTCCTCTCGTGCGGCCGGAGCGCCGCGAGGAGCGCCGCCCCCTCGCGGAGCGAGAGCGGCGGCGGCGCCACGAACTTGGAGGCGCTGTCCACGATGACCCGGCCGTCCTCGACCGAGATGGAGACGAAGTCCTCGGGCATGGACGGCCCGATGTCGAGCGCGCCCACCGCCGTGACGTCGTCGAGCAGCTCCTGCTCGCTCCGGGCGCCGGTGAGCTTCGCGGCCCGGGCGACGGGCAGGCCCGCCGGCCCGGCGCGGAAGGCGGCGGGGAGGAGCAGGAGGACCCGGCGGAGCCGGCCCAGGAAGGGCTTCATGGCACCCGCTCCAGCTTCCCGCGCAGGTCCGCCAGCAGCCGGCGCGCCAGGGCGCGGCCGTCGGCCGGCTCGAGCAGCTCGGCCTCCGGTCCCCAGGCGAGCGCCTGGCGCACCAGCCCGGCGAGGTTTCGCACCGTGAGCCGGGCGGTGCGGGAGCCGTCGGGCTCCGTGGTCAGCCGGGCGCCCGGCAGCAGCCTCGGCGCCACCGCCGCGAGCGAGCCCCGGAAGCGCACCGCCGCCTCGCGCGGCGGGTGGACGAGGTACTCCCAGGGCTCCTGGCGCGACCAGGCGCGGATCTCGAAGCTCGCCGGGATCTCGTAGTCGGGCTTGCGCGGGTCCCCGGGGACCAGCTTCATGGCCTCGACGCGCCGGAGGTAGAAGACGCGCGGGGCGCCGCGCAGGTGGCAGTGGCCGGCGAAGATCCACTCGCCGCGGCGCCAGGCGTAGCCGTGCAGGTCGAGGAGCCGCTCGGTGACCTCGCCCCCCGGGCGCCGGTAGCGGAGCCGCATCCGGTGGCGCCGCTCGAGCGCCGCGGCGAGCGTGTCGAGGTGCTTGCGCACCGGCGACGGCTCGGAGGAGACGCCGTCCGTCTCCAGCGTCGCCGCGCGCGGCGGGAGCCCCCTCGCGCCGACGACCAGCTTGCGGAGCGCGACCTCCAGGTCGTCGCGCAGCGGGTGGTCGTGGCCGCGGAGCGCCGACTGGCCGGCGAGCCAGACGGCGGCGGCCTCCTGCGGCGAGAACTCCAGCCTGGGGAGGAAGGCCGCGCCGGTGTCCACGACGTAGGCGCCCGCCTCGCCGAGCTCGCCCGCGTGGCGCACCGGGATGCCCAGCGCCTCCAGATCCGCCTTGTCGCGGGTGAACTTCTTCTCCTTGGCCGCCGCCGAGCCCGCGTACTCGTCCGGGAAGGCGTCGTAGACGTCCTCGCGCGTGACCGGCCGTCCCTGGTCCGCGAACCAGGCGGCGAGCCGCAGGAGACGCGCTTCGGCCGAGGCGCGGGAGGGCATGGGCGACCCCGAGTGTAGCCGAACCGCGCCGGGGAGCGAGGCGGTCGAGGGCCGGGCTCCGGCGCTCCAGGGAGGCCGGCCGGCCCGCGCGCGTGGAGCGCGACCTGGGCGAGCCGCCCTTCGAGGTGCGGCCACACGCCGCACTCCGATGCGCAAATCGGACGCGTCCCGCCCTCTCCCCGACACACGCGCCTCCTACGGTGCGTCCACCGCACCACCGAAGTGCCCTCGCACCAACGAAAGGACGCACACCATGAGGAAGACGAAGCTCGCGGCGGTGGCCCTCGCCGCCCTGTCCCTGCTGTCGCCCGCCAGCTCCCGGGCGGACGGCGCCCGCAACGTCATCGTGATGGTCCCGGACGGAATGGGGCTCGCCGACGTCACGGCGACCCGGATCTACAAGGGCGGCCTCGCCGGCTCGCCGCTCAGCTTCGAGACCCTGGAGCACATCGGCTACCAGCGGACCTACTCCCTGAACAGCGCCATCACCGACTCGGCGCCCGCCGCCTCGGCGTGGGCCTGCGGCGAGAAGTTCAACAACGGCGAGATCTGCCTCCACAGGGACGGCCGCCCGGTGAAGCCCAGCGTGCTCGAGCTGGCCCGCAGGGCGGGGAAGGCCACCGCGCTCGTCGCCACCTCCACCATCACCCACGCCACGCCCGCCTCCTTCGGCGCGCACGTGGTCAACCGGAGCTGCGAGAACGAGATCGCCCGGCAGTACGTCGAGACCACGCACGTGGACGTGCTCCTCGGGGCCGGCACGGGCAAGTTCAACGCCGCCCGGCCCGACGCCTGCGGGACGATGGGGAACTTCGCGCAGGAGGCCCGGAACGCGGGCTACGCCCACGTGACCACGAGGGAGGAGCTGGAGCGGGCCGTGGCCGCCGGTCACCGGCTGGTCCTCGGCCTCTTCGCCGGGGACGGCGGGATGACGCCCGAGTACCTGCGCACGGCCGCGACCACCGAGCCGCGCCTGCCCGAGATGACGCGGGCCGCCCTCCGGATCCTGGAGCGCAACCACAGCGGCTTCTTCGCCATGATCGAGGGTTCGCAGGTGGACTGGGCCAACCACGCCGACAACTACGACTACCAGCTCGGCGAGATGCTGGCCTTCGACGAGGCGGTCGCGGTCGTCCGGGCCTGGATCGACGCCGACCCCGAGCGCAAGGAAGACACGCTGCTCGTCGTCGTCGCGGACCACGACACCGGCGGCTTCGCCGTCAACGGCCCGCAGTCGGCGCTCCTCCACGCCGGGCAGAAGGTGGAACCCGGGTGGACGACCGGCGAGCACACCGGGGTCGACACCATCATCTGGAGCCAGGGTCCGCAGAGCCGGCGGCTGGCGCGCGCCGTCGACAACACCGACGTCTACGACGTGATCGTGAAGGCGCTGGACTGACCTCGAACGGCCTCGCACCAGGCCCGCTCCGGACACGGGAGCCCGTGCCGGGAGCGGGACCTGGGGAGGCGAACCGCTCAGGCCTGGGCGCGGGGCGCCTCGGCGCGGAGCCGCTGGTGGAACTCGCGGGCGGCCCACCGGAGCGAGCGGATGCACAGCTCGACCTGCCGCCCGTTCAGCGGACGGCCGCCCAGGAACAGCTCGGCCTGGAACTCGTACCACTTGCACCCGGGGTCGAGGCAGAACTTGGCCACCTTGGCCTCGGACTGCACGTCGTGGCCGGCGCGGAGGATGGCGTCGACGTGCGGGACCGGGTCGTCGAAGAGGTAGCCGACGCAGATGGCGACGAAGTCCGGGTCGGCCTCGTTGAGCCGCACCTGGAAGCGGGTGCCCTCGGCCTTGAAGTCGATCCGCCGGTGGCCGCCGGACGGCTCGAGGGGGTGAGGCCGGTAGCCCTCCTCCGCCAGCAGGTCGGCGATGCGGTCGGCGAACGAGCGGGAGGGCTCGGCTGCGTCGGCCGGGAGCGTGGCGGGAGTGGTCGTCGCGTCGTCCATGGGAAGAGAGTACCCGCGGGACGGACACGGCCGGGTCCGGGGCTGGCCTGGTCAGCCGGCGGGGCGGGCGGCGTCCGCCGGGCCCGGTCCCGATTCCCCGAGCGCGGCTCGGACCGCGCGGATCAGTTCCTGCAGCGCGAACGGCTTCTGCACGTGCGCGAAGGCCGCCGGTGCGGAGCCGGCGGGCAGCCCCGAGATGACGATGACCGGGATCTTCCGGAGCGACGGATCGCGCTGCAGCGCCTCGATCAGCTGTTCGCCGTGAAGCCGCCGCATCAGCAGGTCGAGAAGCATGAGGTCGGGCTCCCACTGGGCCGCCAGCTCGAGGCCGCGATCGCCGTCGCCCGCCGTCCGGACCTGGAACCCGGCGAGCTCCAGCGCGTAGGCCAGCGTCTCGCGCGTGTCCGCGTCGTCCTCGACGAGCAGGAGGCGCTTTCCGGGCTGTCCATCCATGGGCGCTCCCCCGAGTCTTCTCGCATCCGTCCGGCCGGACACGGTAGGGAGCGCGCGTTGCATCTTCAGGGAGCGCGCGTTTCAACTTCGTGGCGAGGCATCCGCGCTCGTGGCCGCGTGGCTCCTCTCGCTGCCGCGCCCGCGGGCTGTCCTCCTGAGGCCGGGCCTTGCGGGACACACCCGGGAGCCGCCCCGCCCGCTGAACCCCGCACCGGTCACCACCGCCGTCCGTTGACCAGCGGACGGATGTCCGCTATAACGGAACAACCATGGAGATGGGACGAGGGACGCGGCCCCGTGACTCCCAGCCAACTCCGGCTCCGGCCGGCTCGGTGGCAAGGCCGCGCAATGGTGAGCCCGTGACCGACCAAGCCGAAGTGGTGCCCGACCGTCCCCGCCCGTGCTTCCGGGAGGGGCCTCCGGCCGACGACACCTGCGAGATGACGCGCGTCGTCCGCCGGCGCGGCACGCGGTTCGAGGTCTGGACGTGTACCGACCCCCAGCCGACGATCAGGGTGAAGCTCGACGCCAACCGGTTCCCGGTCGAGGACGCGAAGCGATGGTGGCCCGGCTGCGCCAGCGCCTGGTACGACGCGCTCTACCATCCAGACCACTCGTGCACCCCGGGGCGCACCCAGTTCGTGGTGTACGACGGCGAAGGGGGCCGGCGGAAGCGCGGTCGGACGCGAGGCGGAGCGACGCGGGAGGCGCGCCCGCCACCGCGCTAGCGACGCGAAGGGTCATCCTGACCTCCTGAACAAGGAGGTCGACCAGGGCGCGATGGGCCGGCGAACTTGACCTGCCTCCAGAACGTGGACGGAATCAGACCCTAAACCACCGTTCGTGATTCGCGATCAGCGGCAAGGCCGCGGAGCGCAGGGAGAAAGTTGAAAGGGAAGGTCAACCCATCGATCGTGGCGGTTGCGAGGCCACACACGCCGATGGAGGAGCCCTTCCCGTGGACAACATACCCCGACTGGATCGGGCCGCGCGACGGCGGCTGATCCACCGAGGCCGAAAGACCAAGGACCTTCACACCGCCCTCCGGTTCGTCATGATCGCCAAGCTCGGACAAGGACTCTCCAGGCAGCAGGTCGCACACGGCAAGTCGCCTCACGCGCGCGCTCTGCGAGTTCCGCACAGAATCCCGCGCGAGCCTCTCCCACTCCATCCGGGCCGAGCACCGCGGCAGGCGGCCCGGCCTCCAGGGGCGCACCCGTCCCTGGAGCGGGTTCAGGCTGCCGCACGGGCCAATGCCTCGGCGCGCTCCAGCAAACCGCGCAGCTCGGCATTGGGCTCGCGAGAGCGATCGCCGCGATTCACGGCGCGGCGAAGCTGACTCACCGCCTGGGCCAGGCCGGTACCGGTGGCCCCACGCTGCGCGAGGACGGCTTCCAAGCTGCGGACGCGGCCCTTCAGCTCGCGGAATGTGTCGTTCACGGCGGCCCCCCCCGGCTTGGTGAAGAACACCTATAGGCTCGTTTCCCCTCCGGTACCAGGACCCATCGGGCCGGGGAGCTCTTCGGCGTCGCCCTGCGCCGCCAGCGCCGCCGAGACGAACTCGTCGGTGAGCGCCTCGACCCAGTGCCCCGGCTCGACGCCGCGCGCCCGCGCCGCCGCCAGGTAGCGCCGCTCCGTCTTCAGGTCGAGGCCCAGTTGCTGCGCGACCTGCCTCTTGGTCACGCCCGGCAGCCACTGCCTCAGGACCTCCTTGACCTCCAGCATCGTGACCTCGCGAAACGCCATCGCCGCCGCCTCCCGTCCGTGGAGGGGAGCAACTCGGCCGGTTGGTCACGCCGATGAGGGAGGGAATGACTCTGGGAAGCCCCCAGGTCCGAGGGAGGAATGATTCTGAAGATCTCACGCGCCCGGGGCCCCTAGATCCTGGAAACCGACACGGCTTCTGGCGCGCCCCGGAGGACGGAACCCCATGGCCTTCGGATCCGTGGCCACCGTGCCATCCTGGGCTAGACTGCGGCGTGGCCAAGGCTTCGGCGCGCAAGCTCGTCCTCCGCCCCGCGGACCCCTTCGACCTCATCCGCTGGCTGGCCCGATCCCAGTCGGATCCGCGCAAGGCGGTGGCGGAGCTGGTGCAGAACTCGGTCGACGCGCGTGCGCGAAACGTCGCCATCGAGCGCCGGCGGCTGCGCGGCGGCCCCGCCCTGGTGGTGCGCGACGACGGGGAGGGGGTGCTGCCCGGGCTCGGCCGCGAGGAGGCTCTCCGCTTCATCGCCACCAACATCGGCAGCTCCCAGAAGCGCAAGCTCAGCCCCGACGAGCGCCGGCGGCTCGTGGTCACCGGCCAGTACGGCGTCGGGCTCCTGGGGTTCTGGTCCATCGGGCACGGGATGGAGATCCGGTCGCGCGTGGCGGGCTCGGGGCTGCACGTCCTGCGGCTCGTCGAGGACGAGGCTCAGGTCGCGCTCGACGAGCTGCCCGTCGACATCGGCGCGCCGCAGACCTTCACCGAGATCGTGGTGACCCAGCTGCACGACACCGCCTCGCGGGCGCTCTCCGGGCGTCGGCTGGCGGAGTACCTCTCGGCGGAGCTCAGGGGCCCCATCCTCGCCTCCGGGGTGAAGGTGGAGATCCGCGACGCGATGGCGAGGGGGCTCGCGCAGAAGCGCTTCCCGGTGGCGCCGCGACCCTTCACCGGGGAGCGCCTCGAGCTCCCCGCCGAGCTGCCGGTGGAGGGCCATCCGCCGGTGCGGTTGGAGCTGTACCTGGCACGGGGAGCCGAACGGCCGGCGATCCAGGTGAGCTGCGCCGGGACGCTGGTGGCCGACGACGTCGCGGAGCTGCACGCCCTGGATCTCGCCGTGCCTCCCTGGGTGGGGCGGGAGCTCGCGGGGCTCATCGAGTTCCCCGGCTTCACCGTGCCCCCCGGATCGCGGCGCGGCGTCGTGCCCGACGGCGCCGCCGAGGCGTTCGCCGGTGCCCTGAGCGCGCTCCGTCCGCTCGTCGAAGCCGAGCTGCGCCGCCTGGAGCGTCAGCGCCGCGCGGACGCCGATCGCCAGGTCGTCGAGGATCTGCGCCGCGCCCTCCGCGGTCTGCGCGCGCGCATGCCGCAGTACGATCTGCCTGCGGTACTTGGCGGCCGAGGCGAGGAGGGCCCGGGCCGGCGCGGGGCGGCGGAGCCGGCGGAGGCGGACGCCGACGTGGCTTCCATCGCGCAGCCCGAGCTCTTCCCCGGCGGCCCGCTGGCCGCGGCGCGCATCGTGCCCGATCCCGTCGAGGTCGCGCCTGGCCACGAACGCCGCGCCCGCGCGGAGGCGCTCGACGCGGACGGCCGGCGCATCCGCGAGGGCGTGAGCTATCGCTGGTCTCTGGAGGGAGCCGGCTTCGCGGTGACCGGGGAGGGCCCCCGCCCTGCGGTGAGCGCGGACGCCGCGATCCGGCCGGGAGCGACGGCGCGCCTGCGCGTCGAGGCGGAGAAGGACGGGAGGCAGGCGGTCGCGGAGGCGACCGTGGAGGCCGTCGAGCCGCCGCGGGACGAGGCCGGGTTCGGCATCCCCGAGCCCGAACTCGTCGATGCGCCCGGCGAAACCTGGAGGAGCCGATTCGACGGCACGCGCTGGCAGGTGAACCAGATGCACGAGGACTACCTGGCGCTGAAGGGCGAGTCCCGGTCGCGCCTGCGCTACCTCCTCGCGCTCCTCGCCAAGGACCTGGCGCAGCACGCACACCGGGTGCCCGGCGCCGTGGAGGCGTCGGAGGACGTGGTGGCGATCCTCGCGCTGGTCGAGCGGAACTTGCGCGGGGCGTGAAGCGCGACGCCGTCAGGCCGCCCGGGTAAGAGAATCGGCCACCCGGAGTCCGACGATGCCCAAGGCCGCGCCGCAGAGGGCGCCCACATGACCGCAGGCACCGGCACGAGGTCATGTCTCCCGCAGGTCGAATGTCACAAGGAAAGCGGGCTTTACTTTTACGGAGCGCTGGGAAAGGATCCGACCTCAAGGAGGAGCGGCCGTGGCGAGGACCGTGGGTGAGACCCGGAAAAGCTCGGTCGCCGGCGAGACCATCGCCGCTTTCGTCCCGCTGTCGCTCCCGCCGTCCGGGCCACCGCTCGCGGTGGAGTCGCTCCGCGAGGTGCTTTCGCGGGCGGAGCACTCGCTGTCCAGGCTCGACCTGGCCGGCGAGATGGTGCCCTCCCTCGACTGGTTCATCTACGCCTTCGTCCGCAAGGAGGCCGTGGTGTCCTCGCAGATCGAAGGCACGGAGGCCACCCTCGACGACCTGCTGACGTTCGAGGCGACCCCGGGGGGGACGAGACCCGGCGCCGACGTGGAGGAAGTCTGCAACTACCTCGACGCGCTCGCGTGGGCGCGGCGCGAGTTGGCGCGGCCGAAGGGGTTGCCGCTCTCCATGCGGCTCGTCCACGGCGTCCACCGGCGCCTGATGAAGGGCGTCCGCGGCGCCTCGAAGCAGCCGGGCGAGGTGAGGCGAATCCAGAACTGGGTGGGCGGCACGCGTCCGGGAAACGCGGCATACGTGCCGCCGCCGCCCGAGGAGGTGCCCCGGCTCCTCGGCGAGCTGGAGCGGTACTTCCACGCCCAGGATTCGCTGCCGCCACTCGTGCGCGCAGGGCTCGTGCACGTGCAGTTCGAGTCCATCCATCCGTACCTGGATGGCAACGGCCGCGTGGGACGTCTCCTGATCGCCCTGCTCCTCGAGCACTGGAAGCTCCTCGGCTCCCCCCTGCTCTACCTGAGCCTCTACTTCAAGCGGCGGCGGCCCGACTACTACCGGCTGCTGAACGAGGTGAGGAGGGCCGGGGACTGGGAGGGCTGGAGCTCGTTCTTCCTCGAGGGCGTGGCGGAGATCGCGGAGGAATCGGCCGCAGCCGCACGCGACCTCTACCGCCTCGTGGCGCGCGATCGGGAGCGCGTCGTCACCAGGAAGGGCTCATCGCTCACCGCCGTCAGGCTCCTCGACCTCCTGCCCCGCCGGCCGATCGTCACAATCCCTGGCCTGGTAGAGCTCCTCGACACGACCAAGCCCACGGCCGCGAAGAGCGTTGCCCTGCTGGAGTCGCTGGGCATCCTGCACGAGATGACCGGGCGGAAGAGGGACCGGACGTACCGCTACGCCCGCTACCTCGATCGTCTTCGGGTGGGGACCGAGCTCGAAGGTCGGACGCACCGAGGCTCGCCAACCGCCTGAAATCTAAAGGCCAAAACGCACCCACAGTAAATAGCCCCGCGAGCTAAATGCCCGCGGGGCCATCACCTTCTGGCGCGCCCTAGAGGATTTGAACCTCTGGCCTTCGGATTCGTAGACGTCATTTGTCATACGGGCAGGTGGGCGGACTTGCGGTGACTTTCAGGAACCTCCGGCGGTTGGCGCGATCGCGATGACCACGGCGGGGTACCCGGGGGAACGCGAGTGCACGCGAAGATGGATGAGATCTGGATGAAGTCATCCGCCCGCGGCCACTAACCCGACCCGAGAAACAGGTGAGCTAGATCGTCACTGGTGGTGACAGGCAGAGCTTCTCGAGTGACCCTCGGTGCGGAAGCGCAATCCACCCCTCCACGCGCGCTGCTTCCCTTTCACCTGCCTCGGGCCTCAGCGTCAGTTCCCTGGCTGCCGCCCTCGCGATGAGGCTCGCGACCAGCGCGTCGAAGGCGTCGTCGCAGGTGGCGAGGAGCTCCTCGTCACGGGCCGAGATGGTGAGCCAAGGAGTGCGCTTCCTGAGGGACGTGAGGAGTTCCTCGAGGGAACGTACGTTCTCTCGGCCCTTGTAGGCCTTGTGCCGCAGTCCCCACTGGAAGAGCGCAGCTGCGGGATAGACCTCCTGGACGCGTCCTCCGGACCGATCGCTCACCTCGAGGCGATCGAGAAGCCAGGCGCAACGGCTCGCAGGGATGGCAATTGCATCGGAGGAGACGCTGAGCGGGGTGAGCTTCTCGGTGACCTGGTGAACCCTCTCGTCCGTGACCCGAAGCCGGAGCCTGCGGCGGGATGCCTTCTCCCAGGCTTCGACCGGCCACTTCCGGCCTGCATGATGTGCGCTGATGGCCTCCACGAAGCAGGACGGCCAGCCGAACGGCGCGTCGATCCCGACGACATCAGCTGCGCGCGCCCGATGCAGAATCTCCTCATCGTCCAACCCAGTTGACACCCACTGCACGGTTGCAGCGTCGCGTGTCCACTCGATGGCGCAGCCACCAGTGTCCCTGGGTTCGGCTGCGAGGTCGATCCCCAGCGTCGTCATTGCCGATTCAGCGATGCTGGGAGCTGCAGGGTCAAGCGTTCGGGCCGTCGCAGGTCACCCGAGCAGCGCCTCGGGGTGGTTCTTCGCGACCGTCAGGAGCTTCAGGGCGGCGTCGGAGGGGTGACGGGCGTTCGTTTCCCAGGCCTGGACCGTGCGAGGGCTCACGTTGAGGATCCGGGCGAAGGCTGCCTGAGACACCCGAAGGTGGGAACGCACTGCGACCACTTCCTTGGCGCCCATCGGGGCGGGCGGCCTCAGCTCGACATCGCGAACGGTCAGCTGTCGGGCGCCACGGTGGTAGGCGATGGCATCTTCCAGGCCCGCATTCAGCTTTGCGAACGCCGTGGACTTGGTGGACTTGCGCTTCATGACGTCTCCTCCTTCAATTGTTTCACCATTGCCGCGATGACTCGACGTTCTGCAGGCGAGAGGTCGGACTTCTCCCGCTTTCCAAATATGGCAAGCAGGTGAGTCACCGCCCGATGGGGAAGGTCCAGGTAGTACACCCGCACGCCGCCGCTCTTGCCCCGCCCGACCCGTCGCTGGCCAAGCCGTACCTTTCGCAGCCCGCCTGTACCTGGAACGAGATCGCCAGTCTGCGGGTCAGCGAGGATGCCTTGCTCCAGCGCGACCAGGTCATCGTGGCCCAGCTCGCGGGTCCGCTCGAGTCGCCGGCGATCCTCGCTGAAGCCAGCCGATTCTACGAACTTGCGTCTCACCGAAACATACTACCACGTAGGCATACTACCAGGTAGTGCTGCAGCGGTCCCTTGGGGACCGGCTGCGAGGGCCCGGCTTCCCGGGGGGACAGCGTCGGCATGGTAGGCTCACCGAGATGGCGAGCCCTCCGGGCCTCTATGACCTGTTGATGACTCGGGGGCTCGAGCGGGCGCTGGCGGAGCTCCCTGAGGGTCTTTCCGTTGCGCGGGAGGGCATAGAA
Organism: Myxococcales bacterium; assembly: GCA_021818285.1. Taxonomy (GTDB): domain Bacteria; phylum Myxococcota; class Myxococcia; order Myxococcales; family Anaeromyxobacteraceae; genus JACRMN01. The sequence continues at coordinate 39,679 of JAKAEO010000006.1, forward strand.
CCCAGCGCGATCCATGAGCGCCTGGCGAGGTACTTCGCGTCGGAGCTCGAGTCCGCGCTCCGCTCCCTTCGAGGCAAGGACGCTGGCCCAGGCGAGCAGGTTGAAGTGGTCAACGCCCTCCTTAGCGACCTCGCCAAGCGCGTCCCTCACTCGGGCCCTGGCGCCGACGGGGAAGTTCTGGCGCCTCCGAGTGCTCTACTAGCGATTCACGCGCCCCCTGCTCCGCCGGAAAGGCCAACAGCACCCCTGGGAGTAAGCACGCTCCTCACCCAGGCGAAGCACGAACCCCGGCTCGGCGCAGAACTAGCAAAGGAAGTGGCCTCCGCCGACGGCGTCGACATGCTCGTCAGCTTCATCAAGTGGCGCGGCTGGCGACGGGTGAGAGATGCCTTCGAGGTCTTTGCGCGTGCCGGGAAACGCATGCGCGTGCTGACGACGACCTACATGGGTGCGAGCGACAAGGAGGCTCTGGACGCCATCGCCCGGCTTCCCGGCGCAGAGGTGCGTGTCTCCTTCGATACGCGGCGTACCCGGCTTCACGCCAAGGCCTGGCTATTCCACCGCGAAAGCCGGTTCAGCTCCGTCTACGTCGGGTCCGCCAATCTCTCGGCGGCGGCCCTCGGCGAGGGAGTGGAGTGGAGCCTCAAGGCGAGCGAGGCCGATGCTCCTCACATTGTCGAGAAATTCCGGGGAGCCTTTGCTTCGCTGTGGGAGGACGGCGAGTTCGAGCACTACAACCCCGACGACCCCAGTCAAGCCGGGAGACTCGCTGCGGCGCTCAAGGCCGAACGCGGCGGAACACGTGAAGACGCGCCGTTCTTTGATCTTCGGCCCTACGAATACCAAGCAGCCATCCTCGAACGGTTGCGGGTCGAGCGCGAGACCCACGACCGGTGGCGAAACCTGGTCGTGGCTGCCACCGGGACCGGCAAGACGATGGTCGCCGCCTTCGACTATCGCGCGCAGGTTCCAGCGTCGGGAGTGCGTCCTCGGCTTCTCTACGTTGCTCACCGCGAGGAGATCCTGGAGCAAGCGCTCAAGACCTTCCGGCACGTCTTGCGTGATCACGCCTTCGGCGAGCTCCTGACCGGGCGAAGCAGCCCGACGTCGCACGAGCACCTGTTCGCGACGATCCAATCGCTGTCGCGAAGGGACCTCGTCTCGGCCATGGGAGCGGCCTACTGGGACTACATCATCGTCGACGAGTTTCACCATGCTGCCGCGGAGACGTATCAGCACTTCCTCTCTGCAGCGCAACCCAAGGTCCTTCTCGGCCTCACGGCGACCCCAGAGCGTGCGGACGGCCTTGACGTCCTGCACTGGTTTGGCGGGCACGCTGCGGCCGAGATCCGGCTATGGGACGCGCTGGAGAAGCAGATACTCGTCCCATTCGAGTACTACGGCATCGCAGATGGGGTCGACCTGGCCCAGGTTCGCTGGGCACGCGGTGGCTACGACCTGAGCGAGCTCTCGAATCTCTATTCCGGCCACGACGAGCGCGCGCGGCTCATCGTCGACAAACTCCGCAGCATCCACGGCCATCCGGAGACCGCACGCGGTCTCGGCTTCTGCGTGAGCGTGGAGCATGCGCGCTTCATGGCACGCCGCTTCAGCGAAGCCGGTATCCCATCGATCTCGCTAGACGGCGAGACCGACGAGGCACTGCGTGCAGATGCGCCCCGGAGGCTCGCCAACGGGAAGGTCGCCTTCATCTTCACCTGCGATCTCTACAACGAGGGCGTGGACCTCCCGATGGTGGATACGCTGCTCATGCTCCGGCCGACGGAGAGCGCGACGCTCTTCCTGCAACAGCTCGGCCGCGGGCTTCGGCTTCACCCCGGGAAGGAGTCCACGCTCGTCCTGGATTTCATCGGCCAGCCGCACGAGCGGTTCCGCTTCGACAGGAAGCTCTCTGCGGCTACAGGCCTTCCGCGGGGAGACCTCAAGGGGGCCGTGGAGAACGACTTCCCGACACTGCCCTCGGGCTGCCACCTGCATCTCGAACGGACGGCACGTCAAATCATTCTCGACAACCTCAAGCAGGCAATTCGAGGCGGCTCCATCAGGCTCTCCGCGGAGCTGCGTGACCTCCTCCGGGAACGTGGCAGCGTGACTCTTGGCCAGTTCCTCGAGGCGACCGGCAGACCCCTGGAGGACGTCTATGCAGGCGGCGTCGGAGGCTGGACGACGCTTCGCAGGCTTGCGGGGGGCCTACCGGAGGGTGGAACGGACCAGGAGCGGAGACTGAGCGTAGGGCTTGGGAAGTTCAATCATGTCGACGAGCCTGCCAGGCTCCGGCTCTACCGTGCGCTGGCGGCGAACCGCACCCTCGCCCTCCAAGAGGCGTCCGAGCTCGATCGCCGCAGGTTGCTGATGTTCGCCCTTCGACTCACGGATGGAACGGCCAGCTCCATCGAGGGTCTCTTGGAGCCGTTCTGGCAGAGCAGCGCACTGCGCCAGGAGTTGGTGGAGCTTTGCGAGGTGCTCGATCAGCGGATCGCGGTCGTCGGCGCGGAGGCAGATCTTCCGGCGGAATGGCCCCTGGCCGTCCACCGGACGTACACGCGAGACGAAATCCTGGCCGCAGTCGGAGCGTCGAACGTAAGCAAGCGGAAGCACTTCCGCGAGGGCGTCCTTCGCCTACGCGACGCAAAGGCCGAGGTCTTCTTTGTGACCTTGGACAAGTCCTCCGGGCACTTTTCTCCCACGACCACCTACGAGGACTACGCCATCAGCGCTGGGCTGTTCCATTGGCAGTCCCAAAGCACGACGAGCGATACATCTGAAGGCGGTCGCCGGTACATCACCGGAGCCAGAGACGGATGGCGGTTTCTGCTCTTCGTGCGTGCAACCACGAGCGACGCGTACACGTTTCTTGGCCCGGTCACCTACTCCAGCCACCGCGGAAGCCGGCCCATGAGCATCACCTGGAAGCTCGACGTCCCGATTCCACCGGCATTCCTGACGGAGTACGCGACGCTGCGCAGCGCGTAGTGGACGCGTAGGCTGACCTCACCTGCGGTACCATGTTCGAGAGTGCGCGGATACCTGGCGACTACAGACTACGACTGGTTCAGCTTCCTTCAGGGACGCCAACCCCTCGAAGAGGTGAACTTCTGGCAGCCATCTGCACACGGCTTCAGGGCTCCGGCGGGAACGCCCTTCCTTTTCAAGCTCAAGGCTCCTTACAACGCCATCGGGGGATTTGGGATCTTCGCTCGGTATGAGGAGGCGTCCCCGGCGCTCGCCTGGGAGGCGTTCGGCGAGAAGAACGGCGCGCCGACCTTCGGGGAGATGTGGAACCGAATCGGAAGGTACGCAAGACGGCCTGGCGACCCTTCTCACCGCATCGGCTGCATCATGGTGGCGGACCCTGTGTTCCTGCCGCGGGAGCGGTGGATCTCCCAGCCCCAGGACTGGAAGCCAAACATCGTCTCCGGCGCTGGCATCGACCTTGCCAGCGGAGAGGGGCTGCGGATCTGGGAGGCGTGCTTGGCTCACGGACGCCACTTCCCACAGGCGCCGCTCGCCGCCGAGGCGTCGGAGCGAGGCGCCGGCGATGTCCCGGCGCCGCGCTTCGGAACGCCACAGCTGGTCCGCCCGCGCCTCGGGCAAGGTACATTCCGGGTGGCAGTCACCGCGGCATACGACGGGGCCTGCGCCGTGAGCGGCGAGCACTCGCTCCCCGCTTTGGAGGCGGCGCACATCCGGCCCTATACGTCCGATGGGCCCCACGACGTGCCGAACGGCCTCCTGCTGCGCGCCGACATCCATCGGCTCTTCGACAAGGGCTACGTGACGGTCACGCCCGATCACCGCTTCGTCGTTAGCCAGCGCCTCGCCAAGGAGTGGGAGAACGGCAAGATCTACTACGAGCGAAACGGGAGGCCGATCACCCTCCCGAGGCGGCCCTCGGACGGCCCGGACCCAGAGCTCCTGCGCTGGCACAACGAGCATGTCTTCGAGAAGGGGATCGCGGCCTGAGCATGGAGGTCCGGACCGTCACCACATCGGACCGTTCTCTGCTTCACGCCGTCCGCTCGACGCTGGTGGCTGCCGAAGAGGCCTTCCTGTGCGTGGCCTTCGTCCAGGAGCGCGGCCTGCATCTCCTGGAGCGGGAGCTCGAGGGGATGCAGCGCCGCAAGGCCGCCTTCCGCCTACTGGTCACGACGACCTTCCAGACGACAAGCTCCGCAGCGCTAACCATGGCGAGCGGTCTCGGCCTAGAGGTCCGCGTTCTGAACCCGGGCTCGGGCCGTACCTTTCACCCCAAGCTCTACCTGGGAGTCGCACGCGAGGCGGCGAGCGCGGTCATCGGCTCGGCCAACCTCACCGGCGGGCTCGCCACGAACTACGAGGCCGCTGTCGAGCTCACCGGAAGGCGCGGCGACTCACCCATTGCACAAGCGTGGGAGTGGGCGGAAGCGCTCTGGTCAGACAGGCGGGTCCAGCCATGGATCCCGACCGCGGGAGAGGTGGCGGAGGAGACCTTCGAGCCTCAGCTCTACGGACTTCTGCGGTCGGAGGTGAAGCGGGACCCGGTCTTCCTCACCCTCGGCCCCTCTGCCCGGAGGAACCGGGTGGCGGATCTCTCTCCTGTCGAGATCCACATCGAGACCGAGCGCTCACGCTCCCGCAGTGGCGGGCCCGTGCGGGTCCCTGCCTGGATGTTCAACTTGGCCTGGGAGCGCCTCAGGACGCACGGCAGCCTCACCAACTCCGAGCTGCTCAACGACCTCCGGGTGCACCGGTCCAGCGCCGTGTGCGCGATCCTGGCGCGACTGCCACCAGTGCGCGCCACGAACGGGAACGGGATCACCCTCCGATGGCGATGAGCTTCGACGAGTTCTGCAGTCGTCTTGAGAACCTCCGGGTGGACCGGTCCGGCGGCCTGGTGAAGCCCTACAAGCCCCTCCTCGTCGCCGCTGTCGTCATCCTCGTCCACAAGGGGAAGCAGCCCACACGCAACATCCTCCTCGACGGAGGACTCCGCAGCGCCTTCCAACAGCTCCTCGACGCTCTCTACCCACGATGGCCGCACCAGGCGAAACCGGAGTACCCATTCCGGCACCTGGAGAACGACGGGATCTGGGAACTGATCCCTATTGAGGGGGCATCGACCGCGCTCCGAGCCGCCAAGGACGCGAAGGTGGAGGCCTGGGACGTCCTCAGTCATGTTCGATGCGCCCGGCTCGATGAGGCGGTGTTCCAGCGGCTGGCTTCGAGCTTCCAAGACCGCTTCCGTGTACTTCGACTGCTTGCACGGCGGTACTTCCCGACAGAGACCTCCGGCAAGCTCTGGGACTACCTCGGCGAGGGTGACCTTCCCCAAGTCCCCGCGCCCGTGGCTGCCGAAGGTGACCAACTCACCGAGCGGGCACTTGAGGAGCACATCGAGTCGCACTGGGATGAGACCCCGTTTGCCAAGGCAGGAGTCGAGCTTGCCCGGCGCGAAGTACACGGTTGGCCTTGTCGCCAGGTCTTCACTCCCGTGAACGCTATCGACCTCCTCGGATTCGAGACTGCCGCCCGCCGGTGGTGGGTCTTCGAGCTTAAGCGCGGGCGGTCAGTGGACGCCGTCGTCGGCCAGGTGAGCCGGTATCTCGGCTGGATAGCTGAAGAGCGGCGTGGTCACCGTGAGTCCGCGGTTGGCGCCATCATCGTGAAGCACTCCGACCCTAAGCTCCGCTACGCCGTGAAGGCCAACGAGCGCCTGAGCCTCTGGGAATTCGACGACCGGCTTGCCGTAACGCGCGTCGCCTGAGCCTCTGGGAATTCGACGACCGGCTTGCCGTAACGCGCGTCGCCTGAGCCGGTTGGGAGGGCGGACTTCTTGGATGAGATCTGGATGAAGTCGCCGAGCGGGGCGCGCGGAAGTGGCTGATACCACGGCGAATCAACCGAATATTCGCTCATCCGCAAAGGGATTTCGTATCCGAAGGCCGAACCGGACCTAAAGTGAAAGGCCCCGCAGGCTAAGTGCTTGCGGGGCCTCTCGTTTTCTGGCAGATCG
>JAKAEO010000125.1 GCA_021818285.1 Myxococcales bacterium
CCAGGGGAAGTTCCTGCTGGCCTTCAACAAGGCCGACATCGTGGACGTGCTGGAGCAGGCCAGCCGCTGGACCTGCCGCAACTTCGCCTACACCGACGACGTCGCCCGCGGGAAGATCACCCTGCTCTCCAAGACCCCGGTGACCGCCGACGAGGCCTACGCCGCCTTCCTCTCCGCGCTCACCGCCAACAACATCGCCATCTACCAGGCGGGCAAGTACTGGAAGCTCATCCGCATCGCCGACGCCAAGAAGACGCCCATCCCCACCTTCACCGAGCCGGGCAGCGAGGGGCTGGCCCAGGAGCAGCCCATCACCAAGGTGATCAAGCTGCGCCACTCCGATCCCGACCAGCTGCGCGCCCTGCTGGGCAACTACACCTCGCCCCAGGGGGCCGACATCCAGTCGATCCCGCCCGACACCCTGATCATCACCGACCTCGGGCTCAACATCCTGCGCATCGAGAAGCTGCTCGAGGCCATCGACCGGCCCGGCGGCGGCGACATCGTCCGCTTCATCCAGGTGCGCTACGCGCCGGCCAAGGACCTGGCCGACAAGATCAACCAGATCTTCCAGGCCGGGCCGGGCGCGCCCGGGCGGCCGGCGCGGCGGCCGGCCATCGGCGGCGTGGCGGTGCCCGGCCAGCCGGTCGTCGTCCCCGGCGCCGACACCTCCGAGCTCTCCATCTCCAAGGTGCTGGCCGACGACCGCACCAACAAGCTGGTGGTGATCGCCGACGAGCGCAGCTTCCAGCGCATCCAGGAGCTGGTGGCGCAGCTCGACCTGCCCACCGCCGGCGAGGGGCAGATCCACGTGGTGTTCATGAAGAACGCCAACGCCGAGGACCTGGCGCAGACGCTCTCGGCGCTGGCCTCGGGCCAGTCCTCGACGCGCCGCCCGCCCGGCGCCCCCGGCCTGCCGGCCGCGCCCCTGGCCTCGGCCGGGGCCACCGCCACCGCGCTCTTCGCCGGCGAGGTGAAGGTCACCGCCGACAAGGTCGCCAACGCCCTGATCGTCATGGCCTCGGGCTCCGACTTCGTCACCATGCAGCGGCTCATCGACAAGCTCGACCGGCCGCGCCGCCAGGTGTTCATCGAGGCGGTGATCATGGAGGTGGACCTGAACAACGAGACGGACTTCGGGGTCTCGATGCACACCGTCCTCCCGGTGAACACCCCCTCCGGCAAGGGCTACATCCCGCTGGGATCGGAGACCGGCCGGCTGAACTCGCTGAACCCGAGCAGCCTGCTCTCGCTGGGCGGCTTCCTCACCGGCCTCCAGGGGCCGGTCTCCGCCAGCCTCAAGGACATCTTCCCGGTGGCCAGCCTGTCGGTGCTGATCCAGGCGCTGCAGACCTCCTCCGACGTGAACGTGCTCTCCACGCCGCACATCCTGGCGTCGGACAACGAGGACTCGGAGATCAGCGTGGGCCAGAACGTGCCCTTCCAGGCCGGCTACTCCCCCACCAACCTGTCCTCGCTCGCCACCACCTCCGGCACCGGCACCTCCAGCACCGCCACCGCCTCGGCGCTGGGCTCGCTGGTGGGCCTGGGCGGCCTCTCCAGCCTCTACGCCCCCATCCAGCGGCAGAACGTCGAGCTGCGCCTCAAGGTGAAGCCGCAGATCAACGAGGGCGACACCGTCACCCTGCAGCTCGACGAGCAGACCGAGGAGATCGTCTCCAAGGACCCGCAGCTGGGCCCCACCACCGCCAAGCGCGCGGTGAAGACCAAGATCACCGTGAAGGACCAGACCACCATCGTCATCGGCGGGCTGATCCAGGACCGGACCGTCACCAGCATCCACAAGACGCCGCTGCTCGGCGACATCCCGGTGCTGGGGTGGCTCTTCCGCGACCAGGTGACCACCAAGACCAAGACGAACCTGCTGCTGTTCCTGACGCCCTACATCATCCGCGACCAGTCGGACTACCAGCGCGTGCTGGAGCGCAAGCGCAAGGAGCAGCAGGAGTTCATGGAGGAGTTCTACGGCAAGGCGCCCGGCTACCACGTGGCCGTCGACTACGAGCGCAAGCCCGGTCCCTACGCACGGCTGCACCGCGACGTGGAGACCGAGCTCATGAAGGTCGAGAACGGCGGGCCGGGCGCGCCGGGCGAGGGCGTGGTCGGGCCCGGCGGCACGATGCAGGTGCCCCGCGGCACCCCGCTGACGCCCCCGGCGCAGCTCCCGCCCGCCCCCGGGCAGCGGCCCCTGCAGCCGGCCCCGGTCCCGCCCGCGGTCCCGCCGGCCGTCCCGCCCGGCGGAAAGGCCGGGGGCTGAGGCGCGCGATGGACACCGGAGCGACGGCCCTTCCCACCCCGCCCGCCGCGGCGGCCGGCGCGGGCCTGGCCGGCCTGCGGCTGGGCGAGATCCTGGTGCGGAGCGGCGACCTGGACGCCGCCCGCCTGGAGGAGGCGCTGGCGGCGCAGCGCGGGGAGCACGCCGGGCAGCGCATCGGCGAGGTGCTGGTCCGGCTCAAGGCCTGCACCGAGGAGCAGGTGCTGCGGGCGCTCGCCGCCCAGCTGGACCTCGAGTTCCAGGCCACCATCGACCCGGAGCGCTGCGCGCCGGAGCTGGCGAAGCGCGTGCCCATCAACTTCGCCAAGCAGGCGCGGCTGCTGCCGCTGGAGGAGGCGGGCGGCGGGGTCCGGGTGGCGGTGGCCGACCCGCTCGACACCGCCGGCCTCGACCAGGTGGCGCTGCTGCTCGGCGCCCGGCTCGACCCGGTGGTGGCGCCGCACCAGGCCATCCTCGACGCCATCAACGGGGTCTACGACCGCGCGGTGGACGAGCACGAGAAGATCATGGAGGGGCTCGAGTCCGAGGACCTCGAGAGCGTGGCCCACGAGCTCGAGGAGCCCACCGACCTCCTCGAGGCCGACGACGAGGCTCCCATCATCCGCCTGGTGAACTCGCTGCTCTTCCGGGCGGTGAAGGAGCGGGCCAGCGACATCCACATCAACCCGGAGGAGCGCGACATCTCGGTCCGCTACCGCATCGACGGCGTGCTCCGCGAGGTGATCCGCCCTCCCAAGCGGATCCAGGCGGCCCTCTCCTCCCGCATCAAGATCATGGGCGGGCTGAACATCGCCGAGAAGCGGCTGCCCCAGGACGGCCGCATCCGCATCAAGATCGCCGGCAAGGACGTGGACATCCGCCTCTCCACCGTGCCCACCGCCCACGGCGAGCGGGTGGTGATGCGGCTCCTCGACAAGTCCAACGTGCTGCTGTCGCTGCGGGACATCGGCTTCGAGCCCTGGCAGCTGAAGATCATGGACGGGCTCATCACCCGCTCCCACGGCATCATCCTGGTCACCGGCCCCACCGGCAGCGGCAAGACCACCACGCTCTACGCCGGCATCGCCAAGATCAACTCCCCCGACCTGAACATCCTCACCATCGAGGACCCGGTCGAGATCCCGATGAGGGGCGTGGGGCAGGTGCAGGTGAACCCGAAGATCGACCTCACCTTCGCCAGCGGGCTGCGCTCCTTCCTGCGCCAGGACCCGGACGTCATCATGGTGGGCGAGATCCGCGACCTGGAGACCGCCGAGATCGCCATCCAGGCCTCGCTCACCGGCCACCTGGTGCTCTCCACGGTGCACACCAACGACGCCGCCGGCGCCATCACCCGCCTGGTGGACATGGGGGTGCAGCCCTTCCTGGTGGCCAGCTCGCTGGTGGGGGTGCTGGCCCAGCGGCTGGTGCGGGTGCTGTGCCGCGAGTGCAAGCGGCCCTACGTCCCCACCGCCGAGGAGCTGGCCCAGGCCGGCATCGGCGAGCGGGTGCTGGCCCAGGCCGGCAACCCCAAGGTGCTCTACAAGGCGGTGGGTTGCCCGGCCTGCCAGAAGACCGGCTACCAGGGGCGCACCGGCATCTACGAGCTCATGCTGGTGGACGACGACGTCCGGCAGCTCATCCTGAGGAACGTCGACTCCAACACCATCAAGAAGGCGGCGGTGGACGCCGGGATGCTGACGCTGATGGACCACGGCGCCTACAAGGTGGCGCTGGGGCTCACCACCGCGGCGGAGGTGCTGTCCGTCACCGCGGAGGACATCCACTGACCCATGCCGGTCTTCGAGTACAAGGCGCTCGACCAGGCGGGGCGATCCGTCGGCGGGCTGAAGGAGGCCGACTCGCCCAAGAGCCTCCGGGCCGCGCTGCGCCGCGACGGCGTCTTCCTCACCGAGGTGCTGGGGCAGAAGGAGGCGGCCGAGGCGGAGAAGCGCGAGGTCTCGGTCCGCCGGCTGGTGGGCGGCCGCATCTCCTCCGCCGACGTCGCCATCACCACCCGGCAGCTGGCGGTGCTGGTGGGCGCGGGCATCCCGCTCATCGAGTCGCTCGCCGCCCTGGTGGAGCAGGTGGACCAGGAGCGGATGAAGCGGGTGGTCTCCGACGTGAAGCAGCGGGTGAACGAGGGCAGCTCGCTGGCCGACGCCATGGCCGCGCACCCGCGGGTCTTCAGCACCCTCTACGTGAACATGATCCGGGCCGGGGAGTCGTCGGGCGCCCTGGACGTGGTGCTGGTGCGGCTCGCCGACTTCACCGAGAGCCAGGCCCGGCTCCGCTCCCGCGTCGTCGGCAGCCTCACCTACCCGGCGGTGATGGTGGGCGTGGGGGTGGTGATCCTCGGCGTCCTCTTCACCGTGGTCATCCCCAAGATCACCAAGATCTTCCAGGAGACCAAGGTCGACCTGCCCTGGACCACCCGCGCGCTCATCGCCTTCACCACCTTCGTGCACGACTGGTGGTGGGCGCTGGCGCTGCTGGTCGCGCTCGCCGCCTGGGGGGCGGTCCGCTGGGTGAAGACCCCGGCCGGCCGGGCCGCCTGGGACCGGAGGGTCCTCACCTTCCCCATCTTCGGCAGCCTGATCCGGCAGATCGCCATCGCCCGCTTCAGCCGCACCCTGGCCACGCTGCTGAAGAGCGGCGTCCCGCTCCTCACCTCGATGGACATCGTCCGGAACATCGTCGGCAACACCCGGCTCTCCACGGTGATCGGGGAGGCGCGGACGGCGATCCAGGAGGGCGAGAGCATCGCCGCGCCGCTGAAGCGCTCCGGCGAGTTCCCGCCGCTCGTCTACCACATGGTGGCGATCGGCGAGAAGTCGGGCGAGCTCGAGGAGATGCTGAACAACGTCGCCAACGCCTACGAGGCGCAGGTCGAGACCAAGATCGGCGCCATGACCTCGCTGCTGGAGCCGGTGATGATCGTCTTCATGGGCGCGATCGTCGCCTTCATCGTCTTCTCCATCCTCATGCCCATTCTCCAGATCAACACCCTCGCCGGAGGCTGACATGCGAAGGAACCCCGGGCGCCGCGCCGCGGAGCGCGGCATGACCCTCATCGAGATCATGGTGGTGGTGGTGATCCTCGGCCTGATCGCCGCCGCGGTCACCGTCAACGTCATGGGGGCGCTGGCCGAGTCCAAGATGAAGCAGGCCAAGACCGACCTGCACACCATCGAGAACTGCCTCGACCTCTACAAGCTGGAGAAGGGGCGCTACCCCACCACCGAGGAGGGGCTCCCGGCCCTGGTCGCCGCCGGCAAGTGCAAGAACGTGAAGGATCCCTGGGGCAACGACTACGTCTACCTCTACCCGGGCCAGCTCCACCCCGACTCCTTCGACATCAAGAGCTACGGCGGCGACGGCAAGCCCGGCGGCGACGGCGAGAACGCCGACATCGTGAACCAGTGAGCCCATGCGGCGTCCCGGCCCCGGCGCGAGCGGCTACACGCTCATCGAGCTGGTCATCGTGGTGGCGGTGATCGCCATCCTGGCGGCCGCCGCGGTGCCGGCGCTGGAGGGGGTCACCGGGGCCAACGCCCGCGCCGCCGCCGGCGAGCTGGCCGGGGCCATGCGGTACCTGTACGACACCGCGGCGCTCCGGCGGCAGACCTGCCGCCTGGCCATGGACCTCGACACCGGCGAGTGGTGGGCCGAGTGCACCCGGGACCGCTTCACCCTCTCCCGGGAGAAGTCGACGGCGGCGCGCCGCGACGAGGAGGACGACGACCTGGCCGACCGCTTCCCGGACGAGGCCGACGCCGAGCGGCGGCGCCTGCTGGCCCGGGCGAAGTTCGGCACGTTCGACGACCGGCTGGCCCGCAAGCGCTCGCTGCCCGGCTCGGTCCGCTTCGACCAGGTCTGGACCGAGCACCAGCGCGAGCCCTTCTCCAAGGGCATGGCCTACCTCTACTTCTTCCCGCAGGGGCGGGGCGAGGCGGCCCGCGTGCCGGTGCGCGACGGGAGCACCGAGTACACCGTGCTGATGCAGCCCTTCACCGGGCGGGCCCGGGTGGTGGTCGGGCTCGCCGAGGTGCCGCGGCCGTGAGCGGGCCGGGGCCACGGCGGGGCTTCACGCTCCTCGAGGTGCTGGTGGCGATGGCGCTGCTGGCCGGCGCCCTGGCCGCCACCTCGGAGCTGGCCGGCGCGGCGCTGCGGAACCACGAGTACGCCCGCGAGCTGGACACCGCGGTGCTTCTGGCCCGCGGCCAGATGGCCTTCCTGCAGCAGCGCTTCGAGGACTCCGGCTTCAAGGACTCCGACGAGGAGGACGCCGGCGACTTCGCCGACGCCGGCCACCCCGAGGTCCGGTGGAAGGTCCAGGTGCTGCGCCCGGCCCCCGACCTCTCGGCGGACGACCTCCTCTCGCGGCTGGCCGGCCAGGCGGGCGCCAAGGACGCCAAGGACCTGGTGGGGCGGCTGCTGGGGCAGGCGGCCCCCTCCTCCGGATCGGGCCCCACCACCACCGCCGCCGGGCCGGCGGTGGCGCTGATCTCCAGCCTGCTCCAGGGCCAGGTCCGCCAGTTCGGCGAGACCCTGAAGCGCTCGGTCCGCGAGGTCCGGCTCACGGTGAGCTGGGCGTCGGGCCGGGGGACCCGGGGCTTCACCGTGACCACCCACCTGGTGGTGCTGAACCCCCGCGCCCCGGGCGGCGCCCGCGGCGACTCCCCCGACGTGCCGGCCACGCTGGCGGCGGTGGGCGCGGCCCAGGCGACGGGCGCGGCGGCGCAGGCGGCCGGCCTCATCCCGCAGCCGCAGGCGCAGGGCCAGGTCCAGGCCGGAGGGACGAAGAGGTGAGCCGCCGCGGCTTCACGCTCGTCGAGGTCCTCATCGCCGCGGCCATCACCGCGATCGTCGGGGCGATGGTGGCCGGCGCCTTCTCGCGCGCCGCCGCGGCCCGCGACCTGGCCGAGGAGCAGGAGGAGCGCTTCGGCGGGGCGCGCCAGGCGCTGGGCCGGATGGCCCACGAGCTCACCGAGGCCTTCCTCTCCGATCACTACGACCGCAAGCGCTACCGCGACCGGCCCACCGTCTTCGTCGGCAAGGACCGGGGAGACCACGACTCGCTGCTCTTCGCCACCATGGCCCACGCGCGGCTGGTGCGCGACGCCAAGGAGTCGGACCAGGCGGTGGTGGAGTACTCGGTGGAGCGCGACCCGTCCCTGCCGGGCGAGGAGGCGCTCTGGCGGCGGGAGAAGCCGCGCATCGACGACCAGCCGGAGCGCGGCGGCACCCGGGCGGTGGTGCTGCAGCACGTGAAGGCCTTCGACGCCGAGTACTGGGACTGGAAGAAGCAGGAGTGGGTGCGGGAGTGGGACACCACCCAGGCGGAGCGCCGCGACTTCCTGCCCACCCTGGTCCGGCTGCGCGTCACCCTCCAGATGCCCGGCGGCGGCGAGAGCCGCTTCGAGACCGAGGCGCGCATCGCCATCATCCGCCCCCTGGACTTCTAGGCCATGACCGGCACGCGAGACCGAGCGGCGGCGAGGAGGCGCGGGCGGCGCGGGGTGGCGCTGCTGCTGGCCATCACCTCCATCGCGGTGGTCACCGCGCTGACGGTGGACCTGGCCTACAACTGCCGGGTCTCGGTGCAGCTCGCCGCCAACGCCCGCGACGAGCTCAAGGCCGCCTGGCTGGCGAGGAGCGCGGTGAACATGGCGCGGCTGGTGCTGCACTTCCAGCAGACCATCGACGCGGCCATGGGGGGCGCCGGCGCCGCGGTCGCCGCCGCGGCCCCGGGCTCCAACCTGGCCGGGATGGCGCTCTCGGTGCGGCTCTGGGATCTGGTCCCGGTGAACTCCGGGTCGCTGGCCTTCGTCGGCGGCGGGGCGGACGCGGCCGCCGACGCCGCCTTCCCCGCCTTCGGCGGGTTCGACGGGAGCTTCGAGGCCAAGGTCGGGGACGAGGACCGGAAGATCAACGTCCGCCAGCTCGACGGCGTCGGCCGGTCCCCGGGCGTGCAGGCCGCGCGCCTGATGGAGCTGATCCGCGATCCGCGCTGGGACTTCCTCTTCGACCGCGACGACGCCAACGGGATGCGGGTCTCGCGCACCGACCTGCTCGCCGCCCTGAAGGACTGGATCGACATCGACGAGACCAACTCGGTCTACACCGGCGCCGCCCTCCAGCCCTTCGACAACGGCTACGGCGACGAGAACGCGCTCTACGACCGGCTCGACGACCGGTACAAGGCCAAGAACGCCCCCTTCGACTCGCAGGACGAGCTCTACATGGTGGCCGGGGTGAGCGACGCCTTCATGGCGGCCTTCGGGGAGCGGCTCACGGTCTACCCCGACGTCTCGGCCACCATCAACGTGAACACCGACGACCGGCGCGAGCTGCTGCTGAACGCGGTGGCCATGGGCGGCGGCGTGCTGCAGCCGGTCTTCCTCGACCCCACCTTCCTGGACCGCCTGCAGGCGGCGCTGCGCCTGGCCCGCCCCCTCCCCTTCCTGTCGATGTCGGCCGTCCAGTTCGCCCAGGTCCTGCAGGGGCTGGGGGTCCAGGTCGCCCCGGACATGCTGGTCGCGGCCAACGTCGGCGTCTCCAACCCCTTCGGCGACCGGTCCACCACCTTCCACATCCGGGCCACCGGGACGGTCGGGCCGGCGCGCCGCACCGTCGACGCGGTGGTGATCTTCGACACGAGGCGCTCGCTCGGCCTGCAGATGGACCTGGGCCGCCTCATCCACTGGCACGAGGAGTGATCATGGCGACCCGCATCCTGGGGCTGGACGTGGGGGCGAGCCGCGTGAAGGCGGTGCTGCTCGAGTCCACCTACCGCGGCGCGACGGTGCTCGACGCCGCGGCCGAGCCGGTGTACCCGCCGGCCGGCGACGCCCCCGAGCCGCTGCGGGAGCGGCAGCTGGCGGCGCTGCGGCGGCTCCTCGCCGCGCGCGGCTGGGCCTTCGAGAGCGCCATCGCCTCCCTGCCGGGCGTGGCCGCCACCCACCTGGTCCGGCTGCCGTTCACCGATCCGCGGCGCATCGAGCAGACGGTGGGCTTCGAGGTGGAGGCGCAGATCGCCTTCGACCTGGCCGAGGTGGCCTGGGACTGGCAGCCGCTGCCGCCGACGCCCGGGAGCAGCGACCTGCTGGTGGGCGTGGTGCGCCGCGAGGAGCTGTCGGGCCTGCTCGCCGGGCTGGCCGCGGCGGGCGTGGACCCGCGGGCGGTGGTGCCGGCCGGTCCGGCCTACGCCTCCCTCTGGGCGGCGGGCGCGCTGCCGCCGCCGCCCGCGCCGGCCCCGGAGGGCGG
>JAKAEO010000126.1 GCA_021818285.1 Myxococcales bacterium
CGCCCGGCCAGCTCGCGCGCGGCGCGCGTCAGCGCGGGCGAGTGGGCCAGCGCTCCGCCGAGCCGGGCGCGGGCCGCGGCCAGCACCTCCGCCTCGGCCGGGAGGAGCCGGAGCTCCGGCGCCTCCCGGTACCAGCCGGCGGCGGCCGGCGCCGTCCCGGCGGGAAGCGGACCCGGCCGAGGCGGGAGCGAGGCGCAGCCGCCCAGGGGCCGAAGCGCCGGGAGCAGGGCGACGAGCAGCGCGGCGCGGAGCCTCATCGCGGATCGAGCGGACCCACCCGCACCTCGAGCGCCACGGCGGCGCCGGCCCCGAGCCGCGCGTTCACGCGCTCGAGGAGGGCCGGCGCCAGGGCGCGCAGCTGGTCGGCCCACCGGGCGTCGGCCGCCACCGCGAGCAGCGTCCCGTCGCGTGTCAGGGCCCGCAGGCGTGCCTCGCGGGCGAGCCGCCAGCCGAGCGCCTCGGCGAACGCGGCGGTCGCGAGCGCCAGGCGCGCCTCGGGGCGGCCCCGCAGCGAGTCGGCCAGCACGCTGGCGACCGGTCTTCCTCGTCCGCGCATGGAACGGCCGAAGCTAGGAGCCTGGGCGGAGCGGGTCAAGGGCTCCGCCGCGCGCGGCATCATGTCACGGCCACGCCTCCGGTCGCAGGTGCGCCCGAACGGAATTGTCTGGTAAGGATCGGGTGATGGACGCCGCGTCCCCGAGCGTGAGCCTGGCCGCCGCGCCCCCGGCGGGACGGGAACGGGAGAGGCCGCAGCCGGTCATCGACCACAACCGCATCAAGTTCTTCTGGCTGCTCCGGTTGCAGTGGGGCGCGATCCTCGGCCAGACCGCCGCCATCTCCGTGGTCTGGTTCCTGCAACTCATCCACCTCCACCTGCCGACGCTCGCCCTCCTGGTCGCGCTCGAGACCGTCGCGACCATCGGGGCCGAGCTCTGGGTGCGGCGGGCGCAGGCGGTCGAGGAGCGGCACATCGCCGGGGCGATGCTGTTCGACGCCCTGGCCCTGACCGTCGTCCTCAGCTTCACCGGGAGCTACTCCAACCCGTTCGCCATCCTCTACGTGGTGAACGTGGCGCTGGCGGCGGTGCTGCTCCGTCCGGTGTGGGCCTGGGCCATGCTCGCCGCCAGCCTGATCCTGTTCGGCGGCCTCTTCGTCCTCGACAACTACATCCACCACGGCTTCGGCCTCTCCGAGTACGACCACCTGGAGCTGATGCGTCTCCACATGCAGGGGCTGTGGGTGGCCTTCGCCATCGGCGCCGCCTTCATCGTCTACATCGTGACCCGCGTCACCGGCGCCCTGTCCGGCCTGGAGGAGGAGCTGGACGCCGAGCGGATGCTCTCGGCCCGCAAGGACAAGGTGTCCTCGCTGGCGACCCTGGCGGCGGGCGCGGCCCACGAGCTGTCGACGCCGCTCGCGACCATCGCGGTGGTGACCCGGGAGCTGGAGCGAGCGCTGGACAGGTCGAACCCGCCGCCGCCCGGTGCACGGGAGGACCTGGGGCTCATCCGGCAGCAGCTGGGACGCTGCCAGGACATCCTCCAGCAGATGGCGGCCCACGCCGGCGAGAACGCCGGCGAGAGCTTCGTCAGCTTCAGCCTGGCGCAGTGGGCCGAGGCGGCCCTGGCCAGCCTCCCGGGCCGCGAGCGGGTGCGGGTGTCGGGCTCGGCGCTCGGCACCGCGGGGGTGGAGGGGCCGGCCCGGGGGCTGGCCCGCGCCCTGCGCAACCTGCTGAAGAACGCCCTCCAGGCCTCGCCGCCGGGCGAGCCGGTGGAGCTGCGCCTCTCGGCCGCCGGCGACCAGGTGCGGGCCGAGGTGGTGGACCGGGGGCCGGGCATGAGCCCGGAGGTGGTGGCCCGGGTGGGCGAGCCCTTCTTCACCACCAAGGGGCCGGGCGAGGGGATGGGGCTGGGGCTGTTCCTCACCCGGGCCCTGGCCGAGCAGCTGGGCGGGCAGCTGGAGCTGGAATCGACGCGGGGCAAGGGAACGACGGCCAGGCTGCGGCTTCCCGCGGCGCGGGCCTTCCAGAGCGGAGGAGCGGCATGACGACCGAGGCGGCACACGCACCGAGCATCCTGCTGGTGGACGACGACGAGACGCTGCGCGAGCGGCTGGCCCGCGCGCTGCGCGAGCGCGGCTACGACGTGCGGACGGCAGGGAACGCCGACGACGCCATGGCCAAGGTCCGCGAGGACTCCCCGGAGATGGCGGTCCTCGACCTCAAGATGCCGGGGCGCTCCGGCATCGAGGTGCTGAAGGAGATCCGGGCCCACGATCCGGCCACCGAGGTGCTGATCCTCACCGGCTACGGCTCCATCGCCACCGCGGTGGAGGCCACCAAGCTGGGGGCCATGGGCTACGTGCCGAAGCCGGTGGACGCCGACGAGATCCTGGCCGCCTTCGCCCGGATGCGGGGCGAGAAGCCGCTCTCCTCGGCGGCGCCGGTGGAGACGCCGTCGCTGGCCCGGGCGGAGTGGGAGCACATCCAGCGGGTGCTCTCCGACTGCGGCGGGAACATCTCCGAGGCGGCGCGCCGCCTGGGGATCCACCGCCGGTCGCTGCAGCGCAAGCTGCAGAAGTACCCGCCGGCGCGCTAGACGGCGGCGCGGCCGGCGTCCGCCGGTTAGATCCGGGCGATGGCCGTCATCGTCGCCGTCCGCGACCTGCTGTTCCGCTCCAAGATCTTCGCCGCCGCCGAGCGGCTCGGCGTCGAGGTGCGCCTGGCGCCGCGGGGCATGCCGCTCTCGCAGGCGGCGCGGGAGCTGGGGCCGGGGACGGTGCTCGCCGACCTCAACGAGCCGGGCGTGCTCGCCGAGGTGGCCGGGGCCCGGGCCGCGGGCGCGACGCGGGTGGTGGGCTTCCTGGGCCACCTGCAGGGCGGGCTGATGGAGGCCGCGGCCGCCGCCGGGGTGGACGAGGTCCTCACCCGGGGCCAGCTGGTGCAACGGCTCGACGGCCTGCTCCGGGACGGTGCCTGAGGGCCCGCGAGGCCATGCCCGTCCCGGCCCGGGGGTGGGATGGCCGGGCGATGGGGCGGGCGGCTGAATCCTTTTCGCCGCCGCGGGGTCGAAACGGGTGAACGGGCTGGAGCGCCTCGGAGACGGGGGCCGAAAGGACGAGGACATGAAGACGACGGTCGACATCACCGAGGCGAACTTCAAGGACGTGGTCGAGAAGGACGGGATCGTCCTCGTCGACTGGTGGGCGCCCTGGTGCGGCCCGTGCCGCATCTTCGGCCCCACCTACGAGAAGGTGGCGGCGAAGAACACCGACATCACCTTCGGCAAGGTGAACACCGAGGACGAGCAGGGGCTGGCCGGGGCGTTCGACATCCGCTCCATCCCCACGCTGATGATCCTGCGCGACAAGGTGCTGGTCTTCTCGCAGCCGGGGGCGCTGCCCGAGGCGGCGCTCGAGGACCTCATCCGCCAGGTCCGGGCGCTCGACATGGAGAAGGTGCGCGCCGAGATCGCCGAGCAGGAGAAGAAGGCCCAGGCCACCGCCTAGCGCGGGCCGAGGAGACCGCCGGGCCTCCAGGGGGCGCGCCGAGGGCGCGCCCCTCTTCTTTCGAGCGGGGGCCGCGCCCCCGCCCGGGGCGGCCGGCGTGCCGTCCCGATTCCCCAGCGAGATCCGCCGGCTGTCGGACCGGCTTGATATCTGAACGGATGAGCAGTTCAATCATCCGGGGTGTCATGCCGGCCGCACCGCACAGCGCGCTTCTCGAGGATCTCCGGGAGCGGATCCGCCGCATCGAGCGGCGGCCGCCGCGCCGCGCCGCCTTCGAGGCCACCGGTCTCGCCGAGGTGGACGGGCTCCTGCCCGGCGGCGGCTTCCCGCGGGGCGCGCTCTCCGAGATCGCCGGTGAGCCGGGCAGCGGCAAGACGGCGCTCTGTCTCGCCGCCATGGCCCGGGCGATGGGCGAGGCCGGGCTGGCGGCCTTCGTGGACGGACGGGGCGAGCTCTACCCCCCGGCCGCCGCGGCGCTGGGCGTGGACCTGGCGCGGCTGCTCATCGTGCGGCCGTCGCCGGGCGCCCTGCGCGAGGCGCTCTGGGCGGCCGAGGCGCTGCTCGCGAGCGGGGCCTTCGAGGTGGTGGCCGTCGACGTGCCGCCGCCGGCGGCGCGTCGCCCGGGCGAGGCCGGGCCCGAGGCCATGGCGCGGCGGCTCGTGGCCGCGGCGGAGAAGGGGGGGACGGTGGGGCTGTGGCTGGCACCCCCGTGGTCCGGAGCGCCGGCGGCGTGGCGCGTGCCGGCCGCGGTCCGGCTGGCGGTGACCTGCCCGGAGGGGCGCCCGGTGGTGCGGCGCGAGTTCGCGCGGAGCGCCCCCGGGCCGGAGCGGGAGGCGGGCCGTGGCGCCTGAGCGGGCCCTCGATCCCGCCGCGCCGGGGCGGGGTGCGCGGGGCTCGCCCCGGGTGCTGGCGCTCTGCGTCCCCGACCTGCCGCTGCAGCGCCTGTGGCGGGCGCGGGGCGAGGCCCGCGGCGCGGCGCCGGGCCCCCTGGCGGTGGTGCACGAGGGGCGGGTGGTGGCCTGCGACCCGGCGGCCCGCGCCCAGGGGGTCCGGCCGGGCGACTCGGCGGTGCAGGCCGAGGCCTCCTGCGCCGGGCTGGAGCTGGCCCCGCTGGACGCGGCGGCCGACCGGGAGGCGCTGGAGGCGCTGGCCGAGGCGCTCCTCGGCCTCGTGCCCGCCGTCGAGCTGGCGCCGCCCGACACCCTGCTGCTCGACGCCTCGGCGGCCCGGCTGGCGGCCCCGCGCCCGGGGAGCCCGCCGGAGGAGGCCGAGGCGCTGCTCCTCGGCCGGGCCCTGGCCCTGGCGGGCGAGATGGGCTACCGCTGCCGCGCCGCCCTGGCGAGCGGGAAGGGGCCGGCGGGGGCGCTGGCCCGCCACGGCCGCGGCGGGGCCCGCCCGGTCCCGCCCGGGGAGACGGCGGCGGCGCTGGCGCCCCTGCCGCTCGAGGCGCTGCCCGGGATCCCGCCCGACCTGGCGGCGCAGCTCGCCGGGCTGGGCATCGTCGAGGTGGGGGCGCTGGCGCGGCTGCCGCCGGAGACGCTGGCCCACCGCTTCGGCCTCTTCGCCGGGCTGCTCCTCGGCCTCTCGCGCGGGGAGGACCCGGCCCCGCTCGCCCCCTGGGAGCCGCGGCGGCTGCCGGAGGAGTCCTTCGACCTCGAGTCGCCGGTGGACGGCGCCGAGCCGCTGCTCTTCGCCCTGAAGCGGGTGGCCGACCGGACGGCGGCGCGGCTGGCCGGACGCGGGCTGGGGGCGACGCGGCTCGACCTCGTGCTGCGGCTCGACCCGCGGGGCGAGGCCCGGCTGGCGATCCCGCTGGCCCGGCCCGGCGCCGCCGCCTCGGCCTGGCTGCTGGTGCTGCGGGAGCGGCTCCTCGGGCTGCGGCTGGAGGCGCCGGTGGCGGGGCTCCGGCTGGCGGTGGGGGAGGCGGCCCCGGCGCCGCCGGAGCAGCTCGGCCTCGGCGAGCGGCCCGAGCAGCTGCGGGCGCTGGAGACGGTGCTGGCGCGCCTCGCGGCCCGGCTCGGGGAGGGGGCGGCCTTCGCCGCCGCCCCCGCCGACCGCCACCGGCCGGAGGTGGCCTACCGGACCGGGCCGTTCGCGGGGAAGGAGGGGCGGAGGAGAGGGGGAGCTGCCTCCGCCGCGGCCTCGCCCGCGGGTGGCGCCGGCCGGAGGCGCCGGCCTCGCGCGCCCGGCGAGGAGCCCGCCAGCCCTCCCGTCTCGGAGCTGTCCCGCCCGACGCGGCTCCTCGCCGCGCCGGTGGCGCTGGTGGCGCTGGGGGAGGGTGGGCGGCTGGCGGCCGTCCGCTGCCAGGGCCGGACGCACCGGGTGCTGGCCCTCTCCCCGCCGGAGCGGCTCGCCGGCGAGTGGTGGAGCGAGCCCTTCGCCCGGGACTACCACCGGGCGCTGCTCGAGGGGCTGGGGGCCTGCTGGGTCTACCGGGACGGGCGCGACGGGCGGCTCTGGCTCCACGGCTTCTTCGACTGACGGGAAGGCCATGCCCCGCTACGCCGAGCTGCGCTGCAAGTCGAGCTTCTCCTTCCTGGTGGGGGCGAGCCAGCCCGAGGAGCTGGTGGACCGGGCGGCCGACCTGGGGCTCTCGGCGCTGGCCCTGGCCGACCGGCACGGCCTCTACGGCGTGGTGCGGGCCCACGCCCAGGCCCGGCGGCGCGGCCTGCCGCTGCTGGTCGGCGCGGAGCTGACGGTGGCCGGCCTCTCCGAGATCGGCGCCGCGCCGGTGGTGCTCCTGGCCCAGGACCGGGAGGGGTACGCCAACCTGTGCCGGCTGGTCACCGAGGCCCACTGCGGCGGGCCGCTCGCGCCGGGGCCGGAGGAGGCGCCGCGGCGGCGCGAGGGGGTGGACCTCCCCTGGCGGCTCCTGGCCGGGTGGAGCCGCGGGCTCTTCGCGCTCTACCCCGGCGCCGACGGCGAGACGGTGGCGCGGCTGCGCGAGGCCTTCGCCGGCCGGGCGGCGCTGGCGGTGTCGCGCCACCGGGTGGCCGGCGAGGAGGCCCGGCTGGCGGCGGCGAGGAGCGTGGGGCGGCGGCTCGCCCTCCCGGTGGCGGTGGTGAACGACGTCCACACCCACGACCGGCACCGCCAGCCGCTGCAGGACGTGCTGGCCTGCGTGCGCATGGGGGTGACGGTGGCACGGGCCGGGCGGCGGCTCTTCCCCAACGCCGAGCGGACGCTGAAGGGGCCGGAGGAGATGGCCCGGCTCTGGGCCGACTTCCCGGAGGGGCTGGAGGCGGCCGCGGCCATCGCCGACGCCTGCCGCTTCCGGATGGACGAGATCCGCGGCGAGCACCCGCTGCCGCCGGTGTTCGCGGACGGCGGCACGCGGCCCAGCTCGATCGGGAGCACCGATCCGACCGCGGCCCCGACCCCGACCGCGACCCCGACCGCGACCCCGACCGCGGCCGCGACCCCGACCGGGGGTGAGGACGATCCCCTCCCCACCTCCCTGCGCACCCGGCCGCGGACCGGGATGGAGCTGCTGCGCGAGCTGGTCCGCGAGGGGGCGCGCTGGCGCTGGCGCGGGCCGCCGCCCGCCGAGGTGGAGCGGCAGCTGGAGAAGGAGCTGGCCCTGGTGGAGGAGCTGGGCTACGCGAGCTACTTCCTCACCGTCTGGGACATCGTCCGCTTCGCCCGGGAGCGGGGCATCCTCTGCCAGGGGCGCGGCAGCGCCGCCAACTCGGCGATCTGCTACGCCCTGGGCATCACCTCCATCGACCCGGTGCGCATGGGGCTGCTCTTCGAGCGCTTCCTCTCGGCCGAGCGGGGCGAGCCGCCCGACATCGACGTGGACTTCGAGCACGAGCGGCGCGAGGAGGTCCTCCAGTACGTCTACCAGCGGTACGGGCGCGCCCACGCCGGCATGGTGTGCGAGGTCATCTCCTACCGCGGCCGCTCCGCCCTCCGGGACGTGGGCAAGGCGCTGGGCCTCTCGCCCGGCCAGCTGGAGCGGCTGACCCGGCTCCTGGGGAGCTACGAGCGGCTCGACGGGGTGGACGCGGCCTTCCTGGCGCAGGCGGGGATCGAGCCCTCCCCGGCGGTGAAGGAGACGCTGCGGCTCGCCCGGGAGCTGCAGGGCTTCCCGCGCCACCTCTCCATCCACGTGGGCGGCTTCCTCATCACCCGGCGGCCGCTGGTGGAGACGGCGGCGCTGGAGCCGGCCGCCATGCCGGGCCGCACCGTCGTCCAGTGGGACAAGGACGACGTCGCCGAGCTGGGCCTCCTCAAGGTGGACCTGCTGGGGCTGGGGATGCTCACCGCCCTGTCGCGCTGCCTGCGGCTGCTGGCGCGCCACCGGCCGGCGCCGGCGCTGCCCACCCCCGTGCCCCATCCCGCCTCGCTGGCGGAGATCCCGGCCGAGGACCCGGTGGTCTACGACATGGCCTGCCAGGCCGACACCATCGGCGTCTTCCAGATCGAGTCGAGGGCCCAGATGTCGATGCTGCCGCGCCTCAGGCCCCGCTGCTTCTACGACCTGGTGATCTCGGTGGCCATCATCCGGCCCGGGCCCATCCAGGGCGGCATGGTCCACCCCTTCCTGCGCCGGCGGGACGGGCTGGAGCCGGTGCGCACCCCGTACCCGCCGCTGGCCCCGGTGCTGGAGCGCACCCTGGGGATCCCGCTCTTCCAGGAGCAGGCCATGCGGCTGGCGGTGGTGGCCGCCGGCTTCACGCCGGGCGAGGCGGACGAGCTGCGCCGGGTGATGACCCACAAGCGCTCCCAGGAGAAGCTGGCGGCGATGAAGACCCGGCTGGTCGCCGGGATGGCGGCGCGCGACATCGGGCGGGAGGACGCCGAGGCCATCTTCCGGCAGCTGCTCGGCTTCTCGGGCTACGGCTTCCCCGAGTCGCACGCAGCCTCCTTCGCCCTGCTGGTCTACGCCTCGGCGTGGCTGAAGCGCTACCACCCGGCGGCCTTCGCCTGCGCCCTGGTGGACAGCCAGCCCATGGGCTTCTACGCCCCCCACACGCTGGTGGAGGACGCCAAGCGCCACGGCGTCGAGGTGCGGGGCGTGGACGTGCAGTGGAGCGGCGTCGAGTGCGGCCTGGAGGGGCCGGAGGAGGGGCGGGCGGCGGCGGCCGGCGATCGCCCCGCGCTGCGGCTCGGCCTCTCCCAGGTGCGCGGGCTGCCGCGGGCGGCGGCCGAGGCGGTGGCGGCGGCGCGGCGCGAGGGGCCCTTCCGGTCGGTGGCCGACCTGGCGCGGCGCGCCGGGCTCTCGCGGGCCCGCCTGGCGAAGCTCGCCGGGGCGGGCGCGCTCCGGGGGCTCGAGCCCTCGCGGCGGCGGGCGGCCTGGCGGGTGCTCGGCACCGTGCCCGGCGGCACCGGCGACCTCTTCGCCGGCCTGGAGAGCCCGGAGCCCGAGCCCCGGCTCCCGGAGGCCAGCGCCGCCGAGGAGGTGGCGGCCGACTTCGCCGCCACCGGCCTCTCGGAGCGGGCGCACCCCATGTCGCTCCTGCGGCCGCAGCTGGCCACCTGCCGGGTGCGCACGGCGCGGGAGCTGCAGCGGCTCCCCGACCGGGCCTGGGTGGAGGTGGCGGGGATGGTCATCGTCCGGCAGCGCCCGGAGACGGCGGGGGGCATCGTCTTCATGAGCCTGGAGGACGAGACCGGGATCGCCAACCTGGTGGTGATGCCCGACGTCTACGAGCGCCACCGGGTGCTGGTCCGGACCGAGGGCTTCCTCCAGGCGGCGGGCCGGGTGGAGCGCAGCGGGGCGGTGGTGAACCTCCGGGTCCGCTCCCTCGCCCCCCTCGAGCTGGCCCCGGCGGTGGAGCACCGGGCCCGCTCCTTCCGCTGACCGGAGCTGGGCCGGAGCGAGCGGGGGGTTCGGGGGGGCCGGAACCGGCCCCCGCTTTCGGGAAAAGCGCAGGCCCAGCCGGATGAGGCTGGGCCGGAGCGAGCGGGGGGTTCGGGGGGGCCGGAACCGGCCCCCGCTTTCGGGAAAAGCGCAGGCCCAGCCGGATGAGGCTGGGCCGGAGCGAGCGGGGGGGTC
>JAKAEO010000127.1 GCA_021818285.1 Myxococcales bacterium
AACGTCGAGAACGCCCTCGGGGTGGCGGCGGCGGCCACCGCCCTCGGCCTCTCGCCCGGGGAGATCGCCGCCGGCCTGGCCGCCTTCGGCGGCGTGAAGCGCCGGCAGGAGGTCCGCGGCACGGCCGGCGGCGTCACCGTGATCGACGACTTCGCCCACCACCCCACCGCCACCGCCCGGACGCTGGAGGCGATCGCCTCCCGGTACCCGGGGGCGCGGCTGCTGGCCTGCTTCGAGCCGCGCTCCAACACCAGCCGGCGCAACCTGCACCAGCGCGAGTACGTCGGCGCATTCCCCGGGGCCGCGGCGGTCTACCTGCTCACCCCCGCGCCGCACGACCGGGTGCCGGAGGCGGAGCGGCTCGACACCGCGCGGCTCGCCCGGGAGATCGCGGCGGGCGGGCAGCCGGCGCGGGCCCTCGCCGCGGTGGACGAGATGGTGGAGGCGGTGGCCGCCGAGGCGCGCCCAGGCGACGTGGTGGTGGCGATGTCCAACGGCGCCTTCGGCGGGATCTGGGAGAAGCTGCTGGCGCGGCTCGGGCGGTAGGCGGCCCCGGGCACCGGCGCGCCCGGGCGCTCCGCGACCCGGTCCGGCGCCGGACGGAGGAGACATGGACCTCGAGGGATTCATGGCCGCCTACCGCCGGGCCTGGGAGACGGCGGACGACGGGCTCGTCGCCTCGCTGTTCGAGCCGGACGGCGTCTACCACAACACGCCCTTCGCCGAGCAGCGCGGGCGGGAGGCGATCCGCGCCTACTGGCAGCGCATCAAGCTGCAGCGGGACATCGCGGTGCGCTACGAGGTGATCCAAGCCCACCCGGGCGGCGGCGTCGCCCACTGGCACACCACCTACCAGGTGGCCTCGGAGGAGATGTTCCGGATGTGGGCCGCGTCGGCCGGGACGCCCATGCCGCCGCGCCAGCCGGGCGACCCGCTGCCGCGGCTGGCGCTCGACGGGGTGGCGCTGGTCGAGCTCTCCCCCGCCGGCCTGTGCCGCACCTTCCGCATCTGGTGGCACTCGACCGTGGTGAAGTGAGCGGAAGCCGCCGGGGCCGGCGCCTCTCCCCGGCCGGGACCGGGGAGAGGGAGGCGGATCGCGCGCGTCGCGCGACGCCGCTACGGGTGGCAGGCCCGGCAGACCGGCTGGGACTTGTCGGTCGGCCGGAAGCCCGGCGGGTGGATGTTCACGCCCGCCAATCCGCCCGAGCGGTGGCAGAGCACGCAGATCGAGGCCGGGCCCTGGTCGTGGCAGGCGGAGCAGGCCACGATGTTGGCGCGGGCGGCGTCGCCGTGGAAGTTGCCCGAGCCCTTGGTCGTCCAGGCCGGCAGCGGGTGCGGGTCGCGGGGGTTGAGCGACCGGGCCGAGATGCCCTGCTCGGTGTGGCAGCTGTCGCAGAAGAAGCTGCCGTGGCACTTCTTGCAGCTCGCCGGGTCGGCCTGGGCCTCCACCATGTGGCGGGAGATCCAGTCGGCGCGGTGGATGAAGTCGGTCTCCACCTTCTCCGGGAAGCGGATCTCCGGCCGCATCGGCGCGGTGGCGGTGGCGTGGCAGGTGGCGCAGTAGGTCTGCTCGTGGCAGGCGGCGCAGGTCTCGGCCGAGCCCTTGGCCGCCTTGCCGTGCTCCTTCACCCAGTTCCCCTGGTGGGCGAACTCGCTCACCGGCTTCAGCGGGAAGCGGCGCAGGCTCACGTGGCAGGGGGTGCAGCGCGCCTCGGCGTAGTCCACGGCGTGGTTGTGGCACGCGGTGCAGGCCGACATGGGCGGCGAGGTCTTCCAGGGCTGGCCGATGCCGGGCAGCTCCTTGTGGCAGACGGTGCAGTCGCCCTTGGGCACCCGCTTCAGGTGGGCGGCGTGGTCGAAGCGCAGCTGGTACTCCCGCGGCGGGCGCTGCGGGACGTTGAACTTGGCCTTGTCCTCCGCGCTGGTGCGGTCGTGGCACTCCTCGCACTTCGCCACGCCCGGGAGCCTGGAGTCGCCGAGCTTCACCGACTTGATGATGCCGGTGTGGCAGTCGGTGCAGTCGAAGCCGCCGTGCTTCTCGTGGGGGAAAGTGGTGGGGACGCGCTCGGCGTCCCGCGGCCGCGCCGACTTCCAGCCGCAGGAGGCGGCCAGGAGGAGCACCGGGAGCAGGATCCTCGTGGTCTTCATCACCGCACCTCGCGCACGAAGAGCTGGGTCCACTGGAGCTTGGCCATGACGTCGAGCCGGCTCTTGTAGAACGGGTCGGAGCCGGCGGTGGCGGCCAGCAGCACCTTCCAGGCCGGGGCGAGCGCGTAGCCGCCGGTCAGGGTGGCGCCGAGCGACTGGTCCTGGCCGTTCACCTGCTTCTCGTACCGGTACCACCACAGGTCGAGCGTGCCGCCCAGCCGGCCCCAGGTCCGGGAGCCGAAGAGGCGGGCCAGCGTGTAGCCGCTCTCGGGGATCTTGAGGTACTGCAGGTCGGCCCCCAGGACCGTCCGGCGCCAGCCGTTCCAGGTGCCCTTCACCCGGGCCCGGCCGCCGTCGCCGTCGGAGGCCTTCAGGTAGTGGTAGTCGGCGTCGACGGTGACGGTCCGCAGCGGCGTCCAGTGGACGCCGCCGCCCGGCTCGTCGCGGCCGTCGGACACGAAGACCGCCAGGATGGAGTTGCGGGGGAGCAGCAGGTCGGGCTCGACGTGCTGGTAGTCGGCGATGAGCTGCAGCGTCCGCAGCAGCTGGTACTGGGCCGAGACCAGCGCCTGGGCCAGCCGCGCGTCGTAGAGGCTGTAGAAGCCGGAGCCGACGATCTCCAGGCCATGGAGCGGGGTGAGCCGCAGGTCGGCGCCGGCCTCGCGACGGACCACCTCCGAGCCGGACTGGGCCATCGCCACCGAGGCGCCCAGCTCGACCCGGCCGGCGTAGCCCCAGGAGACCCGGCCGCCGTAGGCCAGGGTCGCGGCGGTGTTGCCGGTGGCGAACTGCGTGCCGCGGGCGTCGAAGCGGGGCGCCACCGGCGCGCCGGCGTAGCCGGAGAGGCCGAAGCCGCGCGGCAGCCGGAGCACCAGCTGCCCGCCGTCCAGGTGGACCATCCGGGCGTTGCCCTCGACGATCATCTGGCGGCCGAGCCGGAAGGTGAGGTGGCGGCCGAGGAGGTCGCCGCGCAGGTAGCCGACGTCCACGTCGCCGCTGCCGCGGGAGCCGGCCGGGGCGCCGTTCTGCCAGAAGCGGATGGGACCGGCGTCCACCGCGCCCCAGGCCGAGACCACCGCCTCGAACTCGCCCCAGCTGTTGCGCATCTCGCTGGCGCTGACCGACACGATCTCGTAGACCGGCGCCGCCAGCTTGAGCTCGTAGTCCGTCGACCCGGCCTGGGGCCGGAAGGACTGTCCTGCCGTGACGATGGTCGTGGAACTCGCCTGGAGCACGTCGCCCCGCGCGGCGGAAGCGACGAGTCCGAGCGCTGCGAGCGCCACGGTCAGCCTGGTTCTCATGGTCACCTCGACCGGGATGCGCCTGGGCCCATGAACATGGCACGGTGTCGCGCGAGAATACTTGATCGCACTCAAGACCCGCGAGCCCAACCCTGCGAAATCCAGGGGGCCGTGTTACATCGGGGCTCGACCATGCGCCTTCCCGCCGCCCTCGCGGTTGCCCTCCTCGCCGCCTGCGCCACCCCCCGCCCCCCCGTCCGGGCCGCGGCACAACTGCAGCGGACGATCGAGCTGTCAGCCCCCGGCCTCGACGGGAAGGTGGTGGACGTCGCCGCCGACCGGGGCCGGGTGCGGGTGGTGGACTTCTGGGCCACCTGGTGCGAGCCCTGCCGCGCCTCGTTGCCGGCGCTCGACGCCCTGGCGCGGGAGCTCGGGCCGCGCGGCCTCTCGGTCTACGCCGTCTCCTTCGACGAGGACCCGGCGCAGATCCCGCCCTTCCTCGCCGAGGTCCCGGTGACCGTCCCGCTGCTCTGGGACCGGGGCGGCGACAAGCTCGCGGCGCGGTTCCAGATCCAGCGGCTGCCGACGACGCTCATCGTCGACCGCCGCGGCGTCATCCGCTTCGTCCACGAGGGCTGGACCGAGGCCCAGGGGCGCCAGGAGCGGCGCGAGCTGGAGCAGCTCCTGGCCGAGCCGTAGGGCCGGACGGCGCCGGAGGCGGCGCCTCGCGGGTGTTCAGGGGCGCTCGAGCCGGGCCGGCACGTGCTTGTGCCAGGGGGTGCCGACGAAGGGATCCCGGTCGCCGGCCGCGGTGAGCTCGTTGGGGGCGACGCCCACCGGCCCCTCCCCACCGTAGCCCACGCCCAGGCCGTTGGGCAGCGCGAGGTGGCCGCGCTGCATGGCCGGCGAGACCTCCACCGGGACCACCGCGCTCCCGCGGGGCGTCACCAGGCGGACCGGCTCCCCGGTGACGACCCCCAGCGCCGCCGCGTCCCCGGGGCTCACCCGCAGCGCCCCGGCCGCGTCCTCCTTGCGCCAGGCCGGGTCGCGGATGATGGTGTTGGCGGTGAAGGAGCGCCGCTCGCCGGCGCTGAGGATCAGGGGGAAGGCCGGGTCGGCGGCCGGCTCCCCGCCCAGGCGCGAGAGCTCCTCCAGGAGGTCGGGCAGGGCCAGGTGGAGCGGCTTCGGCGCCCGGCGCAGGACCTCGGCCCACTCGTCGACGGCGAAGACCACGCCCGACTCCGCGGCCAGGACGCGCTCGAAGAGGGCGCAGGTGGCCTCCAGCGGCGAGCCCCCGAAGCCGGCGCGCGCCAGCGACGGCCCGTGCCGCAGGGCGGCCCGCGCGAAGAGCGCGAGGAGCACCGCGCCCTCCCGCGCCTCCTCGGGCAGGGCCATGGTCCGGTAGAGGAGCACCGGGGCCAGGCCCATGAGCCGCGGGTCGGGCATCACCCGCTGGAGGAAGGCGCCGGCGTAGGCGGCGAGCCCCCGGGCGGCGGCGGCGCGGAGCGGCGCCAGGTCCTCCTCGCCGTAGGCCCCCAGGGCCTCGCAGAGCCGGGCGTGGATCTCCGCCTCCGGGAGCGTGCCGGGCAGCGGCGGCAGCAGGCGCCGGCGCAGGTGGAAGGTGTTCTCGGGGAAGTCGAGGTTGAAGAAGGTGGCCTCGGCCTTCTCGAACTGGGAGGAGGCGGGCAGGACGTAGTGGGCGAGCCGGGCGGTCTCGCTCAGGGCCACGTCGACGACCACCAGGGTGTCGAGGGCGGAGAGGGCCTCCCGCACGCGCCGGGAGTCGGCCAGGGAGTGGGCCGGGTTGGCGCCCTCGACGATCATGGCCCGGTAGCGCTTCGGGTGGTCGGTGAGGATCTCGTCGGCGATGACGTTGCAGGGCACCAGCCCGCCCACCACCCGGGCGCCGGCCACCGGGCTGGGCCTCTTCTCCTCGCCGTCGGCGATGTCCACCACCGTCGCCGGCAGGTGGTGGGTGCCCGGCTTTCCGAAGCTGCCGGTGAGCAGCACCAGCACCCGGTGCAGCCAGCTCACCAGCGTCGAGTGCCGGTTCATCTGCACGCCCAGGTCCTCGAAGCTCGCCAGGGCGCGGGCGCCGCCGATGGCCCGGGCCGCCGTGCGCACCAGCTCCGGATCCAGGCCGGTGCGGGCGATGGCGTCGGGGACGGGGAGGCGCCGGACGGCCGCGGCCACGGTCTCCAGCTCGCCCGGGGCGACGTGCTCGGCGAGGAAGGCGCGGTCGACGAGCCCCTCCTCGAGGAGGATGCCGATCCAGGCCACCAGCAGCCAGGCGTCGGTGCCCGGGCGCACCGCCAGGTGGAGGTCGGCGAGCTCGGCGGTCTCGGTGCGGCGGGGGTCGACGACGATGAGGGTGCGGGCCGGGTCGGCGGCGATGGCCTTCAGGGTGACCCGGGCCCGGGGGAGGGAGTGGGAGTGCCAGGGGTTCTTGCCCAGGAACAGGGCCACGTCGCAGTGCTCGAAGTCGGCCCGGGTGGCGCCGCCCGTCATCCGCGCCGCCACCCAGAACTCGCCGGTCTTCTCCTGGGCCAGCGCGCTGGAGCGGTGGCGGGAGCCGAGGGCCCGCCGGGTGGCGGTGGCGTAGGCGCCGGGGAGGTGGTTCCCCTGCCCGCCGCCGCCGTAATAGAAGATGGCCTCGCCGCCGTGCCGGTCGCGCACCGCCGCCAGCCGCTCCGCCACCTCGCGGACGGCGACGTCCCAGCCCACGGCCTCGAAGCTCCCGTCGGCGCGCCGCCGCAGGGGCGAGGTCAGGCGGTCGCGGCCGTTCTGGTAGTGGTCGAGCCGGTGCGGCTTCTCGCAGGCGTACCCCCGCGACGCCGGGTGGGCCCGGTCGCCCCGCACCTTGACGAGGTGCCGGCCTCCCTCGCCGCCGAGCATCACCTCGAGGCCGCAGTTGCACTCGCAGAGGATGCAGGCCGTCTTCCGCCAGGCGTCGCCGGTCATGCGAGGCAGTCTGGACAATCTGGTCTCGTCATGCAACTACTCTTGCGGGATGCGACGGCGCTTCACCCACCAGAACTGCTCCGTGGCCCGGTCGCTGGAGGTGATCGGCGACTGGTGGACGCTGCTCCTGGTCCGGGAGGCGCTGCTGGGGACGCGGCGCTTCGCCGACTTCGCCGCCGAGCTGCCCATCTCCCGCAACATCCTGGCCCGCCGGCTCGGCCACCTGGTGCGGCGCGGCGTCCTGGCCCGCGTGGACGCCGGCACGCACGGGAGGCGCTACGAGTACGCGCTCACGCCCATGGGCAAGGACCTGGCCACGGTGGTGACCGCCCTGCGGCAGTGGGGCGACCGCTGGATCTTCGGCGCCGGGAGGGAGCCCATCCTGGTCCTGGACCGCCGCACCGGCCGCCCCATCTCGAAGGTCCGGATCCTCGACGAGGGCGGAGCGCCGGTCCCCGGGCGCGACCTGGCGGTCGTCCCCGGTCCGGGTGCGAGCCTGCGCACCGCGGCGCGGTACCGCCGCGGCGCGCTCACCGCGCCAGGCTGAACCGCGCCCGCTCCCGCTCGGCCGCGACCTGCGCCGGGTCGCCGGGCGGCTCCTTCACCCACCAGGCCATCTCGGTGGCCTCCCAGGCGTAGGGGGCGCCGTCGAGCAGCACCTTCCCCTGGTCCAGCGCGTCCGTCACCTCCAGCAGCGGGCGGTGGGCGGTGTCGCGGATCAGCGCCTCGAAGCGCCCCTGCCGCGCCGGATCGACGAAGGCCATGTTGTAGCGGGCCGAGTAGGCGGTGTGGTAGTGGGCCGGCCGGAAGGCCACCCCGGCGAGCCCCAGCCGCTTCGCCATCCGCGAGAGCAGCTCGCCCCACTCCCGCGCCATGCCCAGCCCCGGGACCTCCTGGCCGGGCAGCCGCGGCCGCCGCGCGCTGAACTGCGCCCGCGGGCTGCGCAGCGAGAGCCAGTGGACGAAGAGCACCTCCCGGCCGACCACGATCGCCCGGGCCGCCACCATCTCGACGAGCAGGTGCTCCTTCCCGTCGGCGTCGCCGAGGAGGCGCATCCGGTCGCCCAGCCCGGAGCGGTCCAGCGCCACCCGGAGGTTCGCGTAGCCGAGGCGGCGGATGGGCTCGAGGATCCCGTAGACGTGCAGGACGTGCTCGAAGCCCTGGGCGGTGTAGAAGCCCATCAGCAGCGGCGTCGCGTCGGCCGGCGCCAGCCCCAGCGCCTCCTCGATGTCGAGCCGGCTCAGCTCCGTCTCCCCGAGGAGCTCGGGCGAGATGCGCCGGGCGATCTTGGAGTAGCGGGCCATCATGGGGTCGTGGCGGCGGGGGATGCGGGTGAGGGAGCCGCGCGACAGCACCATCCCCGTGCCGGCGAGCGCCTTCCAGGCGTCGTCGGTGTAGCCGCCGCCCGGCAGCCAGACGCTGGGCACGCCGTCCAGCGCCACCGCGACGCGCCGGTCGCGCCGACGCACGCCCCCGAGCGTGAGCGCGAGCAGCCCGAGCCGGTCGCCCGCCAGCACGTCGCTGCCGGCGATGACGAAGCACAGCTCCGGCGCCGGCATCCGGGCGAGGAGCGCCTCCAGCGCCGCCAGGTAGGGCTCGTCGCCGGTGCCCGCGGGCAGGAGCGTCTCGTCCACCCCCGGCAGCGGCCCCCAGTCCGAGCCGGAGATCGAGCCCACGAAGACCGAGGGGTCGCCGGCGAAGCAGCGGGCCAGGCCGTCGGGCGGGTGGGCGTCGAGGTCCAGCACCACCACCCGGCCGCGGAACCCCTCGGCGCGCACCGCGGCCACGGCCACCGCCACGTCGTTCACCGGGCAGAAGCCGCCGGCCGCCCCGGGGGCGGCGTGGTGGAAGCCGCCGAGCAGGTTCAGGTGCGGATCGCGCGTTCGCAGGGTCTGGCGGGCGGCCTCCACGGTGGCGCCGCAGGCCAGCCGGACGGTGTGGAGCAGCTCGTCCACCGGGATGTCGGAGGGGTCGGCGGCGAAGATCCGGCCCAGCGTCTCGGGCTGGGAGAGCGACTCGAGCAGCGCCGGGGTGTGGACCCGTTCCAGCGCCTCCCAGTCGACGCGCTGCGGGGTGCGCACGCCGTCGGGGCGCAGCGCCCCCCAGTCCAGCAGCCACCAGGCGACGTAGTCGGCCCGGCGCGGCTCGATCCCGCGGCTGGCGGTGCCGGTGATGGGCAGCCGGTAGGCGGGGGAGTACCAGAGCGGCAGCTCCACCGGGAACAGCACCCGGCGGGCCCGGTAGGCGAGCTCGCGGAGCGGCGGCACCGGCGGACCGGGGGCGGCCTCTAGGGGCGGGGAGGGGGAGGTGCCGGGGGCGGCGCGGCGGCCGCGACCTTCGCCGCCTTGGCGGCGGCGCGGGCCTTGAGCTTGCCGCCCGCCCAGACCTGGAGCCAGCCCACCACCGTCTCGACGGCGATCCACCCGACCGCCACCCAGGTGACCGAGGCGACGTTCTCGACCTTGGTGAAGGGCACCATGACGTCGCCGCGCCGGGCGTCGCCGCTGACCAGCAGCGCCAGCGGCAGGAGCTTCAGCGCGTAGAAGAAGATGAAGACCAGGAAGATGCTCCGCAGGATCGTCATCAGCTTGGTCATGCCGGGGAGTGTAGCGCGGAACGGCCGGCGGGGTCGGGGTCGGGGTCGAGTGGAGTTCGTCTCCCTCTCCCCGGTCCCGGCCCTGAGCATTAGTCGCTTTTCTGGATGAGAGGGTCCCGGGGTGATCTGGTCAGGGCCATGGCCAGGACCAGCGGGGCGTTGGCGTTTGGGAGGCAGGAGTTCGGGCACGCGGAGCTCGGTGACCGGCGGCGGACGCGGGCGCTGGTGGCACTGGCGGCGGGGCTGGCGCGAAAGCCCGGCGGGCGGATCTCGCAAGTATTCCGGACCTTAGCGCTGCGGGAGCGGGCCTACCGGTTCGTCGAGAACAGCGCGGTCCGGGCGTCGGCGTTGGTGCTGGCGGTGGCGCAGGCGGCGGCGGCGCGGATCAGCGCCCTGCCGATGGCCTACGTGGTGGTGGACGGGTCGAGCCTGAGCCTGGCCGACCCCCGCGGGCGAAAAGACTTCGGGCAAGTGG
>JAKAEO010000128.1 GCA_021818285.1 Myxococcales bacterium
CAGCAGCAGCAGGCCGGCCACCAGGTTGGCGAGCCGGAAGGCCTCCTCGACGCCCCGGTTCTGCCGGTAGTCGGCGAACGTGGGCACGAAGGCCGAGGAGAGCGCCCCCTCGGCGAAGAGATCGCGGAGCAGGTTGGGGATGCGGAAGGCGGCGACGAAGGCGTCGGAGAAGGCGTTGGCGCCGACCAGGGCGGCGAAGAGCTGGGAGCGCACCAGCCCGAGCACCCGGGAAGCCAGGGTGGCGAAGGAGATCCACAGTGCCCGGGCCATGCGCATGGGGGGCATCCTCGCCGGGCCGCCGGCGGACGGCTACTTCTCGGACCGGCCCTTCTGGGCGGCCTCGCGCTTCATCATGTAGGCCTTGGCCTGCGCGCTCACCGTCTGCGGGACGTTCCGGTCCCGGGCCAGCTCCTTCACGTCCCGCTCCTGGAGCCCCTGCAGGAAGCGCAGCGCAGTGGGGAGCGGCACCTTGGGGTTCTTCACCAGCGCGAGGCGCAGCCCGTAGCTCCGGAGGAAGTCGCGGTTGGTGTAGATGTAGCGCAGCACGTCGGCGTTGGTGGTGCGCGAGGTCGCCAGGGTGGCGATCTCCCCCTCGGTGATGCGCGGGCTGGTCGCCGCGGCCATGCTCACCAGCTTGTTGGCGTCGCGCAGCAGGATGGTGCGCGCCTCCTTGTTGCCCAGCGTGGCCAGCTTGATCTTCTCGCTCACCGACATCTTGAGGATGCGCTGGGTGATGGTGAGCTTGCGGCTCTTCTCCTCCTCGGTCTCGGCGCGCAGCAGCGGCGCCTGATCCTCGGCCAGCTCCTGCTGGAACTCGGCCATCAGCGCCGCCGCCGAGTCCTCGGGAGGCCGGGCCACCGGGTCCACGCCGTGGACGCGCTTGTGGGCCTCGACCAGCTGGGGGACGTCGAGGAGCGTCAGGCCGTTGCGGACGCAGAAGTCGCAGGCCCCGTCCACGGTCGAGGCCAGGGCGTTCGGGTTCTGGCACAGGCCCCGGATGATCGGGTCGTGCCGCAGGAGCCGCAGCTCGTTCTGCCGGACGATGTCGGCGAGCGGCTGGCTCACCACCGGCGCCAGACGCGCCACCGTCTGGTCGGAGGTCTGCGGGTTCAGGAGGACCAGCTCCAGCGTCGCGTCCTTGCCGGTGAAGCGGTCGGCCAGCCAGTCCAGCACCGGGGGCGTGAGCCCCTCGTCCCGCAGCGCCACGCCGGTGATCTTGTCGGGCAGCCCCTCGGCGGTCCGGATCGCGGTGGCGGCGATGGCCTCGTCGGCGTCGTGGGAGAGGAAGAAGAGCAGCGTCACCAGGTCGGCCGGCGCCACCGCCGGCACCAGCCCCTTGGCCCCCATGGACCGCAGCGCCGGCGGCGCCTTGGGGTCGGCGTGCTTCTGGAGCGGCTTGGGCAGCGCGTCCAGCGGCAGCGGGCACTCAGCCATCGGCCCTCCCCGGGGGCGCGCCTTCCGGCACGCGGCCGAGCGTGACCGGCGTCACCGGCCCGCGCCGCCCGCCGCCGCGCGAGCGGTGGCGCATCCGCCCCAGCACCCTGTTCAGCGGGTTGGCGCGCGGCAGGAAGGGCAGCACCGGCCGCTGGCGGCGCCCCAGCTCCTCCTGCGCGGCGCGCAGCGACCGATCGTCGGGCCACTCGGCCAGGCCGCGCTGGACCGCCCGGATGGCGCGCTCGCGCTGCCCGAGCGCCAGGTGGGCCCTGGCCAGGTTCAGGAGCAGCTCCGGGTCGGGGCCGGCGGCCCGCAGGGCCTGGTCGCACAGCGCCACGCCCAGGTTGGAGTTCCGCTCCACCAGCACCAGGGTGACGCCGTACCAGGAGGCCACCCGCGGGAGCTGCGGCGCGCGCCGGTAGGCCTCGCCGAAGCGGGCGTGGGCCCCGAGGACGTCCTCCCTACCGAACAGCGCGATCCCCGCCTCCAGCGCGGCCACCGCCTGGTCCCGGATCGCCTCCGGCCCGCTCATCGGTTCATCTCGTGGATGAGCCGCAGCCCCTCGAGGGTCAGGTGCTCGTCCACCTCGGAGATGGAGCGCGACAGGCCGGCCACCAGCGGCGCCAGCCCGCCGGTCGCGACCACCTTGGGCGCGAAGCCCAGCTCGGCCGCCATCCGCTCGCAGATCCCGTCCACCAGCCCGACGTAGCCGTAGACCAGGCCGCTCTGCATCGAGGCCACGGTGTTGCGGCCCACCACGCTGGGGGGCCGCGCGAAGTCGACGCGCGGCAGGCGCGAGGCGTTGCGGAAGAGCGCCTCCATGGAGATGGTCACGCCCGGGCTGATGGCGCCGCCCAGGTACTCGCCCCGGGGGGAGACGGCGTCGAAGGTGGTGGCGGTCCCGAAGTCCACGACGATGAGCCCGGTCTTCCACCGGGCGAACGCGGCCACCGCGTTCACCACCCGGTCGGCCCCGACCTCGCGCGGGCTCTCGTAGAGGATGGGCATCCCGGTCTTCACGCCGGGGCCGACGAACAGCGGCTTCACCCCGAACCACCGGGAGGCCATCCGCTCCAGCGCCGACGCCAGCGGCGGCACCACGCTGGAGACGGCGATGGCGCTGACCCGCGACGGATCGACGCCGGAGGCGTCCATGAGCTGGCGAGCGAGGATGCCCCACTCGTCCGAGGTGCGCGCCAGGCTGGTCTCGACGCGCCACTGCTGCAGGAGCTGGGCGCCCTCGAAGGCGCCGAGCACGGTGTTGGTGTTCCCGACGTCGATGGCCAGCAGCACGGGCCGAGGTTACTTGCCGGTCCGGCGGGGGTCAACGCGTCCGGAGGTGCTCGACGTCGCCGGAGTGGACGCGCTCCAGCCGGCCGCCGGCGCGCACCAGCAGCGCCCCGGTCTGGTCCAGGTCCTCGGCCAGCCCCTCCAGGTCGCGGCCGCCGGCCAGCACCCGGACCTCGCGCCCCAGGGTGTCGGAGAGGGCGCGCCACTCGTCGCGCACCGCCGCGAAGCCTCCCTCGGCGTGCCGGTCCAGCCACTCCTCCAGCAGCGTCAGGGCGGCGGCGGCGAAGAGGGCCCGCGGCACCGGCTGGCCCCGCTCCAGCGCCATGCTGGTCGCCGAGCCCCGCAGCTCCTCGGGGAAGTCGGCGGCGGTGGCGTTCACGTTGACGCCGGCCCCCAGCACCACCCACTGGATCTGGTCGGGGTCGG
Organism: Myxococcales bacterium; assembly: GCA_021818285.1. Lineage (GTDB taxonomy): Bacteria > Myxococcota > Myxococcia > Myxococcales > Anaeromyxobacteraceae > JACRMN01. The sequence goes on from JAKAEO010000128.1 coordinate 3,151, forward strand.
CGGCCAGCTCGGTGAGGATGCCGCAGAGCTTGCGGTCTCCCGCCACCAGGTCGTTGGGCCACTTGATGCCGGCGTCCACCCCGGCGCGCCGCACCGCGTGGCACAGCGCCACCGCCGCCACCAGCGTGAGCTCCGGGGCCCGGTGCGGCGGCAGCTCGGGCCGCAGCACCGCCGAGAAGTAGACGTTGCGCCCCGGCGGCGAGACCCAGCCGCGGCCGCGCCGCCCGCGCCCGGCGGTCTGGCATTCGGCGATCACCACCTCGCCGTGCCCCGCCCCCTCCTCGGCCAGCTGCTTGGCCAGGTCGTTGGTGGAGGCCACCTCGCCGAAGCAGTGCAGCACCTGGCCGAGGTCGTGGGTGCCGAGCAGCGGCCGCAGCTCCAGCGCGGTGAGGCGGTCGGGGATCTCCCGCAGCCGGTAGCCGCGCGCCGGGACGGCGTCGATCCGGTAGCCGTGGCCGCGCAGCGCCTCGACGTGCTTCCAGACGGCGGCGCGCGACAGCCCCAGCTTGTCGCTGATGACCTCGCCGGACACGAACTCGTCCCCGGCCTCGGCCAGGAAGCCGAGCACCAGCTCCTCGCTGCCGATCTCGCGGGTCTCGGGCACCGCGGGGATGGTGCGGGAGCGCGCCGGCGCTGTCAACGCGCCGGCGCAGCCCGCCCGCGGGCCCGGTCACGGCCGGCCACCCCGGGGGAGGCCCCGGGGCGCCGGCGCCCGATCACGCCCCCGGCGGCCGCAGCTCCTCGACGATCCGCTCCGCCCCGTAGACGCGCCGCAGCGCCTCGAGGAGCGCCGCGCTGTCCACGGCCACCGTCCGGTTCACGGCGTCGTCGAAGCCGTAGTCCCCGCCCAGCGACTGGATGTTGCCGTCGAAGACCAGGCCGACGATCTGGAGGTTGCGGTCGAAGACCGGCGAGCCCGAGTTGCCGCCGATGATGTCGTTGTCGGTGACGAAGTCGAAGGGGGTGGACAGGTCGAGCTTGCCCCGGGCGGCGAGCCAGGAGGCCGGGAGGGCGAACGGCTCGCGCCCGGTGGCGCGCTCGAAGGCGCCGGCCAGGGTCGTGAAGGGCGCCACCGTCCGCCCGTCCTCCCGGTAGCCCTTCACCGCGCCGTAGGACAGGCGCGGGCTGAAGGTGGCGTCGGGATAGCTGCTGGCCCCCTCCAGGTCGAACCGCGCCCGGGCCAGGATCTCCTGGTTCTTCACCAGGACCGGGTGGATGGTCTCGTCGTAGACCTTCCGCACCGCCCGGCCGTCCGCGTCGATGCGGAGCGCGAAGGCGACGAGCGGGTCGGTCTTCGCGGCGGCGTCGATCGCCTTCTGCCCGCCGTCCCAGAGCCGCTTCCGGTAGGCGACGTCGGCGAGCCTGGTCCCCTTCACCAGCCGCTCGGCCAGCTCGGCCGGCGACTCCCGCCCCAGCGCCTCGTGCACGAAGGGGTCGTCGGCCCCCAGCCTCTCGCGCACCTGGGTGAGCCAGTAGCGCAGCTGGAAGGTCTCGAACTCGGGGTGGACGGGGGCGGCGGAGAAGGTGCGCTGGAGCAGCTGCGGCCGGGCGGCGTCGCCGAACTCCCGGAGCCGCTCGGCGTTGGGCTTGTTCCGCTCCACCGCGGCGCGCACCAGCGTCCGCGCGATGGCGAGCAGCTCGCCGCCGCGCCGCACCGGCTCCTCGATCCCGTAGCGGGTCCGGATCCGGTCGAAGGCGGCCACCGCCCCGGCGATGGCGTCGTAGGCCGGCAGGACCTTCGCGGCCCGCGCCGGGTCCCGGGCCAGCGCCGCCTTGAAGTCCGCCTCCGCCTTCACCTTGGTGGCGAAGAAGGCCGGATCGCGGAGCGCCAGCCACCGCCCCCGGAGCGCCTTGTAGCCGTTCTCCACGTAGAAGAGCGTGGCGTTGGCGGTGCGCGCCTCCTCGGGCCCCCGGCGCGCGTACTCGGTGAGCAGGCCGCGGTACTCGGCGAGGCCCATGAGGGCGTCGGGGAGCGCCACGTCGCGGGCGTCGGCGAGCTGGGCCACGGTGAGGCCGCGGGAGGTCCGGCCGGGGTTGCCGGAGACGAAGGTCAGCTCCCCCTCCTTCGGGCCGGCCGGCGACCAGGTGAAGTGATCGGGCGTGGCCGCCGGCTTGCCGTCCTGGTAGACGCGCAGGAAGGCCACGTCCAGGTCGTAGCGGGGGTAGTTGAAGTTGTCGGGGTCGCCGCCGAAGAAGGCGATGGCGAACTCGGGCGCGAAGACCAGCCGGACGTCCTGGAAGCGCCGGTAGGTGTACAGGTCGTAGACGCCGCCGTGGTACAGGCTCACCACCTCGCAGCGCAGGGCGTCGGAGGTCTGGCACTCCTTCTCGATCCGCGCCCGCTCGGCCCGCTGCGCCCGGAAGAAGCCGGCGCCCGACTTGCCGGCGGTGGCCCCGGTGATCCGCGCCGTCACGTCGGCGATGGCGACGAGCTGGTTCACCTCGATCTCCGGGCAGCGGACCTCGTCGGCCTGCGTCCGGGCGAAGAAGCCGCTCTTCACGTAGTCGCGCCGGGCGGTGGAGAGCTGCTCGATGCAGCTGTGGGCGCAGTGGTGGTTGGTCATCACCAGGCCGCCGCCCGAGACGAAGCTGGCCGAGCAGCCGCCGGCGAGCCGCGCCGAGGAGAGGCGGGCCTTCGCCAGCCAGGCGTCGGAGGGCGAGAAGCCGTAGGACTTCTCGACCCGGTCCCGGGGGAAGTTGTCGTAGGTCCACATCCCCTCGTCCGCGCCGGCGAGGAGGGGAGCCGCCGCGAGGGCGGCCAGGAGCAGGGTCTTCATGTCGGTCCTTCCCGGAAGGGGGAGCGGGGGCGGCGACGGCCGCGACGCGAATGGTTAGGCCCGCCCGCCCCGCGAGTCAATCGCGGAGCGGGGGGCCTCGCCGCTCCCTCCCGGTGGACCGGCTACGGCGTGAAGTTCCAGCCCAGGTCGAGCGGCACCGCGTAGTTGTGGACGAACTCGATGCAGCGGAGGGCGTCGTTCCCGGCGTTCACGAAGCCGGTGACGTTGGTCCCCGCCGAGGCGGCGAGCCCGTTGCGCGCCTCGAGGTACTCGAGCAGGCGCACCACCGGATCGACGAGCCACACGTCGTCCAGCGTCGTCTTCATGATCGCCATCACCGCCATCTGCCGGCCCGAGTTCAAGCCCAGGGTGCTGGCCGGCTTGAGCACCGGCACCGCGGCGTCGAAGCTCGCCGAGCGCAGGTAGCTCACCGGGCCGAAGTCCACGAAGCGCTCGTTCGCCGGGGCGGGGAGGCCCGGCACCGCGTCGGCGATGGGGCAGAGCGCGACGTCGGGCTGCTGCGCCGCCGGATCGCTGCCGCAGTCCCGGATCTTCGCCGGAAGGGTGACGAGCGTGGCGGCCGACTCCGGGGTGGCGACCGGGATCTTCAGGATCCGGTTCACGTACTCGACGAGGTCCACGGTGATCCTGCCGTCCTTGTCGGCGCCGGTGGAGAGGAAGGAGGCGGCGAGCACGAAGTCCGCGGGCGAGAGCGGCTCGGGGGCGTAGCAGGTGGTGCCCTCGCAGGCGCCCGGAAGCAGCGCGCGGGTGGCGCCGGTGAACTTGAGGAGGTCGGCCGCGGACAGCGCCGGGTGGAACTGCGGCAGGGTCGCCGGATCGCCGTGCGCCGAGGTGTCCAGCTCCGCCGGGTCGGTCTGGAAGTGGCCGTACTTCATCAGGCGGTGGTAGAGCGCGATGTTCTCCACCGGCGAGTCCACCAGGGTCCACTCGAAGCAGGTGGCCGCCTCGGGGGTGACCGAGCCGCAGCTCGTCCCCAGCAACAGCCGCCCGGTCTGGTCGCGCGACACCGCCTGGGACGCCTTGATCTTGTCGATGACCTCGTCGAAGTGCATCCGGATGTTGCGCTCCTTGGTGCGCCCGGCGCTGAGCCGGCCGAAGTAGTCCACCGCCACCGCCGTCCCGGTGGCCGGGTCGAGGTCGCAGCTGTCCGGCAGGAAGCCGAGCTCTTTCCCGCTCGCGTCCACGGCGATCGGGCAGTAGGCCCACGCGTAGACGTCCTGCGGGCCGGCCACCCAGCGCTTCTGCAGGATGGGTACCCCGGTGGTCGCGTCGCGCTTCACGTGGATCAGATCCCCGAACAGGTCGCCGCAGCCGCTGCCCCCGCTCCCGCCGTGACCCGCCTGCGCATGCGCGCGCGGCGACGCCACCAGCAGCGCTCCCACCGCCAAGACCGCGAGCCTTCCGAGCCAGCCCGTCATGTTCGTGCCCCCCTGTGTGGAGTTCCCCGACAGCTGCGCGTCGATTTCTTTCACACCGGGTCACGCACGAGCTTGCGGTTCGCTGACGCGCGACACGCCGACGCCCGGTCCCGGCGGTGGCGGACGGGGCGGGGGCGCCGCGGCGCCGCGCGATCCCGTCCGGGCTGCGGCGCCCCGCGCCGGACGCTAGAAGGTCGGGCGTGGCCACGCCAGAGACCGCCGTCGCAGCGCTTCCGGCCGCACCCGGCCGGGGCCCGCGCGACGACGCCGTCCCCAGGATCCACGACCTCCTCCTCCGGTACGGCGCGGAGGCGGCCTCGGTCCGTTGCGCCGGGCCGGCGCTCCGGCACTGGCTCGACGCACCGCCGCCGGAGGGCACGGGCGCCTGCGTCTGCTACGCGGACACCGGCCGCGCCTGGGTGGCGGCGGGGTCGCCGCTCGCCCCGGACCCGCTCCAGGCCCGGGCCGCGGCGCGGTTCGTGGCCGCGGCGCGCGAGGCCGGCCGCCGGGCCTGCTTCTTCGCGGTCGAGCGCCGGCTGCCGGGGCTGCGCTCACTCGCCATCGGCGAGCAGCCGGCCTTCGCGCCGGCGGAGTGGCTCTCCTCCGGCGCCCGCTCCGGCCGGATCCGGGAGCAGCTCCGCCGCAGCCGGCGAAAGGGGGTGCGGGTCCGCCGCGTCCCCGCCGCCGACCTCCGCGAGGGCACGCCGCTCCGGACGGCGGTCGAGCGGATCGCCGCGGGGTGGGCGGCGGCCCGCCGCATGGAGCCCTTGGGGTTCCTCGTGGCCCTCGATCCGTTCCGGCGCCCGGGCGAGCACCGCTACTACGTCGCCGAGCGGGACGGGGAGCCCGTGGCCTTCCTGTCGGCCGTGCCGCTGTACGCGCGGCGCGGCTGGCTGGTGGAGGATCTCCTGCGGAGCGCGGCGGCCCCCAACGGGACCACCGAGCAGCTCCTCGTCGCCTTCGCCCGGGAGGCCGGCGACTCCGCGGTGTTCACGCTCGGGCTCGCGCCGCTGTCCTCGGGCGGCCACCTGCCGGCCTGGCAGCGGGCGGCGCGGGCCCTCGCCCGCCCCTTCTACGACTTCGCCGGGATCCGCGCCTTCAAGGAGCGGCTCCACCCCACCCGCTGGGAGCCCGTCTGGCTGGCCTTCCCCGGGGACGGGCCGGCCGCCCTCCACGTCGGCGACGCGCTCGCCGCCTTCGCCGGCGGCTCGCCGGCGCGGATCGCCCTCCGCACCTTCCTCCGCCGCCCCGCCGGGCCGCCCTGGCTCATCTCCGTGATGCTGGTGGGCTGGACGGCGGCGCTCGGGGCGCTGGCGGCCGCCGGCCGCCCGGAGCCGCTCGGCCTCGACCGGGCGCAGCTGGGGCTCTGGGCCCTCTTCGACGCCCTGCTCGCGGCGCTGCTCTTCGGCGCCGCGCGGCGCCCGCGACCCGGGCGCCTCGCGCTCGCGGCGGGCCTGGCCCTGGCCGACGGCGTCCTCTACCTCCACCACCTGGCGGGCGCGGCGCCGCCGGACGCCCGGCTCACCCCGCTCCGCGCCATCGCCGCCGCCAGCCCGCTCGCCGCCGCGGCGGCCCTGGCCTGGGCCGCGCTGCTGGCGGCGCGCCTCCGCCCCGCCGGCGTCAGCCGTCGATCTCGAAGGAGACGTCCACCGCCCGGGCGCTGTGGGTGAGCGCGCCCATGGAGACGTAGTCCACGCCGGTGGCGGCCACCCGGGGGAGCCGCTCCAGGGTCATGTTGCCGCTCGCCTCGAGCAGCACCCGCCCCCGGGCCCGCCGGACCGCCTCGGCCACGGCGGCGTCGTCCATGTTGTCGAGGAGCACGATGTCGGCGCCGGCGGCGATGGCCTCCTCCAGGCCGGGGAGGTCCACCACCTCGACCTCGATCTTCAGCATCGCCGAGGCCCGGGCCCGGGCC
>JAKAEO010000129.1 GCA_021818285.1 Myxococcales bacterium
CCGCCGTCCCCCGCCGGCCGTCCCGTCAGGCCCGCGAGCCGGAGCTGGCCTTGCGGCCCGCCGGCCCGGGCTCGCCGCCCGCCGCCCAGAAGCGGCGCGGCACCAGGCACAGGACCATGAAGAGCAGCTGGGTGCCGATGAAGGCGGCCAGGGCCCAGAAGGCCTTGTCCATGAAGCCGTAGGAGTGCAGCCCCACCCCCAGCATGTTCACGCCGAACCAGGAGAGGCTGGTGATGACGTTCCCGAAGATGGCCATGGCCATGATGCCGCGCTCGCGGGCGTAGCCGCCCCAGCGGGCGTGCAGGATGATGGCGTTCCAGAGCACGATGAGCAGCGCCCCGTTCTCCTTCGGGTCCCAGCCCCAGAAGCGGCCCCAGGACTGGTCGGCCCAGATGCCGCCCAGCACCGTGCCCACGAAGCTGAAGAACAGGGCGAAGGCGATGACCCCGTAGGTCATGCTGGCCAGGGCCTTGGTGGTGGCGTCGTCGAGGTTCGGGGCCAGGTGCTTGCGCAGCGTGTACCCGATGGCGATGGCGCCGGCCAGGAAGGTCCCGCTGTAGCCGATGGTGATGGTCACCACGTGGGTGGCCAGCCAGAAGTTGGAGTCGAGCACCGCCCGCATCATCTCCATGGTGTCGCCGTCGCCCGCCAGGTGGTGGGCCACGATGAGCGAGGCGAAGCCGGAGGCGGCGGCGACGGCGGTGCCGAAGCCCTTGCGGTACATGGCCTCGAGGATCACCCCGAGGATCACCGCGCCCCAGCCGACGAAGACCGCCGAGGAGTACAGGTTGGTCACCGGGGGGCGGCCCTGGAGGATGATGCGGTAGACGAGGCCGGCGGTGTGCACCACCGCGCCCGCCACCAGCAGCGCGAAGGCGGTGTTGCGCATCAGCACCGGGCGCCAGGCCCAGGAGACGAAGAGCGCCAGCAGCGCCAGCACGTAGATCACCATGCCGACGTAGAAGGGCTGGGCCCGGTTGAAGACGATCTCGTCCCGCGCCATGGCCAGCGCCCGGGGGTGGGCGGCCGCCGACACCGCCCGCAGGTCGGCGGCGGCCGCGGCGAAGCCGGCCGGGTTGCCGGAGGCCCAGGCGGCGCCCAGCCGGGCCAGCGGGTCGAGGCCGGGATGGACGGTGCCTGCGGCGGCCTCCTGCAGCGCCTCGCCGGCGCTGCGCCAGGCGTCGGGCGGCTGCCCGGCCAGCGGCGGCAGCGGCCGGAACACGCCCAGGTCCACCAGCGCGGCGCGGCGCTGGTCGGCGCCCGGCGCGCCCGGCGCCTTCAGCTCCGCCGAGAGCGGCGGGCCGCCCGGCACCTGCACGGTGTTCTTCAGCTTGTAGTACAGGTAGACGCGCTCGAAGAGGTTCAGCACCGCGCCCTGGAAGCGGGTCCGCTGCTTGGCGTCGAGCCGCTGCGCCGCCATGGCCTGCTGCTCCACCTCGCCGAGGTGCGGCGCGATGGCGGCGAAGCTGAAGTAGCGGTCGGCGGTCTGGCGCAGCCCGAGCAGGCCGAGCACGTCCGGGTCGTTGATGACGAAGATGGGCTGCTGGTCGGCTCGCTGCGGCCGGAAGAGGACGTCGAGGAGCCACTCGTCCGCCCCCACGCCGTGCCCGTCGTAGCGGAAGCTCTGCTGGCTCCGGATCATCAGCAGCGAGTTGCGCGCCACCGAGTCCACCGGCTTCACCCGGCCGCCCTCCAGCACCGGCAGCCGCGCGAAGGCGTCGACGTCGAAGCCGTTCACCTTGCCCGGCGCCCGCGCGGCGAAGACCGCCGCCGCCAGCGCCAGGGCGCCCACCGCCCAGGGGAGGATTCTCTCGGTCTTCATGCGGCCTCCTGCGGCACCGTCTTCATCTGCTTGCGGACCGAGCGGCGCAGCATCAACCCGAAATGGATGAGCAGCCCGACCGTGACCAGCACGCAGGAGATGTAGGGCAGCAGCCAGCCGGGGTTCTGCACCACCTGGAGGATGGAGAGGGTGTCCCCCTTGCCGAAGCTCGCCTGGTAATAGGTCTTTCCCAGGTAGCGGAGCGGCTGGTTCATGTAGATGAGGACGTCCCGGTCCTCGCCGCGCGACGGGTTGGAGATGTGCACCAGGCTGGAGAAGTTCTTGGGGATGTCGGTGCCCGGGTAGACGTCGTGGCTGAACTTCTTCAGCGTCAGGGAGAAGGGCAGGTACTCGCGCCGGGGACGCATGGCGAGCTTGTAGTCGCGCCCCTCGGAGGTGAAGCCCTGCGGCGCCCCGAGGGCGTTGGACACCAGCCAGGTGCCGAAGCTGCGCCCGCCCACCACCGGCTCCACCAGCGCCGCCACGGTGTTCACGTCGTCGTCCTTGGTCACCGGCGGGAGCGGGACGACCGCCACCGCCGTGCCCACCCCCTGGGTGGCGCCGGAGGGCGGGTCGGACGGCCCGCGGTTGCGCAGCGCGGCGTTGGGGTAGAAGGCCGAGACCCGGAGGCTCACCGGCGTGCCCGGGATGGCGATGGTCCCGCCGCGCGCCAGCCGCGACTCGGGGACGCCGTAGACGTCGTCGAACTTGGGGTCGGTGGTGTCGATGAGCGCCAGCTCCTGCTGGCTCGGGCTCTCGACGTAGTTCAGCGTCTGGCCCTGCTCGATGGCCAAGCGGGTCTCGACCTGGAAGGCGGCGCTGACGAACTCGCCGAGCACCAGCAGGATCAGGCCGGCGTGGGCGATCCAGATCCCGACCTTCTTCCAGCTGCGCTCCAGCCGGCTCAGCTGCACGGCGACGAGGTTGGCGGCCAGCACCAGCCCCACCAGCGCGCCGCCGGGGAAGACCGGGAGCGTGAGGTCGGTGCGGGGGACGTCCCACCACACGATCCAGGAGCGCATGAACTTGTTCACCGCGCCCAGGGTGCCGAGGTTCACCTGCGCCAGGGTGCAGGCGACCACCAGCACCATCAGGGCCGCCAGGCAGACGATGGTGGTCTTCAGGGACGTGAGGACGTCCAGCAGCGAGCGGCCGATTCCCTTAGTCAAGGCGGAGGCTCTCCACGATGCGGATGAAGTCGCGGCGGCTGGCCACGACCGGGTCCAGGTCCCCAACCATCTTCACGAACCAGGTATTTCCCTCGACCACGATCAGGCCGGCGACGAGCCGGGACTTCACCGTCCCCCCGCTGGTGAAGTCGTAGAGCGCCACCTCTCCCGCCTTGGTCTTCACCGTCTTGCGGGCGCCCGCCATGGCCGCCTCGTCCATGGGCGGGAGGCCGATCTGGCCGCGCCAGCGGTTCACGTTGGCGAGCTCGCCGCCGGCCGGGCCGGGGAGCACCACCACCGAGACGTCCAGCTTGCCCCGGGCCGGGGCCTTCAGGGTGGCGAAGCGCATGCCGCTCCCGTCCTCCTGGGTCCAGCCCCTGGGCAGCGTCCAGCGCAGCGCGCCCTCGGTGGGCCGCGGCGGCGGGGGCACCTCGCCGCCGCCTGCGCCGCCCATCGCCATCCCGGGGCCGGACTCCTCCCCCTTGGGCACGCGGGCATGGGTCACGTCGCCGCCGGAGCAGCCGGCCAGCGCCAGGGCGGCGAGCGCGGCCAGGGCCGCGGGCACGAGGAGGGGGCGCCGCGACGCGGCGGGCTTCGAGCGGGCTGGGGATGGCAACGGGTGGGCCCCTGTTGGGAGTGGTCGGCGCCTTGGTTCTATGCTGCGGCGCGCCGCGGTTCAATCGGATAGCACTCCGCCCTTTCCCGTGGGCTCCCGGCCGGTTGGGAGGGGAGCGCGCCGCCGGGCCGCCCGACCCGCTTGACCGCGGCGCCGCCACCCCCGAGATTCGCCGCTCCATGGCTCACGACCCGTACGCCGCGCTCCGCTACCGCGAGTACCGCTCCTTCCTGGGGGCGAGCTTCGCGGTCGCGCTCGGCACCCAGGTCCAGACCGCCGTGCTGGGCTGGCAGGTCTACGCCATCACCGGGGACCCGCTCTCGCTGGGACTGGTCGGGCTGGCCGAGGCCCTGCCCTTCCTGGCGCTGACGCTGCTCGGCGGCTGGGCCGCCGACCGGCTGGACCGTCGCCTGCTCTCCCTCCTCAGCGCGGCGGCGATCTGCGCCAGCGGCGCCTGGGTGCTGGTGGTCAGCCTGGGCCAGCCCCGGTCCGCGCTCCCCTTCTACGCGGTGCAGGCGCTGGCCGGCGTGGGGCGCGCCTTCTACCGGCCGGCCTTCTCGGCCCTGGGCAGCGAGCTGGTGCCGCGCGAGCACTACCACAACGCCACCAGCTGGCGCGTCTCGCTGTTCCACACCGCCCAGGTCCTGGGCCCGGCCGCGGGCGGCCTGCTCATCGCCCTGGGCGGCCCGCGCAGCGCCTACGCCGTGGTGGTCGCCCTCCTCGTCGCCGGCGTCGGGCTGATGGCGGCCATCGCCCCGCGCCCGCGCCCCTCCGCGCCGCGCGGGCGCGTCCTCGCCGACCTGGGCGACGGCGTCCGCTTCGTCTTCGCCGAGCCGCTGCTGCTCGGCACCATGAGCCTCGACCTGTTCGCGGTGCTCTTCGGCGGCGCCACCGCCCTGCTGCCGGTCTTCGCCCGGGACGTCCTCGGGACCGGCGAGGTGGGCTTCGGCCTGCTGCGGGCCGCCCCGGCGGTGGGCTCGGTGGCGATGTCGCTGCTGCTGGCGCGCCGCGGCCACTTCGAGCGCTCCGGCCGGGCCCTGCTCTGGGCGGTGGCCTTCTTCGGCGTCAGCTGGATCGCCTTCGCCCTCTCCACCTCCTACGCCCTGTCGCTGGTGCTGCTCGCGGCCGGCGGGGCCCTGGACAGCATCTCGGTGGTGCTGCGCGGGACGCTGGTGCAGCTCCGGACCCCGCCCGACAAGATGGGGCGGGTGGCGGCGGTGAACAGCTTCTTCATCGGCTCCTCCAACGAGCTGGGGGCCTTCGAGAGCGGCCTCGCCGCCCGGCTGCTCGGGACGGTGCCGTCGGTGGTCTTCGGCGGCATGATGACCCTGGTGACGGTGGGGCTGGTGGCCTGGCGCGCCCCGGCGCTGCGCCGGCTGGGGCGGCTGGTCCAGTAGGGCGGGGGGCGCGCCGATGCTCGACGTCCACCTCGGCGACAACCTGGAGGTGATGCGGTCCCTCCCCTCCGGCTCCTTCGACCTGGTGTACGCCGACCCGCCCTTCAACACCGGCCGGCGCCAGGAGCGGCGGCGGCTGCGCACCCGGCTGGACCCGGGCGGGGACCGGGTGGGCTTCGGGGGCCGCCGCTACCGCACCGTCGAGCTGGGCCGGCGCGGCTTCGCCGACCGCTTCGACGACTACCTGGGCTTCCTGGAGCCGCGGCTGCGGGAGATGCGGCGGCTCCTCGGCCCCCGCGGCTCGCTCTTCCTGCACCTCGACTACCGGGAGGTGCACTACGCCAAGGTGCTGCTCGACGGCATCTTCGGGCGCGCCTCCTTCCTGAACGAGATCGTCTGGGCCTACGACTACGGCGCCCGCACCACCCGCCGCTGGTCCCCCAAGCACGACAGCATCCTCTGGTACGCGGTGGACCCGCGCCGCTACACCTTCCGCTACGCCGACGTCGACCGCATCCCCTACCTGGCGCCGGGGCTGGTGGGGCCGGAGAAGGCGGCCCGCGGGAAGACGCCGACCGACACCTGGTGGAACACGGTGGTGAGCCCCACCGGCAAGGAGAAGACCGGCTACCCGACGCAGAAGCCGCTCGCCGTCCTGCGGCGCATCGTCCGGGTCCACTCCGATCCCGGCGACCGGCTGCTCGACCCCTTCGCCGGGAGCGGCACGCTGGGGGAGGCGGCCGCCGGCCTGGGGCGCGACGCGGTGCTGGTGGACGACAACCGGGAGGCGCTGGAGGTGATGGCCCGCCGGCTGGCCCCCTTCGGGCCCCGCTGGCACGGCTTCACGCCGCGGCGAGCGCGGCGGTAGGCCGTCGAGCGAGGGCCGGGCATGGCCCGGGCGGCCCGGCGGCTCGCCGGCGTGCAGGAAGGGGGACCTGGCCCGGGGCGCCGGCCTGGCGCGGCGGCGGGGCGGAGCGGCGGCGGCGGCTCGGGGAGCGGCGGCGGCGCCTCCTGCGGGCCGGTCGGCTGAGCCGTCTGACGTCGCCCGGTCGGGCGACCCGTCAACCCTCGAAGCTCTCGGCCGGGCGCGCCGGGGCCCGCCGCCGCGCCAGGACGGCGCTCGCGGCCGACGAGGCCAGCGCCAGCCCGGCCGCGGCGAGGAAGTAGCCCGGGTAGCCGTGCCGCGCCACCACCAGGCCGCCCACCGACGGGCCCAGGAAGGAGCCGGCCTGGACGGCGAAGGACATGAGGTTGGCGTTCAGGGGCCGCGCCGCCGGCGGCGAGAAGTCGAACATCAGGCCGTTCAGCGCCGGGTAGCCGGCGCCCAGCCCCAGGCCGAAGAGCGCGCCGACGAGCGGCACCGTCCCCGCGGGCAGCTGGCGCAGGGCCAGGTGGGCGGTGGCGATGACGGCGAAGGAGGCGACCATCAGCCGCGCCTTGGCGATCCGGTCGAAGAGCCGCCCGGCGACGAGGCGGATGGCGATCATCACCGCGGTGAGCACGGTGAAGAAGCCGCCGACGTTGCCCAGCCGCCCCTGCTCGGCGAAGCCCTTGTAGAGGAAGTACAGGCTGCTCCAGTTCATGAAGTAGGCGGTGTTCAGCAGCACCAGCAGGGCGACGGAGGGCTGGCGGAGGCTGGCCCGGAGCCCCGCCCAGGCGTGGGCGCGCGGCGCCGGGCGCGGGGCCGCCGCCGGCGCGCCGGCCCGGGCCCGCGTCCGGGCCCGGATGCGCAGGACGATCCAGGCGGCCGGGAGCAGCGCGGCGGTGGCGGCGGCGTAGCCGTGCGCGGCGCTGGGGAGGTGGGGCGCGAGGGCGTCCATCGCCCCCGGGACCACGCCGTAGGCCACCAGGATGGCGACCGAGTAGAGGCCGAAGGCCTGGCCGCTGCGCTCGGCGGGGATGAAGGCGACGAGCTGGGCCATGGCGCCGGCGCCCATGAGGAACTGCCCGGCCCCGCAGAAGGCGCGCAGCGCCAGCAGGCTCCAGAAGGAGCGGGCCACCAGGTAGCCGAAGCCGCCCACCACCAGGATGGCGATGCCGGCCAGCTGGGCGCGCGGCCCGGTGCGCGGCGAGAGGAAGGGGCTCGCCACCAGGTACAGGACCATGGCGGTGAGCGCGTAGGCGCCGACCACCAGGCCGCGGAGCCCCGGGGCGATGCCCAGCGAGGCCAGGTGGCCGAAGAGGTTGTAGTAGGTGGTGGCGTTGGCGACCGCCAGCAGCGCCACCAGGCAGAGCCCCACGAACTCGAAGGTGAGGAGCTTGCGCGGCGGCGCGTCCGCCTGCGGAATCATCTCGCCGCCGGGCAGGAGCGGAACCTCCAGGGGTTCTCCGCGCGCTGCCGCTCCCCGGGCCCACGCCAGCACGAACCTGCCTGGCGCCCCGACGGCGAGACGGTGAGTCCGGGCCCGCTGCCCATCTACCGGTTCTTCGCGCTCTGCCGGAGCTCGGGGACGGCCTTGAAGAGGTCGGCGACGAGGCCGTAGTCGGCGATCTGGAAGATGGGGGCCTCGACGTCCTTGTTGATGGCGACGATGACCTTGGCGCCCTTCATGCCGGCGACGTGCTGGATGGCGCCGGAGATGCCGGCGGCGACGTAGAGGTCGGGGGCGACCACCTTGCCGGTCTGGCCGACCTGCCAGTCGTTGGGGACCCAGCCGGCGTCCACCGCGGCCCGGCTGGCGCCCACCGCGGCGCCCAGGTCGTCGGCCAGCCCCTCCAGCTCCTTGAAGTCCCCCTTGGTCCCGCGGCCGCCAGCCACCACCACCCGCGCCTCGGTGAGCTCCGGCCGCTCGCTCTTGACCTCCTGGAACTCCACGAACCTCGTCCTCAGCGCGCCCAGCTCCACCGCCACCGGGAGCGGCGCCACCGACCCGCCCGCCTCGGCCGGCGCCGGCGCGAACTCCGTCGGCCGCACCGTGAAGACCTTCACCGGCGTGGTGAGCTCCACCTCGGCCACCACGTTCCCGGCCCACATCGGCCGGCGCAGCAGCACGTTCGCCCCCTCGCCCGAGAGCGAGAGCACGTCGGTCGCCGCCGCCGCCCCGAGCCGCGCCGCCACCCGCGGCAGCAGGTCCTTGCCCTGCGCCGTCGCCGCCCCCACCACCCAGGCCGCGCCCGCCGCCTTCGCCGCCGCCGCCACCACCGCCGCGTGGCTCTCCGCCAGGTAGTGCTCGAAGGCCGGCCCCTCCGCCAGCTGCACCGCCACCCCGTGCGCCGCCAGCTCCTGCGCCGCCGCCCCCACCCCCTGCCCCGCCAGCACCGCCGTCACCTTCCCGCCCGTCCGCCTCGCCAGCTCCTGGCCCGCCGCCAGCGCCGACAGGCTCGCCTTCCTCAGCTTCCCGTGCCCCTGCTCCGCGACGACCAGGACGTTGGACATGTTCGCTCTCCCGGTCCTAGAGGACCTTGGCCTCCGCGTGCAGCTTGCTCCACAGCTCCGAGACGTCCGCCACCTTCACCCCTCCGGCCCGCTTCGGCGGCTCCAGCAGCCTCCTCACCACCACCTTCGGCTGGAGGTCGACGCCCAGGCTCGCGCCCGGCACCGTCTTCACCTCCTTCTTCTTCGCCTTCATGATCCCCGGCAGCGACGCGAACCGCGGCTTGTTCAGCCGCAGGTCCACCGTCACCACCGCCGGCAAGGCCAGGTCCAGCGTCTCCACCCCCCCGTCCACCTCCCGCACCACCGCGAGCCGCTTCCCGTCCCCCGCGAGCAGGAGCCCCGGCTGCTTCTTCTGCTCCGCCTCGCTCTCCAGGCTCTCCTTCTTCGACGCGTTCGTCGCCTGCCCCCACCCGAGCCGCTCCGCCAGGATCTGCCCCGTCTGGTTCTGGTCGTCGTCGATCGCCTGCTTCCCCAGCAGCACCAGGTCCGGCTTCTCCTGCTCCACCAGCTTCGCCAAGAGCGCCGCCGCCACCCCGGGGTCCATCGCCCCCTCGTGCGAGACCAGCACACCCCGGTCCGCTCCCATCGCCAGCGCCGACCGGATCTCCGTCACGCTCTTCTCTCCGCCGATGCTCGCGACGATCACCTCGCCCCCGTGCTTCTCCTTCAGCCGCAGCGCCTCCTCCACCGCGATCTCGTCGAACGGGTTCATCTTGTAGTTCACCCCGTCCGTGACGATCCCCGTCCCGTCCGGCTTCACCTTGATCTTCGACTCCGGGTCTTCCACCCGCTTCGCGGTCACGAGGATCTTCAGGGCCATCGGCGGCTCTCCATTG